>DATLOI010000097.1:0-15776 GCA_035536295.1 Casimicrobiaceae bacterium
ACGCTATACGACGCGAGCGCGCCGCTGGCATCGCCGCGCCAAACAGTGACATCGAGAAAGTCGGATGGTTCGGTCACTCTCGCTTTTTCCTGTAGTTCCGCCGAAAATCGTGTGGCTCCGCCACCGATTTTCGGGAAGCCAACCGGCCGAAAGTAGGTTTGCACTTTCGGCCGATGCTTTCAATTCGCCGACAAGTTGCGCGCGCGCACGATCCCTTCCCACAGCTTCGTCTCTTCGGCAATCGCGCGCTTCATCGCTTCCGGCCGATTACCCACCGGCATCATGCCCAGCGTGTCGAGACGCGTTTTCAAGTCCGAGTCGCTCAGCGCCTTCGCAGAATCGGCATAGACCTTCTCGATGATCGCCTGCGGCGTGCCGGCCGGCGCCATCAATCCGAACCAGCCGAGGTTCTCGAAGCCCGGCAAGGTGTCCGACACCGTGGGCACATCCGGCAGTGCCGCGCTGCGCTGCTTCGAGGTGACGGCCAACGCCCGCAAGCGACCTGATTGAATGAACGGCAACGCGGCGGCGAGATTCGCGGTCATGAATTGGATCTGTCCCGCGACAAGATCGGCGAGCGCGGGTCCTTCCCCTTTGTATGGAACATGCGTTACGTCGATGTTGGCGGCGGCGAAGAAATTCTCACCCGCAAGGTGCGTTTGCGACCCGATGCCCGCCGAACCGAAGTTGACGCCGCGCGGCTTCGCTTTCGCCATCGCGATCAGGTCGGCGAGCGTCTTCGCCGCAACGTCCGGATGCACGACGATCGTCTGCGGTCCGCTCGCCACATTGGTGATCGGCACCAGATCCTTTTCGGCGTTGTACGGCAACGACTTGTAAAGCCACTGATTCGCCGTGACGATGCTGCCCGACGTCATCAGGAGCGTATAGCCGTCGGCGGGCGACTTCGCAACGACCTCCGCGCCGATGTTGCCGCCTGCGCCCCCGCGGTTATCGATGACCACTGCCTGGCCCCACTTCTCGGCGAGCTTTTGCCCGATCTGTCGTGCGACGACGTCGGTAGCGCCTCCGGCGGGAAAGGGCACGACGATGCGCACCGGCTTTTGCGGCCAGTCGGTTTGCGCGAACGCGCTTCCGGCGAGAACCAAGGTCATCATGACGCCAACAACGGCGAGTCGCTTCATGCGCTGCTCCCAGTTGAATGAACCGTTAACTGTAACCTGAAACATCGCGCGTGTTCAGGTTCGAAGTGCGGCAGGCCTCAGGGCGATCACGTTCCCGGCGACGGCGAGCGCGACGCCAAGCGCCGCCAGCGCACTCCAGCGATACCCCTCGAATAACGTCGACAGCAGCATTGCGATGACCGGAGTCGAGACGCCGACGAAGCTCGACGGTCCCGGACCCACCTTGCGCAGCAGTTCAAGGTAGGCAATGAATGCCACCACGCTTCCAAAGACCGCGAGATACGCGAGCGAGACGACGTAGCTTGCGCTCGCGTCGAACGTCCATTGCGTGCCTTGCAGCGTCGCGAAGAGTGCGACGATCAACGCACCGTACGCCATTCCCCACGCGGTGCTCGCGATGAGCGGCCAGCCTTCGCGCTGCACGCGCATGCTCGCGAGATTGCCGATGGCTGCGATAGCCGTTGATCCGAACGCATAGGCAATCCCGACTGCTGTCGATCCATGCTGTTGCGCGCCCGATTCGGGGACGAACATGAGCATGACGCCTGCCACGCCGATCAACGCGCCCAACGTCGTCTGCGTGCGAATCGGGATGTTGAACGCGATCCGCGCGAAAAACGGGCTCATGAACACGATCGTCGAGAAAACGACCGCGACAAGGCCAGAGGTGATGTGCCGCTCGGCGAGATAGACGCCCACGTAATTGAGACCGAAAAAAGTCGCGCCCTGAACGACGAACCAAACATGCGCGCGCAGTGGAAACACGAGCGAACGCCGCGTGACGACACACCACAGCGCGATCAGCACGGCAGCAAGCCCGAACCGATACGCAACCGATGCTTCAGGCGCGACGACGCCGAGCTGAAACGTGATCACCAGCCAGGTCGAGCCCCAGATCAGCGTGCAGATCGCGAACAGCGAATGCGCGTTCATTTCTTCGCCTTAGGCGCTCACGCGGCGCGTAACGCGTCGACGATTTTCAGCCGCGCCGCGCGCGCCGCGGGAAGCAACCCTCCGATCAGCCCCATCGTCAACGCGAACACGAGCGACGCGACGACGATATCGCTCGTCAGCGTGAACGAGAATGCAAGCTCGGAAAACGTCTGGAAGTTCATCGTCGACACGGTGATCGTCTGCATGAATGAAGCGCCGGCGAGACCGACGATGCCACCGATCAATCCGAGCGACAGCGCCTCGACGAGAAACGCGATGAGAATCGCGCTGCGCGAGAAGCCGAGCGCCCGCAACGTCCCGATCTCGCCGGTGCGCGACGCGACGCTCGCGTACATCGTGATCATCGCACCGATGATCGCGCCGACGGAGAAGATGATCGAAATCGACGTGCCGAGAATGCTGATGAAGCGCGCAAGCGTCTCCGACTGATCGGCGTAGAAGCGCGGCTCGCGCTTCGCCTCGAGCGTCAGGCGCCGATCGGTCTCGATCGCAGTCTTCACCGCGTCGAAGCGCGCTGCATCGTTCAAGCGAAATAGCAGCGACGAATAGCCGGTGCGGCGAAACGCCTGCAGCATCTGCTCGGCATCGCCCCATATTTCCGACGAGAACGCGGTGCGTCCCGCGTCGAAGGTTCCCACGACGGTCCAGTCGCGCGACGCGAAGCGCAGCGTCTCCCCGATTTCGCCGCCGCGAAATCCCGTCGCGATCGAGCGACCGGTGACGACTTCCGCGGTCCCGGGCCGAAACATGCGACCCTCGATGAGCTTGACCTGCGGGCGAACAGCGACACCTGCGGCAGTGACGCCCCGAATCGTGACGTTGCTGGGCTTTCCCGATTCGCGCTTCGGCAGATTGATCAATACCACCGGCTCCTTGCTCACGAGACGCGTGCCGTCGGCAGCCACCGCGATGTCGGGCAACGATTCGACGATGCCCGCCTGCGAGCGATCGATGCCGCTTTGCACTTCGCTTTGCGCCGAGCGTCGAATCACGACGACGTTGTCGGGCTGCCCTGTCGCGACGAGCGTTTCTCTCAGTCCCGCGGCGAGCATCAAGACCGTTGCGAACACATAGACGACCAGCGCCATGCCGCCCGCAGTTAACAGCGTCGTGAGGCGTCGCGCCGCGAGATTGCGCACGATGTACGAGAACGGTATGCGCATGCCGACTTATCCGATGGCTCGCAAACCGTCGACGATACGTACGCGTCCCACTCGCCACGCGGGGAGTGCCGCCGCCACAACACCGATCACGAGCGCTGCGCCAAGCTGCATCAGTTGCGTCGACGGCGACACGATGAACACGGGAAAAAGCGTTCCGACCTTGGCCGCAAACGCACTCGCGACGGGCAGCGTGAGCGCGATTCCCAGCATTCCACCGGCGATCGCAATCCCCAGCGACTCGGCGAAAATCAGGAACGCAACGAACGGATTCGAGAATCCGAGCGCCTTGAATGTCGCAGATTCCGCATAGCGCTCGCGCGCGGTCATCGCCATCGTGTTTGCCATCACCGCCATGATGATCACGATGACCACGAATGACACGGCCTCAATCGCGAGCAGAATCGTCTCGGTCATCGCGATGAAGCCCAACTGAAACGCTTTCTCCGTCTCGGTCAGCGTTTCGGCAAGCGAATTCCTGAACGTGGCGTCGATCGCAGCCGAAACCTCGGAGGCACGCGACGCGTCACGCAGCTCGACGATGAAAACGCCAATCTGATCGCCGGCGCGCGAAAAGCGGCGCTTCATCGTCTCGTTCAGATAGCTCCAATGAAAAAAGAACGTCGACTCGTCGGTCGAGTTCTCGGCGCCGTCGTAGATAGCACGCAATGTGAAGGTCCACGTGCCGGGAAAGATCGTTCCACGCAGTGGGATTTGATCGCCGACTTTCCAGCCGTATTCGTTCGCGAGCTTGCGGCCGGCGATCGCACCCGCCTTGTCCGCGAGAAACGCACGGCGCTCGTCTGCCGCGAGGACCAATTCGGGATACATGTCGAGATAACTCGACGGCTCGATCGCGAATTGCGGAAAGAAATTGCGCTCGTTGATGTAGACGCCGCCGAACCAGTTCGCCCACGACACCGCGGCGACGCCGTCGATCTGGCGAATCCTTTGCGCGTAACTCAGAGGCATCGCGAACACGAGCGATACGGCGTTACGCGTGACGAGTCGCGCCGACGAGCTCGCATTCGCGCCCGCGTACCAGGCATCAACGACTGTGCGCAACAACCCGAACGCCACGATTGCGACGACGATTCCAGTGACGGTGAGCAGCGTCCGCAGCTTGTGCCGGAACGCGTTGCGAAAGACGAGCCTTAGGACGAACACCAGCGTTCGAAGACAGCGGACCGGCGGTTGGCGAAGCGATCAATCAACAGTTTAACCGAGCGCTAACACCGTTCATCGACACGGCATGCTTTTTGCGAAATGTGCGGGAATTTTGCGTTGCGCTTGGATGCACAGCGAATCACTGACTCGGGACGCTAGATGCCTTCGGTCGAATGGATGGGCCCGCACGCTGGATGGCTGCTGCTCGCAGCGCTCGGGCTTTTCGCCGTCCTGTTGGCCGCCTTCACGGTGCGCAGGCCGTCGCACGAGGGTCGCTCGCTGATGGAGATGACGACTGCGATTCGCGAGATACCCAGCGAGCAAAACATCGCAACGCGGGATGTGCGTCGCGTCGTTGCGCCGGCGAGTGAGCCACCGTCCATCGCGGCACCGACGAGCGCACCAGCTGTCGAGGCCCGAGCAACCTTCGCGCAGCCGATCGCTATCGACATGCGAGCCGACGCAACGCTCGTATCGAAGTCGCCCACTCCGATCGCACCAGTGTCGCAAGCGACTGCGCCTTCGCGAACGGCCGACGGCGAGCATCTCTTCCTCGCGTTGCATCACGTCGACTTGTCGATCGATGTATTGCGCCGTCACATCGTAGCCGAATCGCGCCCCATGCCTGCAGTGTGGTTGATGCTCTTGGACCTCGCACGCACGCATGGACGTGAGCAGACGTTTCGCGAGCTCGCGCAGCAGTTTCATGCGCGCTTCAATTCCGAGCAGCCGACCTGGGATGGCTTTCCACCGGATCGCGATCAACGCGGTCTCGAAGCGTACCCGCGCCTGGTCAAGGAAATCACGCGAAGCTGGGGCACGCACGAGTGTCGCCGTCTCCTCGATCGCCTGCTCTACGACAATCGCAGCGGCGATCGCAAAGGCTTCACGCTCAACGCCTATCAGGACCTCATCGCATTGCGGCGCGCAGCCGACGCCGTCATCCACATGATCGAGCAGGACCTTCTCGAAGAAGCGAAAGTGCGCAGCGCATACGCCAGCGCGACGCTCGACATCCCGGCCGCAAGCGATACGAAGATCGCAACGTCGCCGCTCGTTGCGGATCTCGAGCAGCAGCTCGACGGCGATCTTGCTCGCACGCGCGAGCCGTGCTCGAGCTTGGAAAGCGAGCATCCCGCGCTTGCCGGCATGCTCGCGCGCGAATGGGGCAATGCAGCGTTATCCGCCCGCTTGTACGAGATGCTCGCACGAGGCGGCGACGGCGCTCATGAGCTCTCGAAGGAAGCGGCCGACGAGCTCGAGTTTTTGCGAGCGATGGCGAAGCGACTTGCGAGCGTGAACGGACTTCATATTGCTTCAGCAAGCCTAGCCGACGAACCACTGATGCGCGATATTGATACCTGATACCTGGTACCTGGTAGCTGACTACGCCAGTATTCCCTTCTCCAGATGCACGAGACGGCGTGCCTTCTCTGCCGCCTTCGGATCGTGCGTGACCATGATGATCGTCTTGTCGAGGTCGCTGTTGAGACGCGCAAGCAAGCCGAGGATTTCCTCGCCGGTGACGCGATCCAGATCTCCCGTCGGTTCGTCGGCGACGATCAACGTGGGATCGGTAATGAGCGCCCGTGCGATCGCAACGCGTTGCTGCTGTCCGCCGGAGAGCTCGTTCGGCTTGTGATCTGCGCGATCCAACAAGCCAACGAGCGACAACGCAAGGTCGACGCGCTCGCGACGATCGCGACGTGACAAGCCGGTAAGCAGCAGCGGCAGCTCGATGTTCTCGAAGGCCGACAGCACCGGCCTCAGGGTGTAGAACTGGAAGATGAAGCCGACGTGCGCGGCGCGCCACGCGGCTAGGTCGCCCTCGGAAAGCCGCGCGATGTCGACTCCTCCAACGTGGATCTCGCCCGACGATGGCTTGTCGATGCCCGCGATCAAATTGAGAAGCGTCGACTTCCCCGATCCCGACGGACCCATCAACGCGATGAAATCGCCTGCGTACACGTCGAGATCGATGTCGACCAGCACCGGAATCACTTGGTCGCCGCGCGTGTACGCCTTCGACAACGCGCGAATCGCAACCAGCGGCTCCACTATCTCTGCGCAACCTTCACTGCGACGCCGCTCGCAAGCTCCGATGACGGCTTCAGCACCGCTTTCTCGCCGCTCTTGGCTTCCCCCGTGATCGACGTGAGATCGCCGACCTTCGCTCCCGGCGTCACGGTTACTTGAACGGCGCGATTGTCGCGCAACACGAAAATCACCGAGCGGCCATCTCGCTGCGTGAGTGCATCGCCGCTCACTGCGACGAGAGGCTTCTGCTGCTCGGACGCGATCTCCTGCGAAAGAAACGCGACTTTGGCGCTCATTTCAGGCAACACGCGCGGATCGATCGCGTCGAAGCGCACCTTGGTCATCACCGTGGCCTTGGCCCGATCCACTGTCGGAACCGTGCGGCTGATGTGCCCACGAAAACGCATGTCCGGTAATGCATCGAGAAGGATTTCGACCGGCTGACCGACTTTGATCTTCGACAAGCTCGACTCGGACACGTCGGCCTCGACCTCGAGCGTCTGCATGTCCGCCATTGTAACCACCGCGCCCTTGGAATCCGACGCACTCGAGAAGGGCGTGATGATGTCGCCGACGTTCGCGCTCTTGGAAACGATAACGCCATCGAATGGCGCGCGGATTTGCGTGTAATCGACCGCGACTTCGGCGTTGCGAGCGCTCGCCTGTGCAACAGCAATTGCAGCCCGCGCATTCGCAACACCCGCCACAGCACGATCGCGACGCGCGCGCGCAGTATCGACGGTTGCCGCCGACACGAAACCCTTCGACGCGAGATCGACATTGCGTGCGAGTTGCTGTGTTGCGTCCCGCTCCTCGGCGAGCGTCTGTTCGAGTGCGGCTTGCGAAGCTCGCACATTGGCCTGCGCGCTCTGTGAAAGTGCGACAACGTCGCGGTTGTCGATTCTTGCGATGAGGTCGCCCGCCTTGACGCGTGATCCTTCGGCGACGCCAAGCCATTCGAGCCGGCCGGTGGCTTTGGACGAGATCGCGGCCTTCCGCTGTGCGACGACATAGCCGGTCGCATTGAGAACGACGAACTGCTGCGATGGATAGGTGGTCACGATCGGCGTCGTCTGCACGGTGATTGCGCGCGGCGTAACGACGTAGGCGACGACACCGACAGCGGCCACGATCAGCGAGATCGCAAGCCATAACCAGCGACGCCTCCGACGCGAGCGCGGCGCGATGCTGCGGTCGATTCGTAAACTGGAGAGGTCGGCTTCGGGCATGTCGATGCGCTTGGACTTGCGGGCGCGCCGCGGAAAATCAAGAAACGCGCGATTCTAGCGCGTACGAGTACTCAACCGCCATCGAGCGGCGTGCTCACGACGCGATCCGCGTCGGCACTCCCGCGCGCTGTGAGCGTGCGCGAAACGAGGACCGCGAGTCCCGCGCCGATGCATGCGATGCCGGTCCATTCGCTCGTCGTGAGGCGCTCGCCAAAGATCGCCATCGATGATAGGAGCGCGATTACAGGAACCGCGAACATGCACAACGACGCGGTGCCCGCCGCAAGATGACGAAGCACTTCGGTCCATAACAAGAATCCGAGCGCGGTGGAGACAGCCGCTGTCCACGCCATGGTCACGACATAGGCCGCATTCCATTGCGTCGCCGGATATGCGACGAGAAACGGCAGCAAAGTCACCGGCACGATGCCAACGATCATCTGCCAGCCGATGAAGTTCAAAAGCTCGAGCTTGTACCTTCGTTGGTAATACTTGGTGGCAACGGTGCCCGCGGCCCAGCCAAAACCCGACAGCACCGCCCAAAGCTTCGGCGTCACGTCGCCTTGCCACTGCCATGGTTCGACGATCAACAGCAGTCCCACGAGCGCGAAGCCGATCGCGATCCACAAAGCACCGCGCACGCGCTCGTGCAGCACCGGCCATGCGATCAGTAACGTCCAAAATGGCATCGTGAACACGAGCACGGAGGTGCGTCCTGCGCCACCACCGGCAAGCGCCATTGTCGTTGCGCCGAAGTTCACCGTCGTCTGGAAAAAGCCCGTCACGATGATCGGCCACCATACGCGCGGCGGTGCGAGCGTGCGCTGCATTGCCATGATCGCGAACAGCACAGCGATCGCAACCCAAGTTCGCTGCACATTGAAAACGACCGGATGCGCGTGCGAAAGCGCCACTTTCATCACGATCCAGTTGAAGCCCCACAACAAGGTCAGCGCCAGCAGCGCCGCGTATGCCGCGCGACGCGTGCGGATCGAAAACATCACATTAGCCAACCCTCGATGGCGCGCGCGACCTCGCGAGGCCGATCGTGATGCAGCATGTGGCCGGCATTGGCGATGGTGACAAGCGTCGCGCCTCGGATGTGCCGCATGCGTTGGCGCACGGCAGCAAGCCCATCGGTGCTGCCTTCGCCTTCCGGATGGCGATCGAGCCAGCGCGGGATGTGTGAATCCGCGGCTGCCACCCACAGCGTGCGTGCCGTGATGCGCTCCCACACCGCGAACGCTTCGTCGAGCCGATAGGGAATCGGAAACGGCAGCTTGTGGCGCGGATCCGAGCGAAGTCTCACTTTGCCGTCAGCGCTGTGCTCTGCCCAGTGACGCGCAAGAAACACGGCCTTGTCCGGCGTCAGGCGCGCATCGTTTTTCACGAGCCGCGCGGCGACGGCATCGAAATCATCGTAAGGCGCGAAGTCGCGCAGCGCTGGCAATGCATCCAGCCAGGCGGTGAGCTTCGCCGGTGCGCGCTCGGTCGCTTCGGCAGGAATTCCGAATCCGTCGAGCGCAATCAACTCGGCCACGCGCTGCCCGCGCGCGCCGGCGAAATGCATCGCGACATTCGCGCCGAGGCTGTGGCCGGCTATGCGAATCGGCTCGTCGGGCGAGTAAAGATCGACGAGCGCATCGAGATCGGCGACATAATCCGCAAACCAATAGCCGTTGCTCTGCCAGGCGCTCCGGCCAAAGCCGCGCAGATCGTGCGCAATGACATGCCAGTCGCGTGCAAGCTCGTCGACCAGGAACTGGAACGACGCCGCCACGTCCATCCAGCCGTGCAACAGGAAAAGCTTCGGAAAGCGCGCATCGCCCCATTCGAGCACGTGGCTCGCAAGCTCCCGCAAGGTTATTGTCGATGCTCGCGCAGCACGTCGCGGCACATAACTCACTTCTTTCGGCGGCACTGAGCAAGTCCGTCCTGCCACCCTGTTCGATAATTGCCGTCGGCGGCGGGAAAGCGCATCGCGTCCTTGCGCTCGGGTCCACTGGCGCTCGCACACCCATCGGCGAACCCTTGTCGATACGGGAGCGGAAATCCCGTCAGATTCACTGGAGGCGGAGGTGGCTCCGCGCTCCGCGGCAACGGCGCCGCGACGGGCGGCTGGGGCGGCACTGTCGGTTGCGCAACGCAACCGGCAAGAAGCAACGCGCAAACCGCGCTGGCGATTCGATTGCTCTTAACGATATTCGTCACGATTCGCAGCGCGCTGAAACTCGACGTCGGAGTAAAATCTTAGCATTCGCGCGAGTTTCGCGTCCGGCGACCCATTCAGCGCGCGACGTATCAGCGAGCGCTGCCGAGTGCGCCGCGCGAACCAACCATCAATGAGTGATCCGGCGTTCGTCCATCTGCGGCTTCACAGCGAATTCTCGATCGCCGACGGGACGTTGCGCATCGACGAAGCGATCGCTGCCGCGGCCGATGATGCGATGCCGGCGATCGCGCTCACCGATCTTTCCAACGTCTTCGGTCTTGTCAAGTTCTATCGCGCCGCGCGCGAGCGGGGCATCAAGCCGATCGCCGGATGCGATGTGTGGCTGTCGCACGAAAGCGAACGCGACGCGCCGTTTCGCAGCGTGCTCTTGTGCGCGAGCCGAGCCGGCTATCTCACACTGTGCGAGTGGCTGACGCGTGCATATCGAACGCATCAGCATCGCGGCCGTGCCGAGCTCTCGAAGCGCTGGTTCGACGAAGGAACCGATGGACTGATTGCCCTGTCCGGCGCGCGCGACGGCGATATCGGGCAGGCGCTTGCGCAGGGCAACGTGAGTGGCGCCGTGCGTCTCGCGAACGAATGGTCGGCGCGCTTCCCCGCCCGCTTCTATCTCGAAGTGCAGCGCGCAGGCCGTCCTGACGACGACGCGCTGGTGGCGGCGACGATTGCTCTCGCCGGAGACACGGGCTTGCCAGTGGTTGCGACTCACCCGGTGCAATTCCTGCGTCGCGAGGATTTTCGCGCGCACGAAGCGCGTGTTTGCATTGCCGAAGGGCACGTGCTCGCCGACAAGCGTCGGCCGCGAAACTACACGGCAGAGCAATATTTCGCCACGCAAGCCGAGATGCACGCGCGCTTCGCCGATATTCCCGAAGCGCTCGCGAACACGGTTGCCATCGCGCAGCGCTGTAATCTCACGATTGGGCTCGGCGCGAATCATTTGCCCGAGTTTCCACTGCCGCCGGGCACGACGATCGAATCACATTTGACCCGCGAGGCGAATGCAGGGCTCGAGCGTCGATTGCAATCACTGTTTCCCGACGTCGCGGAAAGAGAGCGTCGCCGTGCGGAATACGCGTCGCGTCTGCAATTCGAGATCGCAACGATTCAGGCAATGGGTTTCGCCGGCTATTTCTTGATCGTCGCGGATTTCATCAATTGGGCGAAAACCAACCATGTGCCGGTAGGTCCCGGTCGCGGTTCAGGCGCCGGCTCGCTGGTCGCCTACTCGCTTGGCATCACCGATCTCGATCCCTTGCGCTACGGGCTCCTGTTCGAGCGGTTCCTGAATCCCGAGCGCGTGTCGATGCCCGACTTCGACATCGACTTCTGCCAGGACCAGCGCGAGCGCGTGATCGATTACGTAAAGCGAAAGTACGGGTCCGACAGCGTCGCGCAGATCGCAACGTTCGGCACGATGGCCGCAAAGGCCGCAGTGCGCGACGTCGGCCGCGTGCTCGATCTTCCCTATGGCTTCGTCGACTCGATCGCGAAGCTGATTCCGTTCCAGCCCGGGCGTCAAGTCACGCTCGCGCAGGCTCGCGAGATGGAGCCCCTGTTCGCGGAGCGCGAGCGCAACGAAGAGGAAGTGCGCGAGCTCGTCGTACTCGCCGAGTCCCTGGAGGGATTGACGCGTAATGTCGGCATGCACGCCGGCGGTGTCTTGATCGCGCCGGGCAAGCTCACCGACTTCTGCCCGCTGTACGTGCAGGCGGGCGCCGATTCGCTCGTCTCGCAATTCGACAAGGACGACGTCGAAGCGGTGGGATTGGTGAAGTTCGACTTTCTGGGCCTGACCACGCTCACGATCCTCGACTGGACGCTGCGCTATATCAAGAAGCTCGATCCGGCTTCGACGGTACAACTCGAGACACTGCCACTCGACGACAAGCGAACGTTCGACATTTTCAAGAGCGGCAACGCGAGCGCGATATTCCAGTTCGAGTCACGCGGGATGCGCGATCTTCTCGTGCGCGCCAAGCCGGATCGCTTCGAGGATCTCGTTGCGCTGGTCTCGTTGTTTCGACCGGGGCCGATGGACCTGATTCCCGACTATGTCGAACGCAAGCACGGCAGGCAGCGTGTCGACTATCTCGATCCGCGCCTGCAGCCGATCCTTGGTCCCACTTACGGCGTGATGGTGTATCAGGAGCAGGTGATGCAAATCGCGCAGGTGATCGGTGGCTACACGCTCGGCGCCGCCGATCTTCTACGCCGCGCGATGGGCAAGAAAAAGCCCGAGGAGATGGCGAAGCAGCGCGACGTTTTCGTCGATGGGGCCGGCAAGAACGGCGTTCCGCGCGCCAAGGCGACGCAGCTTTTCGATCTCATGGAGAAGTTCGCCGGCTATGGCTTCAACAAGTCGCACGCCGCGGCCTATGCACTGATCGCCTATCAAACAGCGTATTTCAAGGCGCATCACGCCGCAGCATTCATGGCCGCGAACCTGTCGCTGGTGATGGACGACACCGACAAAGTCCGCGCGCTTTACGCGGACGCGCTCGATCAGGGGCTTGAGATCCTGCCGCCCGATGTCAACGCATCGGCCTATCGCTTCGAGCCTGTCGACGCCAAGCACGTGCGCTACGGCCTCGGTGCCGTCAAGGGAACCGGCGCGCAGGCAATCGAGAGCATCGTCGCTGCGCGCAAAGGGAAGGGTCGCTTCACCGATCTTTTCGATTTCTGCAAGCGCGTCGACAAGCGCCTGTGCAATCGACGCGTCGTCGAAGCGCTCGTGAAAGCCGGCGCGTTCGACTCGATCGACGCGCGTCGCGCAACGCTGTTCGCTTCGGTCGGCGCCGCGATCGACGCCGCCGAGCGCGCGGAAGCCGCGGCCGGCCAGGTGTCGCTGTTTGGGGAGGATGCGCGCGAGTCGTCGATGCCGCTCGTCGCTGCGCGTCCGTGGGAAGAAGCCGAGCGGCTTGCCAACGAGAAGTCCGCGCTCGGGTTTTATGTGTCCGGCCACCCGTTCTACGCGTTTGCCGCAGAGCTCGCACCGCTGGTCGGGATGTCACTCGGCAATCTGCAGCCACGCGCGGAGCGCTATCTCGTTGCCGGAATCGTCACTGCGCTTCGCGTGCAAGCAGGCAGGCGCGGCAAGGTTGCGTTCGTCACGCTGGATGACGGCAAAGCGTCGGCGGAAATCGTCGTCTATAACGAGACCTTCGACGCTTCGCGCGCATTGCTCGCCGAGGACCGCCTGGTGATCGTCGAAGTTCGCGTCTTGCAGCGCGTCGGCGAAGACGGCGAAGTGCAGGGCTTGCGCGTGATCGCCGACTCGGTGTTCGATCTGAACGCCGTGCGCAAGCGCTTTGCGAAGCGCTTGAAGCTTTCGATCAATGGCAATGCGGATGCCGCAATGCTCGAGGATGTGCTAAAGCCGTTCCGCGGCGAAGGCGTGCAAGTGACTGTCTCGTTCGCGTCGCAACGCGCGGCGGGCGATATCGAGCTGCCGGACGCGTGGCGCGTCGCGCCGGACGGGGCGCTGATCGAGCGCTTGCGCGAGTGGCTGCAACCGGAAAACGTGCAGGTCTGCTATTGAAGCCGGACAGGTCGTCGGTACTCGACAGTTGAGCGAACGCCAGCGGCCTACCACGTGCTCGCACGCTACTCAGCCTTCTTGCGCCCGCCTGGCGTTCTGCGCTTCATCGTCATCGGATTTCTCGCGCGCCTCCCGATCGGCACGCTCGGCTTGTCGACGCTGTTGCATGTTCGCGACCTGACCGGCTCGATCGCGTTTGCTGGGAGTGTCGTCGGCGCACAGCTTGTCGCCTCCGCCGCGACAGCCCCGATCCTCGGTCGCTGGATCGACACGCGCGGTCCGACGCGCGTACTTCAAGTCACCGCCATCGTTCCTTCGGTTGCGATTCTCTTCGTGTTCTTCGCGGGGCCGCTTGATCTGTCGCGTGCCGCGATCGTTGCCGCTGCGATCGTCACCGGCGCGTTTCTGCCGCCGATCTCGACGATCGTGCGCACGATCTGGCGGCATCAAAGCGACGATGAAGGAAGTCGGCAAACGGCATTCGCCATCGATTCCATTGCGATCGAGCTTTCGTTCACGCTCGGGCCAGCTTTCGTGTCGACGCTCGTCGCCATCGCATCCGCGCGCGCCGCGCACGGACTTGCGTGGCTATTCGTCGTGTTGTCGGTACCTCTTTTGTATTTGTCCGGCGGCCTGCGTTGGTGGCGGAATGCGCCGCCCGCCGAGCGGCACTTGCTGGGTCCGCTGCGCGAGCGCGAGCTGCTCGTCATCTATGCGGCCACGTTCGCGCTGACGCTCTCGTTCGGTGCACTCGAGGTCGCGTACCCTGGATTCGGCTTCGAATGGGAGCGGCCCGCATGGGGTCCGGCGCTCATCGCGATCAACTCGATCGGCAGCGCGATCGGCGGACTCGTGTACGGTGGTTTGCACTCCAAGGTTCCGGTCGAGAAGCAATTACCGGGACTGATGGCTTTTTTCGCGCTGCCGATCTTTTTACATCTATTCGTCGACGGACCCTGGAGCATGGCGGTGCCGGCATTCCTCGCCGGGCTCATGATTTCGCCGTCGATGATCGGCATGACGCTTATCGTGTCGCGTCATGCGCCCCCGGCGTACGCGACTGAGGCGTTCACCTGGTCGGCGACCGCGATCGTGACTGGCATCGGCGCCGGAATGGCATTGGGCGGCGCGCTGGTCGAGCGTTTTGGCGCGCGCAGTGCGATCGTGTTGTGCGCTGCCAGCGCGCTGTGCGGCGCCGCACTGTGCCTCGCGCTACGGCGGCGTTGATGCGAATCGTTCGCGCAGCAGCGTCTTTTGCACCTTGCCGGCGTTGTTCTTTGGAAGCTCGTCGACGAAAACGTAAACGCGCGGGCGCTTGAAGCGAGCGATCGAGCGCAGGCAATGCGCATCAAGCGCGCTTTCGAGATCGCCTTGTGCGTGCGCATCGAGCGAGCATCGCGCAACGATGCACGCTACCACTTCCTCGCCCCACTCGGCGTGCGGCCTGCCGATGACAGCGGCTTCGGCGACGTCCGCATGTGCAAGCAGCACTTCCTCGATTTCCCGCGGATAGATGTTCGAACCGCCGCTGATGATCAGGTCCTTCGAGCGATCCTTGAGCGTGAGAAAGCCGTGCTCGTCGAGCACGCCGATGTCACCGGTGTGCAAGAACCCATCGCGCAGGGCTTCGGCAGTAGCTTGCGGATTCGCCCAATACTCGCGCATGACCGTCGGACCGCGCACGAGGACTTCGCCGGTTTCGCCGTGACCCAGACGTGTTCCGTCGGGCGCCGCGATCGCGATTTCGATGCCAAGCTGTGCAACGCCGACCGAGCCGATACGGGCATCGTCACCACGCTCGATTGCATCCGAAAAGATGCATCGATCCATCGCCGTGATCGTCATCGGCGTTTCGCCCTGGCCATAGATTTGGGCAAGCCGTGGACCGAATGCAGCGTATGCCGCCTTCGCGTCGGAGACATACAGCGGAGCGCCGCCGAGGACGATGCTCTTCAAATGCGACAGATCGATCGTCGACGCTGCCGGCGACTCGACGAGGCGTTTCAGCATCGTCGGCGCAGCGAAAAACATCGTTCGCGGCCAGGCGTTGATCAACGACCCGACCTCATGCGCGTCGAATCCACCCGACTCCGGCACGACGTTCACCGCACCACGCGCGATATTCGGTACGACATAGAGTCCCGATCCGTGCGACAGCGGTGCGGCGTGCACGATCGCGTCGCCGCGCGCGATCGGCTCGACATCGGCGAGAAACGCAAGCGTCATCGCGAACAGATTCGCGTGCGTGATGACAACGCCCTTGGGGCGGCCGGTGGTGCCGCTCGTATAGAAAAGCCATGCGGCATCGTC
>DATLOI010000098.1:0-23989 GCA_035536295.1 Casimicrobiaceae bacterium
CGCCGTCCGCGAGATCCAGCGCTACCTCGCCGACGCCCAGTTCCGCTTCGGCGTGCCACTCGCCGCCGACGGCACGCCGTTCCAACACCGCGTATGGGAGGCGATCGGTGCGATTCCGGTCGGCGAGTCGCGCACCTACGCCGAAATCGCGCGTGCCGTGCGCTCGTCCGCGCGCGCCGTCGGTGGGGCGTGCGGCCGAAATCCCATTGCGCTGGTCGTTCCGTGCCATCGCGTCGTCGGAAGTCGCGGCGCGCTCGGCGGCTTCATGAATGCAAGGGACGGTGAAGCAATCGACATCAAGCGCTGGCTCCTGGTGCACGAAGGCTATCGGTTTGGCGCCTGACACTGACTCGCCGTCACAGATAATCGACGCGTTCTGCGATCGCCTTTGGCTGCAGGATGGACTTGCACAAGCGTCGCTCGCCGCGTATCGACGCGACCTTTCGGCGTGGTCGAAGTGGCTCGATGCGCACGGCAGCAGTTCGCTTCGCGCGGCAACTCGTGCCCACATCGAAGCGTGGCTTGCCGATCAGTTCGAAGCGAAATCAAGAGCGAGCTCGATTGGAAGGCGCTTGTCCGCGCTGCGCCGCTTCTATCGACAGCAACAGGAAGCTGGAACCGTGCGCGACGATCCGACCACGCTCGTGCGCACGCCAAAGCGTCCGCGACGGCTTCCGAAAAATCTATCCGAAGCAAGCGTCGAAGCGCTGCTCGATGCGCCCGATGTCAAAACGACGCTCGGCCTTCGCGATCGCGCGATGCTCGAAGTGCTTTATGCGACCGGCCTTCGCGTGTCGGAGCTGGTCGGATTGAAGCGTGGGCAGGTGTCACTCGATGCAGGCGTCGTGCGCGTGCTCGGCAAAGGCAGCAAGGAGCGGCTCGTGCCCCTGGGCGACGAAGCCGCGCACTGGCTGCAACGCTATTTCGATCGCGCGCGTGCGGAGCTTGCCGGCGTGAGCAAGAGCGATCACGTGTTTCTCACCGCGCGCGGCGGACCGCTGACGCGCCAGGCGTTCTGGGCGTTGATCAAGCGCACCGCAATCGTGGCCGGTCTCGCGCCGGCAAAGCTCTCACCGCACGTGCTGCGTCACGCTTTTGCCACGCATCTTTTAAACCACGGCGCCGACCTTCGCGTCGTGCAGATGCTGCTCGGGCACGCGGACATCACGACGACGACGATTTATACTCATGTGGCACGCGAGCGGCTCAAGAAACTGCACGCGGAGCATCATCCGCGCGGCTAGCGTGCGCGACCGCCGCCCTGCTCCCGGCTAGCCCGCATGCACGCGGACCAAACCGTCGCATTCGTTTGCAACTTGTGCGGCGCGCCCAATCGCGTCGCGTCGCAGTTGCTTGCTCGTGAAACTCCGTCTTGCGCGAGCTGCGCTTCGACGGTGAGGTTTCGCTCGATCGCCCACCTCGTCGTTCGTGAACTGCTCGGCTCGGAACTGCCGCTTAATGACGTACGTCGCGCGGAAACGATTCGTGGCATCGGGCTTTCCGATGCCCCAGCTTACGCTGTGCCGCTGGCCAAACGCTTCGATTACACGAATACGTTCTTCCACGCCCGTCCTCGACTGGACATCACCGATATTCCGGATTCGCTCTCGCATCGTTATCGCTTCGTGATCTCGAGCGATGTGTTCGAGCACGTCGCACCCCCCGTCTCCCGCGCGTTCGAAGGAGCGCGAAAGCTGCTCGCCGACGATGGGTTTCTCGTTTTGACAGTACCTTTTTCCCTCGACGCCGACACGGTCGAGCATTTTCCGGAGCTTCACGACTTCCGTATCGAAGGTCGCGGTGCGGCTGCGGTGCTTCAGAACCGAACGCGCGATGGACGCACCCAGCGTTTCCATGACCTCGTGTTCCATGGCGGCCAAGGCGCAACACTCGAAATGCGATTGTTCGCGCGCGCATCGCTCGAGCGCGAACTGCTCGCCGCGGGCTTTTCAAATGTTCGCTTCTGCGACGAGTCCTACCTGCCGTTTGGCATCGTATGGCGCCACCCCTGGTCGATTCCGATCGTGGCGCGACCCTGACAACGACAGTCGTCAGCGCCCGATCGTGCTCTCACCCCCACGCAGCAACTTTCGAATGTTGTCCCTGTGCCGCCAGAAGATCAGCGCCGCAATCGGCACCATCGCCAGCGCAATCGGCGAAGGCCCAGCAACGTAGAGCATCCCAAGCGGCATCAACACTGCGGCAGTAAGACCCGCCACCGAGCTGATCTTGAAGCCGTAGGCCATCGTCAGCCATACGATCGCGAGAATGAGTCCGAGCGGCCAATGCAGCGCGAAAACGATCCCGGCGCCAGTTGCGACACCTTTGCCACCGCGAAAGCCGTGGTAGATCGGAAATACGTGCCCGACGAACACGGCAATCGCTGCAAGCGGCACGGTCCACTCGCCGAGGTTCAGCGCCTGCGAGACGAGTCGCGCCGCATAGACGACGACAAACCCCTTGAGTCCGTCACCGATCAGCGTCAATAGCGCCGCGGTGCGATTCCCGGTGCGAAGCACATTCGTCGCACCGGGATTACCTGAACCGTAGTTGTGAGGATCGGGAAGCCCGAAGGCTTTCGATACGACCACTGCGAACGATATCGATCCGACCAGATACGCAACCACGATCACGGCGAGGCTCGCGAGCACGGCGAAAAGTCGATCGAGTCGTAAGTGCTGGGCTGTAGAATCGCGGCCGATTCTAACAACCCGACGCACGCACCGGTTGATGAACACCGTTTTCATTCACGACTTTCGTGTTGCCACGCGCATCGGCGTCTATGCGTGGGAGCGCCACATGCCGCAAACGGTTCGACTCGACCTCGAGATCGGCATGGCCAACGATGCGGCTTTCGCGAGCGGCAAGCTCGCCGATGCGATCGATTACGCGCATGTCGTTGCTCGCTTGCGGACCTTCGCAGCGAGCAATCCGCATGCGTTGCTCGAGCGATTCGCGCAGGCAATCGCCGACCTCGTGCTTACCGAATTCGCGGCTTCGTGGGTGCGGGTGCGCGTCGCGAAGCCGAACGCGCTACCGGGTGTACGCGAGATCGGTGTGTCAATCGAGCGTCGCCGCGACTAAGCCTCCGACAACGGCCAGCGCGGACGCACCGAAAATCCGCCGTCACGCGAGCCTGCGTCGACGATGCGTAACGCTCCGGCGAGCGCGATCATCGCGCCGTTGTCAGTGCAAAACGCCAAGTCCGGAAAAAACACGCGAGCCCCCCGACGCGATGCAGCGTCATGCAAGCGCGCGCGAAGCTCGCGATTGGCGCCGACTCCGCCCGCGACGACGAGTCGATCGAGCTGGGTGGCCTTAAGCGCAGCAAGCGCTTTGGCAACGAGCACGTCGACCACCGCCGATTGAAATTCGAGTGCGATATCGGCACGCGCTTGATGACCGAGCGCGTCCGCCCCCCCAGCACGCCGCACCAGCGTCGCCACCGCGGTCTTGAGCCCTGAGAAGCTCATTGCGAGATCGCCGGAGTCAAGCATCGGCCGCGGCAGCGCCACCGCGCCGCGTGCGCCACTCTCGGCAAGCTGCGCGAGCGCTGGGCCGCCTGGATAGCCGAGCCCGAGCAGCTTCGCCGTCTTGTCGAACGCCTCACCCGCCGCATCGTCGTGAGTCTCGCCGAGCAGCGCGTAATCCCCGACGCGCCGCACCTCGAAGAGCTGACTGTGCCCCCCCGACACGAGCAACGCCACGAACGGAAATTCAGGTCGCGGCGACCCGAGCAGCGGCGACAGCAAATGGCCTTCGAGATGATGAATCCCGATCGCAGGCTTGTTCACTGCGAATGCGAGCGAACTCGCGACGCTTGCGCCAACCAGCAGTGCACCCGCAAGTCCCGGGCCTTCTGTGTATGCAATGGCGTCGAGCGAGTGCAGTTCGATCCCCGCCTCGTGCAGCACGCGCTGGATCAGCGGAACGAGGTGGCGAACGTGATCGCGCGACGCGAGCTCGGGCACGACGCCGCCGTAGCTTTCGTGCAACGCCACCTGCGAATGCAGTGCGTGCGCGATCAGCCCCACAGTGGAGTCGTAGACCGCCACGCCGGTTTCGTCGCAGGACGTTTCGATGCCGAGGACGCGCATCGGCCGATCATAGCGAAACGCGCTGGCGTGTTTGCTGGTGAGGCGCAAAGCGCGCTATACTCGTGAGCTTTTCCGCCTAACCCCAGCCCAAGAGCCTGCCTGCCTATGCCATCCGTCCGCGTCCGCGAAAACGAGCCGTTCGAGGCCGCCCTGCGCCGCTTCAAGCGCACGATCGAAAAAACCGGCCTTTTAACCGAGCTTCGCGCGCGCGAGTTCTACGAAAAGCCGACGGCCGAGCGCAAGCGCAAGAAAGCCGCCGCCGTGAAGCGCCACTACAAGCGCATCCGCAGCCAGCAGCTGCCTCCCAAGCTCTACTAGCCGTCCCGGCCTAAAGCGTGTCGCTCAAGGCCCAGATCACCGACGACATGAAGGACGCGATGCGCGCGAAGGACACCGCGCGGCTATCGACGATCCGCATGCTGCTCGCCGGTGTCAAGCAACGCGAAGTCGACGAGCGCAAGGAGCTCACCGACGCGGAAGTCGTCGTCGTCATCGACAAGATGATCAAGCAGCGCCGCGACTCGATCACGCAGTTCGAGGCAGGCAACCGCAGCGACCTTGCGAACACCGAAAAAGCCGAGCTCGAAATACTCGCGGGCTACATGCCAAAGCCGCTTGGCGAAGCCGAGATCGACGCCTTGATCGCAGAAACGATCGCGCGCTCGGGCGCAACAGGCGTCGCCGGCATGGGCAAGGTGATGGCCGAGTTGAAGCCGAAGCTTGCCGGCAAGGCCGATCTATCCCAGGTGTCGGCCAAAGTGAAGGCCAGGCTCGCCCGCAGTTGAAAAGCCGCAGGTTGGACGCGCGCAGCGCAGGAGTCCTTATAATCGACGAGGTCACCCTGCCGTGTGGCGCATCCGTGCGGCCGGCCCGAACCTGGGTGCGGTCCGCACGCGATGCTGCAACGTGATTCCCAACGACTTCATCCAGACGCTGCTTTCCCGCGTCGACATCGTCGAAGTCGTCGACGCGAGAGTCCCGCTCAAAAAAGCCGGCGCGAACTACGTCGCCTGCTGCCCTTTCCATAGCGAAAAAACACCGTCGTTCTCGGTGTCGCCGACCAAGCAGTTCTATCACTGCTTCGGCTGCGGCGCCCACGGAACCGCCATCGGATTCCTGATGGAGTTCGCTGGCAAATCGTTTCCCGATGCGGTCGAGGAGCTCGCGCGCGATGCCGGCCTCACGGTCCCTCGCGTCGAGCGAGCCGGCGACAAGGAGAGGCGCGAGGAAGCCGCCGACCTGACCGAGTTACTTCTGACCGCGGCGAAGTTCTACAAGGCGGAACTGAGAAAATCCAAGCGCGCCATCGATTACCTGAAATCGCGCGGGCTCACCGGCGCGATCGCCGCAAGCTACGGCATCGGCTACGCACCCGATGAATGGCAACCGCTCGAGCGCGCTTTCGAGCATTACGACGACGCGGCGCTTGAAGCCGCGGGACTTGTCATTGCGGTTGACGCAGGCAAGCGCTACGACCGCTTTCGCGATCGCGTGATGTTTCCGATCCACGATCCGCGCGGGCGTGTGATCGGCTTCGGCGGACGCGTCCTCGATCGCGGCGAGCCGAAATACTTGAACTCCCCCGAAACGCCGGTGTTCTCCAAAGGGCGCGAGCTCTATGGCCTCTTTCAGGCGCGGGCGCCGATACGCGAAGCCGGCAAAGTCGTCGTGGTCGAGGGCTACATGGATGTTGTCGCGCTCGCGCAGCATGGCGTCGGTTATGCAGTCGCAACGCTCGGCACGTCGACCACGCCGATGCACGCGCAAAAGCTGTTTCGCCTTACCGACACCGTCGTCTACTGCTTCGACGGCGACAGCGCGGGACGCAAGGCTGCATGGAGGGCGCTCGAAAACACGCTCCCGGTGCTAGCCGACGGCAAGAACGCCCAGTTCCTGTTCCTCCCGGATGGCGAGGATCCGGATGATTTCGTGCGGCGACGCGGCAAGGCTGCCTTCGAGCGTGCCCTCGCAACCGCCGTGCCGCTCTCCGAATTCCTGCTAGGCGAACTCAGCGCCGCGCACCCCCCGGCATCGGCAGAAGGCCGCGCCGCTTTGGTGGCGGCAGCGCGACCCCACATCAATGCGATTGCCGCGCCGGTGCTCGCGGCAGTGCTTAGAAAGCGCCTTGCCGATCTTTCCGGGCTTGCGGAAGGCGAGATTCGCGTATTGCTCGGGGCTGGCGCAGCGCCGACCAGCGGCTCAGCCCGACGTGCGTTTGCGAGTCGCGCCGCCACTCGACGCGGTCCATCGCTTGCGCGTGAACTGATTCAAGCCGTTCTGCTCCAACCGGAATTGGCTCGTGAGGTGACGCTGCCGCGTCCCGACGACGTCTCACCGGAAGCAGCAGCGCTGGCTGCACTCGACGATTACTGCGCGCGAACGCCCGCGCTGACGACGGCATCCGTCATGCAGCATTTTGCCGGGACGTCCCACGATACGGTGCTCGCGGCAGCGCTCGCCGCCGCCGAGGACAAGGGGTTGACGCCCGAGCAAGCCAAAGTCGAGCTGATGGCGGGCGTGCAGAAGTGGTGGGAACAAGCGGAACTGGACAATGAGGACGTCGAGGCGCCAGCCGCCGTTGCGGAGTCGATTTCACCCGAGCAAGCCGAACGGCGCCGACAATCGCGATTGGCACGAAAGGGGCTTGTGAAGGAGTGAATCGCCGGACTGCTTTGCGGGCGCCGTAATGCACGGTCAGCCAGCGAAGAGTCTGAATTCGTAGTAAAATTTGCGGTTTGCCCGCGCCGCCCCCACATGCGTGGGATGTCAAAGCGGCCCGAGCAGCGTCCGGCGCAGAAGCTAGACGCCGACCCGAGGAATTTCATGGCCAAAAAGCCCGCCAAATCGACCCGCAAGTCTCCCGCGAAGCGCAAGGTCGCGGCCAAAAAGGTCGCCAAGCGCCCTTCGGCACGCCCGGGCGTGAAAAAGCCAGTCCGGCACGGCGCCTCCAGGCGCGCGCCGGCGAAGCGCCCAGGCGCGGTCAAGGGCAAGGCCAAGCCAAAGTCGAAGTCGTTGACCAGATTGAAGAAGCCGGCGCCAAAGCCCAAGGCGGGCGCCAAAACTGTTTCGGCGAAGGGTAAGCACCCGCTTCCAAAGACTACCGCGAAGCCTGTCGTCGCGCCAAAGACGCCTCTGAAGGGGGTCACGCTGGCGAAGGCTCCAGTCAAGGGCGCTGCCGGTAAAGCGGCCGGCCCGACTCCGCTGCCCGGCCGTCCGGGCGCCAAGCCAACGACCAGCGAAATCGCCGCGCGGATCGCCGGCAAGCGTGCGGAAGACGCAGCCCAGAAAAAAGCCCGCAACGGCCGCCACGCCGAGCCGCCGCGCGAGTTGACCCCAGCCGATGTCGAGGCCCGCAAGCGCCGCCTGAAGAGCCTCATCGTTCTCGGCAAGGAGCGCGGCTACCTTACCTACGCCGAAATCAACGATCACCTCCCCGACGACGTGCTCGACGCCGAGCAGATCGAGGGCGTGATCTCGATGATCGGCGACATGGGCATCCAGGTGTACGACGCTGCGCCCGACGCCGATACCTTGCTGATGGCCGAAGCCGCGCCAGCCGCCCCCACCGAGGATGTCGAGGAAGAAGCCGAAGCTGCAGCATCCACGCTCGACAGCGAGTTCGGTCGCACGACCGACCCGGTTCGCATGTACATGCGCGAGATGGGCAGCGTCGAGCTATTGACTCGCGAAGGCGAGATCGAAATCGCCAAGCGCATCGAAGATGGGCTGAAGCACATGATCATGGCCATCTCGGCGTGCCCGATGACGGTCCAGCAGATCCTCGACTTCGCCGAGAAGATCGAGAAGGACGAGTTGAAGATCGACGATCTCGTCGACGGCCTGATGGACTTCAACGAGCAGGTCGCGGAAATCGAAGCGGCCGACGACGACGAAGGCGACGAGGACGAAGAGGAAGACGAAGGCGATGCAGGTGCGATCGCCGCCGAAAATCTGGAGCGGCTGAAAGTCGCCGCACTCGAGCGCTTCGCGACGATCCGCCGCCATTTCGGCCGCATGCTCGTCGTGTTGCAGAAGGAAGGCCACAAATCGCCGAAGGTCGTCGACCTGCAGCGCAAGATCAGCGCGGAGCTCATGCAAATTCGCTTCTCTGCGCGGCAAGTGGAGAAGCTGTGCGACAGCGTGCGCAGCGAAGTCGACAGCATTCGCCAGATCGAGCGCAAGATTCAGGACCTGGTCGTCAACAAGGGCGGCATGCCGCGGCCGGACTTCATCAAGAAATTCCCGGAGCGCGAGACGAGCCTGCGCTGGATCGATCACGAAGTCTCGGCGCACCATCCGTACAGCGAGCAACTCGCCAAATACCGTCAGGCGATCGTCGAGCAGCAGCAAAAGCTCATCGATCTTTCCAACCGCGTGATGATCCCTTTGAAGGAATTGAAGGAGATCAACAAGCAGATGTCGACTGGCGAGGCGAAGGCGCGCAAAGCCAAGCGCGAGATGACCGAGGCGAATCTGCGCCTCGTGATCTCGATCGCGAAGAAGTACACGAACCGCGGGTTGCAGTTCCTCGATCTCATCCAGGAAGGCAACATCGGCCTAATGAAAGCGGTCGACAAATTCGAGTACCGCCGCGGCTACAAATTCTCGACGTATGCGACGTGGTGGATTCGCCAGGCGATCACGCGAAGCATTGCCGACCAGGCGCGCACGATCCGCATTCCGGTGCACATGATCGAGACGATCAACAAGATGAACCGGATCAGCCGGCAGATCCTGCAGGAAACGGGACAGGAGCCCGATCCGGCGACGCTTGCCGAGAAGATGGAGATGCCCGAGGAGAAGATCCGCAAGATCCTCAAGATTTCCAAGGAGCCGATCTCGATGGAAACGCCGATCGGCGACGACGACGACTCGCATCTGGGCGATTTCATCGAGGATCTGTCGACGATTGCGCCTTCCGATGCGGCGGTGAATGCGAGCTTGCGCGATGTTTGCAAGGACATCCTCGATTCGCTGACGCCGCGCGAGGCGAAGGTGCTGCGCATGCGCTTCGGCATCGAGATGAACACCGATCACACGCTCGAGGAAGTCGGCAAGCAGTTCGATGTCACGCGCGAGCGGATTCGGCAGATCGAGGCGAAGGCTTTGCGGAAGCTCCGGCATCCTTCGCGGAGCGAGAAGCTGAGAAGTTTTCTCGAGGGCGAGTAACACATCACCCTCTGCTGTCGGTCGCCTAGAGCTTGTTGCGTTTTCGTCACGGCGTCGCGAAGCCGCTGGCCTCGATCTGCCACGTCATTGACCGTCGATCCCGCGCGCTGAATAATCGACTCGCAGCGAGTGGTAAGCGATCTTCAGGGGAGGAACTATGCGGCAAGGTACGCGACGTGTCGGCGCTCGGGTCATCCGACTAGCTTCATTTATCGTCGCGATCTGCGTTGCTCATCCAGTTGCCGCGCAGGTGACGGTCAACGTTCCGGGCACCTCGAATCCCTACCTCTCCGGAATGCCGAACGGAAGCACGTGCTGCTCGGGCGATAGCGCCCCCGCGCAGTCACCTGTGCAGGTCGTTGGAATACCGATAACGTCAGGCGCCTCGCTCACCTTCAGCGCGACGGGCAGCGTGACCTTCGATCCCCTCACGCCTCCGTCGCCGTCGCCGGATGGCGGTTTCATATTCACGACGGTGTCCAGCAACGGCATGTCGGGTGCAACATGGCCGGTGAACTCACTCGTCGGCGTGTTTCTCGACAATAGCCCGCCCAACACCTCGGGAGCGCCTGGCCCGCTTGATTTCAGCAGCACGGGCGTGGGCATTGGCTTTGCGACGCTCTCCCCGGCGCTGAAGCAGGTGTTCTTCATCGGTGACGGCCGAACGGGAACGGGTTCGGGCGCGGTGCAGACGTTCGTCGTACCAACCGGCGCCACCCGCTTGTTTCTTGGCGTGACCGATGGCATCGGCTGGTTCAATAATGTCGGCGCATTCACCGCGACGGTGAGTCCATTGCCGACTGGTGGTGGCACGCAAGCGGCGGCCAACATTCCCACGCTCGCGATGCCGTTGCTGGCACTGTTGAGCTTTGCGCTTTGCGGACTCGGCTATAGATTCACCCGCCGTAGGTGATGCGCTCGATTTGCTCGAGTGGCGTGAGACACATCTCGTAACGAACGCGGCCCAAGCGCGCGTGTTTCGATCGGATCGGCTGGCGATCGAGACATGTGTCGTATCGACCAAGACACGCTGGGTATTCATCCGCATCGAGCGCGATGATGGTCGCGTCGGCGTCGGCGAAGCGACGCTGAACGGTCGCGAAGGCGCGCTGCTCGCGGCGGCCGCAGATTTCACCACGCGAGCGCTCTCGCACGCCGTCACAACCCCTGCCGAATTTGCGGCTGGCGTGACTCCACGCGATCTCGTTCAAGCGACCGTCGTATCCGCCATCGACTGCGCGCTCTGGGACTTGCATGCGCAGGATGCCGGTGTACCACTCGTCGAAGCACTGGGCGGGGCGCGTCACACCAGCATTCCCGCTTATGCAAACATCAACCGCCGCACCCTCGATCGCACGCCGCGCGGTTTCGCACAGAGCGCGCGCGATGCCCTCGCCGCCGGCTTCCACGCCATCAAGATCGCGCCGTTCGACGAAGTGTCGATCGGCGCTTGCGCGCGGGGTGACGCCAGCGCACTGATACAAGCGGGAATCGCGCGCATAGCGGCTGTTCGCGATGTGTGCGGTCCCGATCGACGCTTGATGGTCGATTGTCACTGGCGGTTCGACGAAGCGAATGCGTTGCGTGCGATCGATGCCGCGGTCGAGTTGAATGTGCATTGGATCGAATGCCCGCTGCCGGAAGCGCGAGAAAACGTTCCGGCGCTCGTGAACCTGCGCCGACATGCAAATTCTCGCGGCGTTCTTCTCGCCGGCATGGAGCAAGGCGTGGGTAGCGAAGACTTTCGTCCGTATTGCGCGGCCGGCGCATACGACGTCATGATGCCGGACGTCAAGTACGTCGGCGGCTTCGACGAAATGCTTCGTTGCGCGCGCCTGTTGCAGAGACACGGCGTGGCGGTTTCACTGCACAACCCGAGCGGACCGGTGGCGCACGCCGCAAGTCTTCACGTTTGCGCGGCGCTCGATCGCTTCGACCTGCTCGAGTTGCAATTCGACGAGAGTCCGCTCTTCGATCGCTTCGTCTCGGGCTTGCCGCCGCGGATCGCTGGCAGTTCGATGCTCCCCGGCGGATCAGGGCTCGGCGTGCAACTCGACCAGCGCCTCGTCAACTCGCACCGTGATCCGCCGTTGACGCGAATCTTCGAGGCGTAATAGTCAACCCAGCGCCAGATCCATGCGCATCTCGCGCGTGAGTGGTTCCAGCGTGCGCCGCAACTCGTCGTCGCTGAACGTTTTCGGAACGAACAGCAACGCACTCAACTTGAAGCGATGCTGGCTCGCCGTGTCGTCTTCGAACGTGTCGGTCGACAGATCTTCAATGCTGATCCCACGCTCGGCAAGCGCGGACGAAAGCTCGTCGATGATGCCAGGACGATCCATGCCGGCGAGCTCCAACCTTACGATGCGTCGCCCCGGCGGCAACGGTCCGCTGTCGCTGCGCACGATGTGCACTTGCAGACCCGATGCTTCCAGACCGCGCAACGCGGCGCTCAGTGCTTCGGCGTGCTCGGGCGGTACCTCGAAGTGAACGATGCCGGCGAACTGATCGCGCAAACTCGTCATGCGACTCGCTTCCCAGTTCGCTCCGAAACCGCGCGCGCGTTCCGAGACGAGACGCACGATACCGGGGCGATCGGCGCCGATGACGGTCACCATCAGCGAGGTCGTCGCCGGCGCAGCCGCATCGGACAATGTCACGCTGCGTCGAATCAGCGGAGCGCGTGTCGCGTAGCGCTCGTCTTGCGGCGTCGCAAGCAGCTTGTCGTGATCGCGGACGTGCCGCACGACTTTGGCGAGTAACGCCAGTCCCATCGGCGCGAGCGCGCGCTCCCACAGCTCGCGTGCGGTCTCGTTCTTGCCGACGAAGCACCAGTCCTGCGCAGCGATCGCACCCGCATCCCATCCTTCCGACAGGTGGTACACCGAGCCGCCGGCGATCGGATCGCGCTCGATGATCGTCCATTCGACCGCGGCGATGCCGCGATGACGCGGCAACAGCGATGGGTGATAGCCGATACCGCCGTGACGGGATCGCCTCAACGCACCTTCGCTCACGCGCGCGTGCGTATGCGCCGCGACGATCAGGTCGGTTTGTGACGGAATCGCCTCGGCTGGGACGCTTTTCGTATCGGCAAGCAGATGGAGGGCGATGCCGGCCTTTTGCGCCGCCAGCGCAAGACGATCGTCCGCGGCTGGGGCGACCACTTGCACGATTTCGACTTCCTCCCGACTGAGGGCGGCGAGGACAGCGGCCCCGAAATAGCGGGAGCCGACCAAAGTGATCTTCATTGCTTGCGATCCCCTCGAGCGCCGAGCGCCGAATTCATTGGGATGGCGAGTTTACTTGGGCTACCGGCGAGGGACAGCCAGCACACATCCGTTGTCGGCCGTGCTGTGGACGCGACGTGCGTATTGCAAAGGCGTCGGAATTTATTGCCGGCGTCGAAAGCGACGTAGCGTCTCGAACTCATGCTCCTACTGGAGCGAGCGTCGCGCGAACGCTTCGCACGGAACTTGCAGACGAGATCGATCCAGGCGTGTGCGTGATGAAAAGCAACCACCGCCCCTCACCCATCACTCATGCCAAGGAGCTCGACATGTCTCTCCCATTCCGAAAATCCGCGCTCGCCGCGGCTCTCCTGCTCGGCCTTGCGGTTGGGGCCACGGCACAAACCACGCAACAGCCGTCAGGTGGAACGACAGCGACCCCTGCACCGCCCGCATCAGGGTCGACCGGCATGGACAAGGGCGCGGGCAGTTCCACCAGCGGTAAAGCAGCGGTGCCTGCAAAGACCCCGGCGAAGGAGACGGCGACTTCGTTATCAGGTGGCGATCGCAGGTTCATGGAGAACGCCGCGCGCTCGGGCATGGCAGAAATCGAATTGAGCAGGCTCGCGGCCGACAAGGCGCAAAGCCAGCAAGTCAAGGATTTCGCCAAGCGCATGATCGACGATCACAGCAAAGCCGCGAGCGAGCTTAGAAGCGTTGCGTCGACAAAGAACGTTACGTTGCCGACCGACATGGATGGCTCGCATCAGCGCAAACGCGACAAGCTCGCGAAAATGAGCGGCAATGCGTTCGACCGCGAGTACATGGACGACATGGTCGACGATCATCAAAAGGTCGTGCGTGATTTCCGGTCGGCCGCGAAGTCGGCGAAAGACCCCGATGTGAAAGGCTTTGCGGCGAAGACGCTGCCTGCGCTCGAGCAGCATCTGCAGATGGCGAAAGCGGCCGAAGACGCCGTCAAGAAGGCGCCACGCGGCGGCGATGCGAAGATGGGCACGACGACTGGTGCAGGAACCGGCGGCGGCCCGACCGGGTCTGCGCCTTCGACAGCAACGCCCGGCAAAAACACTGCGGCAACGACTGGAACGGCAGGACCAGGTACGGGCATGCCGACCAGTTCGACGCAAGTCACGGGAACGTCTCCGCAGCCTCCGGGCAGCGCGAGCGACGCGAAGATGAATACGCAGCCGAAGAAATAAGCCGCCTTGGCAGGCAAGCCAACGCCCCGGTTCGGCCGGGGCGTTTTTGTTTGCACAGTCGTCCGCGGAGCGAGCAGCGCACAGATGAGATGCTAGAGTCTCGCGCGCTTTTCGCACTTGCGATACGCGTCTATCACTGCGCGCTGCGCGGGCCTGTAGCTCAGTCGGTTAGAGCAGAGGACTCATAATCCTTTGGTCGCTGGTTCGAGTCCAGCCGGGCCCACTAATACACATGCAGCAATGTTGAAAATATCACGGGTAGCGTGATCGCGCGCTGCGGCTCGGCGCCCACGCGCAGTAGGGTGAATCGTCGTCGCGTCCCTGCGCGTACAGCCGGGACATCAACGCGTCGACGGGCTCGCGCATATGCTCGCCGAAGCTCTTAAGGACGCTCTGGGCGCTCCGGCAGCTGCGCTCGAGGTTGCGCGTCAGCGCGAGCGATGCGTAAAGGGCGTCCCTGGCATCCGTTTGCCGGCCGGTTAGCGCGCTGGCAATCGCGAAGGTCATCCAGTCGTCGAGGCGTCCCGTCGGATGCTGCGCGCTTTTGATCGCGATCGCGTGCAGCGCAAGTTGCCGCGCGCGTTCCGGTTGCGCCGGGACCAGTCGCAAATGAAGAAGCGCCAAAGCGCCGGCGATCTCGGCATCGTTAGGATTGGCGCCGAATGCGGTGAGCGCCAGATCAAAGGCGTCGGCTGCCTGCCTGCGCGACCAGTACGCCTGTCGCGCTTCCTCGTGCAGTCGTCGCGCCGCACGGCCGGCGACGTCGCGCACAGCGAAGGACGCGTCGGTTGCGACCCCGGCAGCGATGAACGCATCATTCACGGTGCGCTCCTCCGCCACATCGCGGGCGTCCGCTGCGACGAACAGCACGCGGGCGAGTTGTGCGTACACGCGGGCCGCCGTGCGCGGCACGGTGCTGTCGAGCATCCGGCGGCCCTGGTCGAGATAGTCGACGTCGCGCACCTCGTCACGCAGCGGCGCATCCCGCCCAAGCTCCACGACCGGCGGCGCTGCGGGTTGACGCGGGGGCTGAATTGCCGGTGCACCGAACAGGCGCGAGCGTTCGACGATCGGCGCACCGTTTGGCGGACGCGCGACTGTGTTCGGAACGGACGAGGTGCGCGGAATTTCCACCGGCGGTGCCATCGGAATGGTCACCGCCGCGCTTGCCGTGGGGGACGGAGCCACCGCGCGCGTGTCTGGCGTCGTTGCGGATTGCGACGCGACCGCCGCGATGGTTTGCGCAGGTGCCGCAGGCGAAACGCGATCCTGCGGGGCTGCGGTTGTTTGCGGGGCCGCGGTTGTTTGCGGGGCCGCGGTTACGATGGTGACCGCGCCGGTGGGCGCGACCGACGTGATCGCTTTTGTCTGCTCGGTTGCAGTCGCAGGTCCCAATCCCGCAATCGGATCAGCCGCAGGCATCGAACTCGGCCGCCCCGGCGATTGCGACGACGCAAGCATCGATGCACTGGTCGTCCGCTTCGATGCAGCCACTGGCGGCGTGCGCGACGCAATGGCACCCGTGCCCATCCCCGCACGTGGAAGCTTGCTCGTTCGCGCGAATTGAGTTCGTCGCGTCGAATCCGCCGGCCGTGTGGCCGGCGAGCGCGCACTCGGCGGTGCCGGGGCCGATGGCGTTCGCGTGCTCGGCGTCGGACGCTCCAACTGCTTGGTGCGATACCTTTCGATCCGCGCTGCGGGAGACTCGCGCGCTGGGGTGGCGTTCGGCGACAACCCGGTCTGAGACGACTGCAGCGGCTGATTGGATCGAGACGACGGCCGCGACGGTTCGATCGGCGGCGATGCGGGCTGCACGATGGGTGCATCCGCGGCATCGCTCGCGTCGGATGAACGCGCGGGCGTGGCTTCGGCTGCGGGCACATCGGGAGCGACAGCTCCGACGGCAGCTGCATCATCGACCGATTCCGTCGCGGCAAGATCCGGGCGCGTCCGCTGCTCAACCGAAGACGTCCCCACCGCACCGGTATCGTGGGGGTCGTCACGATGGCTCATCCCGGCGAGCGCTGCGCCCATCGTCCGGCTCGCGTCGATGGCGAACTGCGTCGCACGGCGCATGAAATCCGTTGCATCGAATAGCAACGGGAGGACTCCCAGGATCGCCGCCACGCTCGCGGCGCCCGCAAGAAGCAGCAGCTTGCTGCGCAGTCTCGCAGGTCGCCCCGACGCGCGATGATGCTCGTGTGCTCCGTCCGCTGCGCGCATCGCAACGAGATCGTCCCGCGCCGGAATCACCACCCGGACCGGCGGCGCGAGCCGCGTGATCGGCGTCAACGAAATTGGAAGCGCCGCGGGCAGCGGAATGTCGCGAGCGAGCGTCCAGCCGCTTTCGAGCGACTGCGCAAGCTCGGTCGCGCCAAGCTGCGCACTGGTGCGCGCAATCAGTTCGGCGTGCGGCCGGGGGGACGATACGTCGCCATCATGAGCTTCACGAATGCGCAGGATGAGCGACTTGGCCGCGTCGTAGCGCTCCCCGGTCCAGCCGTTCGTGATGCCGCCATCGTACAAGTGGTCCTCTGCGGGCAAATAACGCTTCAGCATTGCGGCGAGGCTGTACATGTCGCAACGCCAGTCGAGCTCTTCGGTGGGCTGCAAATCACCGGCGCGCCCGGCCTCGAGTGCGCGCAGAAGGCGCGGCGACTGGTAGTCGTAATCCTGTTGCCACCCGATCGGCAACGGCGTCGTCAGCGTCTCGCCGGAGACCAGCGAAAACGCGAAATCGATCAGCGCGAGCTTCCAGAACATCGGGAACATCGGTCGGTGCGCTTGGGCAGCATCGAAGTTCGCCGGCCCTACGGGGATGCAGATGTTGTCGCCCTTGATATCGAGGTGGACGAGGTGGAGCGTGTGGATCTCGTCGAGCGCGGCCAGACAGTGGTACGCCAGCGCCCACCAATGCGCGCAGTCCTCGAATACATGGGCGTGAACCCGGTGGTCGCGCTCGACGGGAAGCAGCGTTGCCCACTGGTCGACGGTCGCGCCCGCATCATAGGTCTGCACGAGCTTCGTGCCATGCGCGTCCCGATCGTATTGGACGACGTCCGGCACGCAGCGCGTCCCATGCCCGATCAGGCGCGCGAGGATGCGCCACTCGCGTTCGGTCCATTGCGCGTAATCGCCCTCCCCCGTGGTGAGGAAGCGCTTCGTATAGCGGCGACGCTCGCCGCGCGTTGCGGCTTCGCGAAACACTTCCACGTGCGCACCCGTCACCATCTGCAACCGGCCCCTTCCGAACACGCGATCGATCGGATCGAAGTTCATGGCTCGCCTGCTCCAGCCCCGCGCCAGCAGACGGGCCGCGCGACGGCGGCGCGATGGACGACCAGCACGGTAGCGTCATCGACGCCGCCTCGCATGCGAGCAAGCGCGATCAGGCTCGCACATCGGCGCGACAGCGGCACCGCGCTCGCGCGCAGAACCCGGCCGATGTCGCAGGCCTGCGCATGCTTGTGCACGCCATCGCTGCAAAGCACGAGCATCTCGCCTTCGTGCAGCTCGACATGCGTCAGATTCGGAACGGTGACGGCGCCGTTCCCGATCATGCGCGCAGGATCGTCGGGGGCGCTACCCGAAGGCGGCGTCTCCCCCAGATGCCGGTACGAGTCATCCTGAGTGATCGGTTCCGCATCGTGGTCGTCGGCCGCGGCGATACGGTAGACGCGGCAATCGCCGACCCAGGCGATCAACCACTTCACGAGGTCCGCATCGCCGCTCGCACACAGCGCGACGGTGGCAGCTCCAAGCTGGTCGGTATGGTTTGCGATGCTACGAGCCACTTCGCGATCCGCGTCGATCAACGCCCCCCGCACGGCATCGGCATCGATCGGGCCGCAATCGAGCGCACGATGCACGTGAGCCACCAGCTCGCGGCTCGCACGCGACGCCATGGCGCCACCGCCGACGCCATCCGCAACGACGTAGACGGGCGCAGGCCCGTCGAGCGCGCTGTACGAATCCTCGTTGATCGCGTGTCGCTTCCCGCGAAACGATGCGACCGCGAGATCGAGACAAACCGAAGCGCTCCTGAGCGTGCCGCAGTCGATGGTCGCAGCGCGCGCGGGCAGATCGTGCGTTGTCGCAAAGGGCCCTCGTGGACGCGGCGTCGGCACGCTCATGACGCCCCCCGCGCGTGGAGATGAGGCGACGACACTTGATTCATGGGCGGACGCCAAGCGACAGCGTGCATTCAGGTTCCGCGCCCGAGGCGCGCCCGAGTGTCATCCGTTCGCCGATCTTCCAGCGGAAACGCTGACCCTGCGGATGGTCGACGCCGTCGACGGTAACGCCGTTGTCGCCGTGAACCTCGATCTGCGCACCGCCCTCGTCGAGCTTCGTGATGTCGATGTGATGGCCCGACACGCCCTCGTGCGCCCAATCCACGACCAGGTCCTGGTTGTGCGAGCGACCAACGTGGATCGGCAGCGCCTTCTCGCCGAGCGACAGCCTTTGGATGCCGGAAGCCATGCTCACCGTCAGCGTAAGACCCGCTTGACGCGGGCGCGGCGCAGCCAGCGGAGTGACGGGCGTCTTCGGCGACTGAGCAGCCGGATGCAACGGCGTTGCAGCCGAAGGCTTGAGGTCGCCATGCTCGAGTTGCACGCGAGGATATTCGCCCGAATTCCCTTGCATCGATGCGGACAGCACGATTCGCGCGCCGGGCACGATTTCGATCGCGGCGTTGGCCTGCGTGCCGCCCGCCTGCGGCCCTGCGCGGCCGAGAACGCTACTCGCCGTTTCGACCCGTACGCCGTTCGTCGAACCGGCGTCGGCGGCCCACCACCTGCCGTTTTCGAGCCAGATTTCGCAGTGCCGGCGGCTCACGAAGGTGCCTTGGACGGTAATGTCGCAGCCCTCGCCCTTGCCGATCGAGTAGCGGCGATTGGCCACGACCGCCGCAAGCGCAACGCGGCGCTTGCCGTTCGCATCGTCGATCTCGACGTCGAGACGGCTCCCCGCAAGAGGCGTCCGCGGCGATGCGGTGGTTGCGCGCGCCGGCACGATCGCTTCGGTGTCGGTCCACCGCCCGACAAGCGACACAGCGAACGAGCGAGATACATCACTACGCGTGGTCGAGCGGAGCTCCGTCAAAAGCTCCGCATACGCGTCGTCATCGGGGCGAGCATTGTCCTGCGCTTGCGCCGCGTTGAGCCCGGCGAATTGCGAAAGGTCGATCGCGCTAGCGTTGGGCAGCTGGGCAATCACGTCACGCGCGAGAAATCGCTTGATCTGTTCCGGCGTGAATTCGTGATCGAAGCGGCGCAACAGGTCCGCGCCGTCACCACCGTCGACGCATTCGACGTCGATCGACGTGAGCAGATAGCGGTCGCGCTCGGCAATGGCAAGGTGCAGGCGCAGCTGGCTCGAAACGAAGTGCTCGAGCTCGTCGCGGATCGCACCGATGAGCGGCGCGTAGGCACCCAGATGCTCGGGACCCGTCGGATCGTGGCTATCCGCAACGCCACGCAGCGACGGCTCGCGCTGTTCGGCGCTGATGCTGCCGCGCGACGCGCGACGCACGAGGTCGGGACGACCGGCAACGGCGTTGATACGATTCATCCTCTGCAATATCCAGCTCTTGAGCGGCATGCGTGTCTAGCTCCTGTATACGATTAACAACGTCGCAAGCGGACCGGCTTCCCTGCGATGGCGCACACGCAGCGGCGACGGCAGGCCGTAGCGCCGAGAGATCCGGTCGACGAAACCCCTCCATGCAGGTTGAATGCCGTCGCCGGCTGCGACGCGCGCAGCGAGCGCGGGAAGGGACAGGTCGAGCGCGACAGCGATCCCCGCCACATCCTCCAGTTGCACGATCGCTCGGCGCAACGTGGCCTCGACGTCGGCAAGACAAACCGCGAACGGGCCGTCGAACGTCCACATCAGCGGCGCGCAGCGGTCGGGACGAAGCGGCGCTCGTCGACGGACGGGTTCGACCAATCGTCTCATCGCCAATCCCGCGCCAGCGCCCCGGTGTGCCGTCCGATGATCTGCATGGCCAGCTCTGCGGCAGGATTCGGTCCGTGATCACCTGCGCCGTGAATGCGGCCGCTATCGGCGAGCCAGTTGCGCTCGACGAGCACGCCGATGACCTTTGTCCAAGCGGGATTTGCGGGATCGGTTCGATAGGCGGCGACGTACCACTTGTACGGCCGCAATCCACCGCAGGCGACCTGCTCGGTCCGGGTACGCTCGCGCGCGGGGACGCATAGCTTCGCGAGGTCATCGAGCGAGCGATCATCGTTCGGAAACGTCGGCGTGCCGGTCTTGCCGGCGATCCAGTCGATCTCGCGACAGACGCGTGTTGCGAACACCTGCTCGCACGCACGCCGTGCCGTGCCGTTGCGATGACTCCATGAGAGTCCGCTCAGGATCACTTCGGCGGCGTCCCGGTTCAAGGCATTGGTTTCGGTCGCCCTCGCGCGCCACTTTTTCAGGTCGGACTGCAGCATCGTCGAGGAAAAGCCGCTGGTGCCGCGTACCGCGCGCACCAAATGCGGCTTCGTGACTTCGCTCTGCCCATTCGCCGCCGCCGCGATTGCGGCCATCATGCCCGCCACACCGAGCGCGGTCGATCGGGCGTGTCCCTGTCCCCAACCTTCGGCGACGACGTCGACCACGGTCCCGCCGCGACACTTCTCCCAATCGTCGTCGCTCATGCGCCGGCCATCGGCGCCTGCAGCGCATCGCTTGATCTTCTGGACGTCCAGAGCGACGGGCGGGCGGGAGCGAAACGCGACACCCGATTTTCCAGCAACGGGCTCGGCGAGCAGACGTCCATAGGGAACCCAGCCGGCCACAGGCTCCGGCTGCGCAGATTCGCCCGCGCCCGGCGAGCGTCCGAACAGCAGGTCACGACTTCCGCAACGCTCGCTTTGCGCGAAACAGTCGCCGTTCCAGCCGAACGCGCTCGCCATGGCCTGGATCTCCCACGGACGCTCGCAGGGCCGGAACGCTTCGTCGCCGCAGAACATGCGATCGAGAAAGCGCGCGGAGCTTGAACGCATCAACTGGGCGCGCAGGCTGTCGCGGCTGGGTGGCGACGAAGTGCGCATCGCGCTCTTCTCCGCGGCGAGCCAGCGGGTCCCGACAAGCGCATTCGACAGGAACGCTGCCGCCATTACCGGTTTCACTACCGACGCCGGCATCGCATCCAGGAACACCGCTGCGTTCTGCAGCGCATCCGGGCGATAGCGGATCGGGTAGGGCAGGCGCGTGTCGCAGCTCGTCGCTCGTCCGGGGCCGTCGTATTCCTGGCGCGTGCAGGGCGACATCGCGCCTGCGAGCGCTTCGATGCGACCGCTCGCGACGTCGACGACGGCGGCGGCCGCCATGCGCACCATGGCCTGTTCGAGCAATCGATGGCCGACCGCGTTCGTGCCGTCTTCGGCGCGAGTGAGCCCAAGCGCACGGCAAACGTCCTGTCGGCCGGTGTAGCAGGCAGCGCTCTTTTGCGCGAGGGCCTGAAGTACGGGATCGATCGTGAGGTCGACCGAGAATCCTGCGTCCACTTCTGCGCCGTCGAGCGCGACGCGATTGAGCGGGCGACGCACATTCGCCACCGCGCTTTCGGATGTGAATCCGGTGTAGGTTCGATACAGCGAGCCTGACGTCCGCTGCAGCGAATCGAGAGGCTGCAGCAACGCGTGAATCGAGGGCGGAACATGCCAGCGCACATCGTCGCCGCTGGCGTCCGGTCCCGGCTCGCCGGCGATCGCCACCGGTTCGGCGTGCGTTTGCCCCGCGACCGATCCGAACATAGTCGGTTGCTTGCAGACGCGCTCGTGCGACGAACGCGAGCCCTTCACGAAGAACACGGGAACGCGTTGTTCCGCCTCAGCGCCGCCGTTCAGCAGATAGATGCAGCCCGCAATCCCCTCCCAGGGATTGGTGCGGGCAAGCTGTCGCGCGGAGATCGCCACATACTGGTCGGGCCGCCAGTCGTCGATGACGCGCTGTACTGCGGTTCCGCGCCATGCAAGCGTTGCGAGCATTCTTCCTCGCGCGCGCGACAGCATCGCCACGGCCGACGCGAGGTCCGCACAGCGCACGACGAAACGGCGTCCTCGATATTGAGGCGTCTCGACCGGCGTTGCGAGCGCGAGCCGTGCCGCCTCGGCCCAGCGTACGACATCGAAGCCGACGGGATCGGCGACGCGAAGATTGCCTGCGGCGCTCATGTCGAACAACGCTTCGTCGAGCACGGCGAGTTGCGCCGCGATTCGGTGCGCAGGCGTGCGCGTGATCTCGCGCGGATGGCGGACCCATTCCTTGAACCGGTCGAACGCTCGCCCGCTCCCGCTCCATTCGGCGCTGCAGTCCGGGAGATGCGCCGCCAGCGCCTGCGCGTTCGGCGGGCCCGTCTGCACGATGTCGCGCCGGACGATGGCGTGTTCGAACGTCTTCAGCGCCGCAATCTGCCGCACGCTTGCGTGATTCGAGCCGCCCGCGTTGCGCTCGACCGGCGCGATGCTTCGCATCCCCAGCAGCACCAACAGCAGAACCGGCACGACTGCGATGCTCGCAGCGATCGCAAAGCCAAGCAGCGAGGCGGGCCGAGGCTCAGGCATCTTCACCGTCCGCTAGGCTCACGTTGATGCATAGCGCGAGCATTGCGCAGTTGACGACCAGCGACGTCATGCCGAAGCTCACGAATGGAAACGTCACGCCGGTCAACGGCAGCACGGCGAGGTTCCCGGCCACGGTGACTGCAAGCTGGCACAGCGTGAGAGTGACCCAGGTCACGCCGATCCAGCTCAGGAACGCTTGCGAGTCGGCGACGACCCGTCCAGCGCGGCGAACGAAGCGCGGCTCACCACGCGTCGCGCGGCCGTGGTAGCGGATGAGTCGATGCAGCCACAACGCGCACACAAGCGTAAAGGTCCATGCCGCTGCCTCGCCGAAGGCGCCCGCGAGCGCGGTGAACGTATAGTCGCTCTGGATCTGTGCCGGGACGCCCGCGCAAGCGATCGAGCTCGTAAAACCGCACCAGGGCACGGAGCCGATTCCAAACCCGGCGGAAGGCGCCGCGTGCCGAAACCAGGTGACGAGCGCGAGCTGGTCGTTGGCGGATGCGAGCGGCGCAGCGAGGTTCTCGAGCCGATCCGCCGTAACCGGGTCCACCGCACCGAACTGGAATACCGCCAGCGTGATCATGACGATCCACGCGGCGAACACGCACGCGCCGAGAGCTGCTGGAGCGCGCGTCAGACCGCTGCGCACATGCCACCACATGGCGATCGATGCGGCCAGGAATGCGCCGGCGCCATACGAGGCGATCAGCAGCGGACCCATGTCGCGCGTGACCAGCATGAGCGCGACCAGAACGACACCGACGAACGCGAGCGGCCACGCGTACCGCACGAGCGAGACGATGAAGCTGCCGCTGCGTGCCACGCGCTCGGCGATCGGCGCGCCGCGAAGAAAGAAGAACCACGCTACGCCCACGATCAGCCATAGGCGCCCTAGCTCGGAAGTAAGCTGACGCACGCCGGAAAGCAACCCAGCGATACCGCCCACGAGCACGACGGCAACGCCCGCGACTGCGATCGGCGCGAGCAACGGACCGAGTTGCCGACCGACACGCCCACCGAGCTCGTCGATCACCGACAACAGCCAAGCCAGCACGCGTCCAAGCGTGGGCCGCAGAAACGCGAGCACCGTCAATACCAGCATGGCGAGCCACAGATGGCCGTGGTGATACAGCGCGAGATAGCGGTTGGCTAGCGGACCGTTGGCGGACAAGTCGAAGAGCAGCACCCATCCGGCGCCGGTGGCAACGGTGAAGCCCGCGTAGCCAACGCGCGATGCGAGCGTTTGGGCAGCGGGCGCTACACGTCGGGGCAGCAACGGCGAGAGCGCCAATAGCACGACGGCGACGGCGAGCAAAACGATCACGAACGTCGCCGGCATTGCATCCCAGCGCGCATCGAACCGACCGACTTCGAACGACCGATCCGCGGATAGCGGCCATGGAACGCGCCCCACCCACGCGGCGCCCGCCCATACGGCGAGCGCGATCGCGACGCCTGTCGCAACGGGAAAACGGGTTCGGCTCAGCTTCACCAGCGCGAGACCGACCAGCATCCACGCACTCCACTGCCAGCCGGCGTTGGTGAGCAGCTCGCGCATCGCCTGGTTCTTTGCGTTTTGCAAAGCCACCGCGCGGGCCTCGGCCAATGTCGTCGGCGCGGACGACGCGCCGATCGTTACCGGGATGTCGGCGAAGCGTCCATCACGCGAAAATCCTTCGGCGGCAAGA
>DATLOI010000099.1:0-4878 GCA_035536295.1 Casimicrobiaceae bacterium
GCGTCGCGGGCGAGGGTGCTGGCGAAATCGAGTCGGGTCATGGAATTTGGCGCGCTACCATGTCAGATCGGCGTCGCCCGTCCTGGGAATCTTCGTTTTCATAGAGTTTTCACCGCCGCATCGGCTCTGCCACGAACCTTCGCACTTTCGGCGGCTCGTCGCCGAGATGAAACGCAAGTTTGCGCTCTCTTAACAAGGTGTACGACGACGACACGCGCTCATTACGCCGCACATAGGCAGCCCACGATTCGTCGACCAGGTGCTCGATAAAACCGCCGGGATCGGACACGTCGTCGAAGAGCTCCCACGCAAGAATTCCGTTCGACATCCACACGCGCCGGCTTTCGCGCATCAATTCGACGAACTCCTCCTTGCGTGCGGGATCGATTCGATATTCGACGGTGACGAGCACTGGCCCCTGATCGGGCTCGACGGGAATCGCAAGCTCGGGCGCAGTCCACAGGCGGGCCGGCGTCAAATCCTCGTCGGCGCGTCCGCCGACCCGAAGGTTTCGCATCACCCACAGACCCGCGATCGCCGCGATCGACGCCAGGACGAGGCTGGTGCGAACGTCGCGCCAGGATGCGACCTGTCCCCACAGCGCCGAGCCGATCGCCGTCCCGCCCATCAGTGCCATTTGATAGATCGACATGCCGCGCGCACGCACCCAGTCGGGCAACAGCATCTGCGCGCCTACGGTGAGTGAATTGATGACTGCGATCCACGCGGCACCCGCGACGAGCGTTGCAGGAATCGCAAGCCACAAGTTCGGAACGAATGCCATCGCGAGCATTGCGACCGCTTGGGCGATCGTGCCGTAGCGCACCAGCCCGTCGCGCGTCATTCGGCCGCGAAGACGCGGCAACCAAAGTGCCGTGATGATCGCGCCGATGCCAAGCGAAGCGAGCAGCGCGGTGAACGCACCTGCGCCGCCGCCTTCGAGGCGCTTGGCAATCAACGGCAACAATGCGATCAACGCCGATGAATTGAGGAAGAATGCACCCGCGCGCACCAGCACCGCCTGCAAGTGTGGCGATTGTCGGACGTGCTGAACACCAACCCGCATCGCGCCGAGCATGCGCTCGTTCGGCAGCCTGCTTCCTTTTTGCTCGCGCTTCCAACCGAGCAGCGTGATGGCGGTCAGCGTCGACAGCACCGCGTTCAGCACAAAGACGTACTCGGGTCCGAAGCTTGCGATCAAGGCGCCCGCAGCCGCCGGACCGACGACGCGCGAAAGGTTCATGCCGATCGCGTTCAGCGCCAGCGCCTGGGTCAGTTCGGCGCGCGGAACGAGCTCGGGAATCAACGCTGCGAACACCGGCCAGCGCATCGCGAGCCCGATGCCGTTGGCAAGCGTGAAGCACAGCAGCAGCGGGGCGTTGAGGGTTTCGGTCAGCATCGCCGCGCATATGAGAAGCGCGACCACTGCAGTCCAAACCTGTGTGAAGATCAGAAAGCGGCGCCGATCGATGATGTCCGCGAGCGCGCCGCTCGGCAGCCCGAGCAAGAAAACGGGCAGCGTCGCGGCAGACTGCACGAGCGCGACCATTACCGGCGAGCTCGTGAGGGAGGTCATCAGCCATGCCGCGCCGACGTCGTTCATCCACATGCACATGTTCGCGATCAGCCAGACGATCCATAGCATGCGAAATGTCGAATGGCGTAGTGGCTCGAGCGCGCTGCCGGTGCGCGCGGGTGTTGCGACGGTGGATGGAATCGGGTCGGCCATCGTTGCAGTGGGCTTTGCTGTCAGCTGACCTTGCTTTAGTGAGCGAGATATGCACGCTCGCCTTGCAAGGCTTGCAAACCGAGCATACTGCACGCCGCCTTGGCGCGGTCCAAGTCGGCGTCGTACAGACGCACAAGGCTCGTCGCCCAGAGCCAGACGACATGGCATGCCGGTTGCTGCCGTATGCTGTCGAGCTTTTTCACACGGAGTCGTCGGATGTTGGCGCAGTCGCGCACCCATATAGGATGGATCGCTGTTGCGATCATCGGCACGCTCCTGGCGACATTGGTCATCGTCAACGCCATGCCTGCCGAGCGCAGAGTCGAGCAGCGCATCGAGCGCCTGTACGACACAGGCACGCCGCAGTTCTATCGCTCACTCGGGGTGCTGCTGGGACCGCCGACACTTTCAGGCAATCGTGTGCAGGCGCTTCAAAACGGCGAAGAAATCTTTCCGGCGATGCTCGCCGCGATCAAGAGCGCGCAACGCACGATCACGTTCGAAACTTATATCTACTGGTCGGGCGAGGTTGGTCGTGCGTTCGCCGATGCGCTTTCGGAACGGGCGCGTGCCGGGGTTCGCGTGCACGTTCTGCTCGATTGGGTCGGCTCCCAGAAGATCGACGCGAAGATGCTCGAGTCGATGCGCGCCGCCGGCATTCAAATCGAGCTCTACCGGCCGTTGCACTGGTACCACCTCACCCGCATCAACAATCGCACGCATCGCAAGCTTCTCGTCATCGACGGGCGCGTCGGGTTCACCGGCGGTGTCGGCATCGCGGACAAGTGGGGCGGCCATGCGCAGGACGAAGCGCATTGGCGTGACAGTCATTACCGCGCCGAGGGTCCGGTCGTTGCACAGATGCAAGCGACGTTTCTCGATAACTGGACGAAAGTCAGCGGTGAGGTGCTACACGGGCCGGATTACTTTCCCGCGATAGAGCCCAACGGCGACACGCGCGCGCAGATGTTCTCGAGCTCGCCCGAAGGCGGCGCCGACAGCATGCAACTCATGTATCTGATGACGATTACGGCAGCGACCCGGACGATCGATCTTGCGACCGCCTATTTCGTTCCCGATGAACTGACGGTGAGTACGCTGGTGGCGACGATGAAACGCGGCGTGCGCCTGCGCGTGATCGTTCCGGGACCGATCATCGACACCGAGGTCGTGCAGCGCGCGTCGCGGGCCACCTGGGGTCCGTTGCTCGAAGCGGGCGCCGAGATCTACGAGTATCAGCCGACGATGTATCACTGCAAGGTTATGATCGTCGACCGGCTGGTCGTATCGGTCGGGTCAACGAATTTCGATAGGCGATCGTTTCGTCTCAACGACGAGGCGAACCTCAATGTCTACGATAGCGTGTTCGCGACGGAGCAAAGTGCTGTGTTCGAGCGCGATATCACGCAGGCCAAGCGGATCACGCTCGCGATGTGGCAGGCGCGTCCGCTGCACGAAAAGCTGATGGAACGTGCGGTGTCGATCTTCGCCCCGCAGCTCTGATGCGAATATTCCTCGCTCGCGGTACGTACAAACACGCCCTCTTGCCAAGAGGAACGACGATAGAATCGGCAGGATGCCAGGTGTAGCCAACGTTTCATGACAACGAGCGCATCGCATAATTCGCAACCCGGCGACTCGCAAGACGCGCTGCTGCGCATGCGCGGCGCGGCCGAGTTTCCGCCCAGCTCGCCCGAGCTGGCCGAGCTCCTGGTCACGGATCCGGCGCCCGAAGTCCGGGTGACCGCTGCAAGGCGCTGCACCGACTTGCATTCGCTCGCCAAGGCGTGGAAGCGGGAAGCGGATCAGCGCGTGCGAGCGGCGCTGGCGGCTGCGCTGTGCGACGTGCTTTCGTCGATCAACGACAGCGGAGCACTGGCCGCGCTGCTCGCCGCCGATCACTTCACCGACGCGATTCGCGCCGAAGTCGCGGGCCGCACTCGTCATCCGCGCTGCCGCAGGATTGCGATCGAAAGCATTCGCGACGACGACGCGCTCGATGCACTCGCGCGCTCGGCGGCCGATGCTGAAACGCGCAAGGCAGCCGCTGAGCATGTCGGCGTGCGTCGTCTGCACCGCGTCCAGGAAGCCGACGCGACGCATCAACAGGACGTGCACGAGCGCGATCCGGTCGCCGAGCGCATCAGCCTGTACGTGCCGCGCATCCTGCAGCAGCATCTGGTGAGCGATCCTGCGACGCGATCATGGATGGAGGAGGGGACAGCGGCGTTCGTCGACATCTCCGGCTTCACGATGCTCTCCGAGCAGCTCGCGCGCAAAGGCCGCGAAGGCGCCGAAAACATCACCGACATGGTCGGGGGCAGCTTCGAATCGATTCTCGCCGTCGCCTACGAGAACGGCGGCAGCCTTCTCAAGTTCGGCGGCGACGCGCTTTTGCTTTGGTTCCACGACGAAGGCCACGCGATTCGCGCCAGCCGTGCCGCAGTGCTGATGCGGAACGTCTTGCATGAAGTCGGACACATCGAAGCGCCTGGCGTCGACGTCATGCTGCGAATGTCGCAAGGCGTGCACTCGGGAATGTTTCACTTCTTCGCGGTCGGAACTTCACACAAGGAACTTCTGACGGTGGGACCGGCGTGGAGCGAACTTGTCGCCAACGAGAACGCCGCCGACCCGGACGAAATCATCGTCAGCGACGCGACCGCGCGCCTGCTGCCCGACGAGTGCCTGGGCGAATCGAAGAAACCCGGGCGTCTGTTGCGAAGCCTTCCAGCGGGCTTCGCCGGCAAGACGCCGCTGGTTCGCAGGCCGCGCGTGCCGCTCGAGACGCTGGCGCATTGTCTTGCGCCGACGGTACGCGCGCATGTCGCCGAAGGCCGGGTCGCGTCCGAGCATCGGCCGGTCACCGTCGCGTTCCTGCGCTTCGAAGCGACCGACGCTCTGATCGGGGAACGTGACGGCTCGGTCGCAGCTGAGGTGTTGCATCGCCTTGTCGAGATCGTAGAAGCGGCCACCGAGCGACGTGACCTTGCCTTGCTTGCCTCGGACATCGACGCCGACGGCGGCAAGCTCATCCTCACCGCGGGCGCGCCGCGCATCACCGGCGACGACGAAGAGCGAATGCTGCTCGCGCTGCGCGAGATCGTAGCGGCCGAGCTGCCGATTCCGATTCGAATCGGCGTTCATCG
>DATLOI010000100.1:0-6908 GCA_035536295.1 Casimicrobiaceae bacterium
TTGTTGTCCGCACCCTTCGATGCCGACGGATCCCACCGTCACCGTGACGGCCACTGGGACGTCGCTTGAATCCCAACCGCCGTCCGCCGACCGAAATCGCTCGCCGCTGAGCGAGCTGCCTTTGCTCGCCCCGTCGCTGCCCGCACCCGGCCTGCGCGTTCGCACGCAGCCGTTCGCCGGCAGTGCAGATTCGCTTGCGCTAGCGCAACTTGCGGACGCCGCCTGCAATGCGAAGCGGCAGGTCGCGATCGTCACTGCGGATTCGCTCGCCGCACAACGCCTTGCCGAAGAGATGGCCGCGTGGTGGCCGGATCACACTCTCGCGTTCTTTCCCGATTGGGAAACGTTGCCCTACGACCCGATTTCGCCGCATCAGGACTTGGTCTCGGAGCGGCTTGCGACACTGTATCGGCTGACCCAGCGCGAATGCGAAGCGATCGTGATGACCGCGTCAACTGCGTTGCAGCGACTTGCCCCGCCGTCGTTTCTTGCTGCACACACGTTTTTCATTCAGCAAGGTCAGCGTTTCGACGTCGAGCGCTTTCGCGCGCAACTGTCGCTCGCCGGTTACACGCATGTCACCCAGGTCGTCTCGCCCGGCGAGTTCAGCGTGCGCGGCGGCTTGATCGATCTGTTTCCGATGGGCTCGGCGCTGCCGTATCGGCTCGATCTGTTCGGTGACGAGATCGAGTCCATTCGCACATTCGACGTCGACACGCAGCGGACGCTCTATCCGGTGCGCGACGTTCGCTTGTTGCCTGCGCGCGAGTTTCCGTTGGACGAGGCAGGGCGAACGCGCTTTCGCAGCCGCTTTCGCGAGGCATTCGAAGGCGATCCGTCGCGATCTTCGCTCTACAAGGACGTCAGCAACGGCATCGTGCCTGCCGGGCTCGAATACTATTTGCCGTTGTTTTTCGATGCGACCGCGACGATCGCTGATTACCTTGCGCAGGACGCGATCATCGTATTGCACGGGGACGTGGGCGCGACCGCCGAGCGCTTCTGGCAGGACACCGAGTCGCGCTATCGATTGCTGCGCGGCGACAAGGCGCGGCCGTTGTTGCCACCGACCGATCTGTTCGTGCCGCCGGATACGTTTCGCGGATTGGTCAAACCGTTCGCGCGAGTGGAAGTGCCGGTCGCGGCGCGCGATGCCGCGTTGCCAACGGATGCTCCGACGCGGCGGCTGCCACCGGTCGAAGTCGATCGCCGCGCGGATGATCCGCTGGCTGCACTCAAGCGCGCGCTGCAATCGATTCAAGGACGCGTACTCATCGTTGCCGAAAGCGCGGGTCGACGCGAAACGATGTTTCAGTACTTGAACGAGTACGGCTTGCGTCCCGCGCCGGTCGACGATCTCGCCGCATTCGTTCATGGCAACGCAGCGCTCGCCATCGCAGCTGCGCCGATGCATGCCGGCTTCATGTGGCCGAAGGCTAAGCTCGCGTTCATCACTGAAGCGGAGCTGTACGCGAACATCGTGCGTCGCGGACGGCGCGACGCGGGGCGGCGCAGCAACGTCGACGCAATGGTGCGCGATCTCTCCGAAGTGCGCATCGGCGATCCCGTCGTGCACGAAGAGCACGGCATTGGTCGTTATCTCGGCCTCACGACGCTCGATTTGGGTGATGGACCCAACGAGTTTCTTCTGCTCGTCTACGCGAACGATGCGAAGCTCTATGTGCCCGTTGCCGCTCTGCATCTCATTTCACGTTACAGCGGTGCGCAGCCGGAGGCCGCACCGTTGCACGAGCTTGGCAGTGGCCAGTGGGAGAAGGCGAAACGCAAGGCTGCGCAACAGGCACACGACACCGCGGCCGAATTGTTGAACTTGTATGCGCAGCGCGCTGCGCGCGAAGGTTACGCGTTCAAGTTCACGCCGCACGATTACGAGGCGTTCGCCGATGGCTTCGGATTCGAGGAAACACCCGATCAGTCCGCTGCGATCGAAGCCGTCATCGGCGATCTCACCTCCGACAAGCCTATGGATCGACTCGTGTGCGGTGACGTGGGCTTTGGCAAGACCGAAGTGGCGCTGCGCGCGGCGTATGTCGCGGTCGCCGATGGGAAGCAGGTTGCAGTTCTCGTACCGACGACGTTGCTCGCCGAGCAACACTTCCAGGTGTTTTCCGACCGCTTTGCGGACATGCCGGTGAAAATCGCCGAGCTCTCGCGCTTTCGCTCCGGCAAAGAGACCAAGGCTGCGCTGGAAGGACTCGAGCAAGGACGCATCGACATCGTCATCGGCACGCACAAGCTCTTGCAACCCGATGTGAAGTTCGCGCGCCTCGGTCTGGTCATCATCGACGAAGAGCATCGTTTCGGTGTCCGGCAGAAAGAGCGCTTGAAGGCGCTGCGCGCGGAGGTCGACGTGCTGACACTCACCGCAACGCCGATTCCGCGTACGCTCGCGATGTCGCTCGAAGGCATTCGCGACTTTTCGGTGATCGCCACGGCACCGCAGAGGCGACTGTCGATCAAGACGTTCGTCACGCCGTGGACGCGCGGCATCGTGCGCGAGGCGAGCCTGCGCGAATTGAAGCGCGGCGGCCAGGTGTATTACCTCCACAACGATGTCGCGACGATTCGCTCGATGGCCGATCGGCTGATCGAGCTCGTGCCGGAAGCGCGCCTCGCCGTTGCCCACGGACAAATGCCGGAGCGCGAGCTCGAGCATGTGATGCGCGACTTCTATCAGCAGCGCGTCAATCTTCTCGTCTGCTCGACGATCATCGAGACCGGCATCGACGTGCCGACGGCGAACACGATCATCATCGAGCGTGCCGATCGCTTCGGTCTCGCGCAATTGCATCAATTGCGCGGGCGTGTCGGTCGCTCGCACCACCAAGCGTATGCGTATTTGCTGACGCCTCCGGAAGAAGCGTTGTCGGCGCAAGCGCGCAAGCGGCTCGAAGCGATTCAATTGATGGAAGACTTGGGCTCCGGTTTCTATCTTGCGATGCATGATCTCGAAATTCGCGGCGCCGGCGAAGTGCTGGGCGAGGAGCAATCGGGCGAGATGGCGGAGGTCGGCTTCCAGCTTTATTCGGACATGCTGAAGGCCGCGGTTAGAGCGCTGAAATCGGGCCGCGAGCCCAGTTTGAACGAACCGCTTGGTGTGACCACCGAGATCAATTTGCACGCGCCTGCACTGCTCCCCGAACGTTACTGCAGCGACGTGCACGAGCGGCTCGTGCTTTACAAGCGCTTGGCGAGCGTGGAAAACGACGCGGAGCTGGACGCGATAGCCGAAGAGCTGATCGACCGGTTCGGCGCGCTGCCCGAGCCCGCACAGGCATTGCTCGCATCGCATCGACTGCGTTTGCAGGCGAAGCAACTCGGCGTTACCCGCGTCGACGCGGGGCCCGAGCGCAGCTCATTGCAATTCGGGCAAGAACCCGGCTTCGATCCGGGCAAGCTGATTCTTCTCGTGCAGCGCGATGGCCGCGTACGTTTCGCCGGTCCCAATCGCGTGCGTATCGAAAAAGGTGCTCCTGCACTATCCGATCGCGTTGCGCTGGTGCGCGATTTCCTGTCGCGGATCGCGGCTTGACGTGGTGACGCTGCCGCCGCAGGTGCAAGTGATCGTGCGCGACTGGCTCTCGGCCAATCATGTGCTGCTGCAGGATCGCGATGAGATTGTCTTGATCGACACCGGCTATGCGAGCCGTTCGACGTTGACGCTTGCGCTTTTGAAGAGCGCACTTCGCGATCGACCGATCACGTCGATCGTCAACACGCATTGCCACAGCGACCACATGGGCGGCAACGCTGCGATCGCGCGCGAGTACGGTTGCGACATCGCGATCCCCGAAGGTGAAGTGCCGCTGATCGAAGCCTGGGACGAGCGCGCGCTGCTCCTCGGCTATTGCGATCAGGCCGCGGGCCGCTTTACCCCCGATCGTGCGCTACGCGATGGCGAAATCAATCGCTGGGGCGGTCTCGAGTGGCTCGCGACGGCAACGCCCGGTCACGACATGGGTGCGATGTGCTTCTACAACGCGAAGCACCGCGTTCTGCTCTCGGGTGACGCGCTGTGGGCGAACGGATTCGGGTTTGTGATGCCTCCGGCAATCGATCCGGTTGCACTGCCAGCCACCCGCGCAACGCTACAAGCGTTGGCCAAGCTTCCTATCGACATCGTCATCCCCGGGCACGGCGAGCCGTTCGGCGACGTGGGCAGCGCTTTCGAGCGCGCTTTCCGACGGCTGGAATCATTCGAAGCCGATCCTTCGCGACTGCCTCGCTACGCCGTCAAGGCCGTGTTCGCCTTCACGCTACTGGATCGCGGAAGCTTCCTCGTCGACGAATTGCCTGCCTACATCGAGCACATCGACATGTATCGCGAGTTCAACGAGCGATTCTTCGGCTTGTCACCGACGGCGTTTGCCGGATGGATCATCGAAGAGCTGGGGCGGGCGGGCGCGATCCGGCGCGAGGGCAGCCGCATCGTGCCGAGCGTTGCAACGGCGGGTTGACGTCGTGGCAAACGAAGGAATAAAAGCGGTCGAATGGATGTTCGAACGTGCGCGGCTTGCGCAAAACTCGCGAACCGGCCAACAATAGCGGGCGTTTTTCTCAACGGAGGCTCTCCTTGAACAAGCAAGTCATTCCCGTCGTTGCAGCGCTTGCCGTCGTGAGTGCATTTTCGGCAGCGGTCTACGCGCAATCGGCCGATCGCTCGATCCAATACCGTCGCGCGATCATGAATTCACAAGGGTGGCACATGTATACCGTGCTGGGTCGGATGGCGAAGGGTACGATCCCCTACGACAAGGACGTTGCGGCCAAGAGCGCAAAATACATCGACCAGCTCATCGACATGCCTTGGGAAGGCTTCGCGCCCGGAACCGAGCGTGGCTTCCCGACGCGCGCCAAGCCCGAGATCTGGCAACAGAAAGCCAAGTTCGACAAATACGCGCAGGACGCAAAGGTCGAAACCGCGAAGTTCGCCTCGGCCGCTGGAAATGGCCTCGATGCAATGCGCACCGCGTTCACCGCCACCAACCGCGCGTGCAACAATTGCCACGACGATTTCCAGAACAAGGAATTGTCCAGCAACTAGCGGATCGGGCTTTCTATAACCGGTTCAGAGCGAGCCAGACCGCGAGCCAACATAACAACAGGAGCGCGGTCGCCTTGGCGGTCGATGCGGCGGAATGCTCGGGATGCGCGATGGCCGCCGGCAGCTCTTTGTCGCCGGTCAGCATTGGCATCACTAAGTTGTGGCCCAGCTTGAGATAAGCCAGCACCGCGCCGATGTGAATCACTGAAAGCGCGACAATCACCCACCAGAACTGGCGATGAACGGTGCTGATGTCATCCGTGGTCGTCTTGGCCACTCGCTCGGAAAATGGTCCGCTCCACAGCGCGTCATCGTTAGTGAACAATCCGAGCAGACTTTGCACGGTGAGCGCGACGAGCAACACGACAGCCATCCAGCCGCCGAGGGGATTGTGGGTGGCATGAGCGGCCAGCGGCGGATGCACTAGAGAGCGCGCATAACCGGCAGCCGCTCGGGGTCCGCGCAGGAACGAAACGAAGCGCGCGTTGTGGCTGCCGACAAATCCCCAGATCACGCGAAACACGACCAGCACCAGCATCGTCTTCCCGAAGAGCATATGCCATTCGAGCCATTCGTTGCCGAGTTTGCCGGTGATGATCAGCGCGGTCAGCAAGAGAACGATCGCCCAATGCACGAGACGGACCGGCAGATCCCATACGGGGACGCGCGCATACGCACTCGCAGCGGCTCCCGGCGGTGAGGGGTCTGGCGGAAGCGAAGGTGTAGGTGTATCCATCAATGCAGCTTCACCCTCGGCTCGACGCCGCCGCGCAGCATGCGTCCCAGCGTGTCGAGAATGACCGGCAGCGTTCCGAATAACGCGCGCTGATGCAGCTTGTAAAGCGATGCGTACATGAAGCGCGCGATCAAACCTTGCACCAACATACTGCCTCCAATGAGCCCGCCCATTAACGTCCCCACCGCGGAAATTTCACCGAGCGATACCAGCGAGCCGTAGTCGTGAAAGCGGAATAACGGTAACGGCTTTCCCGCGAGTCGCGCCCGCACAGTGCGTTCAAGCAACAGCGCCTGTTGACGCGCGGCCTGCGCACGCGGTGGCACCGTTGCGCCCTCGCGCTTCGCCTCGGGCCATGGGCATGCCGCGCAATCGCCCATCGCGAAAACATCGGGATCACGCGTGGTTTCGAGGGTTTGCTTGACGACGAGCTGATTGCTTCGATTCACTTCGAGCCCGTCGAGGGTTGCGAGCCACGCCGGCGCACGGATACCCGCGGCCCACACGACGAGATCGGCAGGAGCGAAGGCGCCGTTCTTCGTATGAACGCCGGTGGCATCGACGCGTGACACGGCTTCACCGGTCTTAATGTCGACGTGCATGTTCGTCAAAAGCTCCGCCGCCGCCACCGAAATGCGCTCCGGCAGCGGCGGCAGGATGCGCTCGGCCGCCTCGATGATCGTGATGCGAATGTCGCGCCACGGGTCGAGATGCTCGAGCCCGTATGCAGCATGCGCGCGCGTTGTCTGACGGATTTCGGCGGCTAGCTCGACGCCGGTTGCACCCGCGCCGATGATGACGACATCGACACGACCATCGCCACCGGATGCTTTCTGGTCATCCGCGCGAACGCTTGCGGCGATGAGCTTGCGATGGAAACGTTCGGCCTCGGCGGGCGTGTCGATCGCAATCGCGTGCTCGGTCACGCCGTCGATGCCGAAGTCATTGGTCGTGCTGCCGACGGCGATCACGAGCATGTCGTAAGGAATCTCGCGCCGCGGCAGAATTTCCTCGCCTTCATCGTCGAGCACTGCCTCGACGTCGATAACGCGCCGCGCGCGATCGAGCGCCGTCATGCGTCCCTGCCGAAACTTGAAGTGGCGTCGA
>DATLOI010000101.1:0-45054 GCA_035536295.1 Casimicrobiaceae bacterium
GCCATCGCGATCGTGCCGGGTGCGTTGAGGATGCCCGCCTTGCTGGACGACTCCGCCTCGTTGGCGACCGGCGCCCGTGTCGGCTTCTGCTTGAAGTCGCTCGTGAACCCGCCGCCCTGGATCATGAAGCCGTCGATGACACGGTGGAACTGCGTCCCGTCGTAGTGCCTGGCCTTGACGTAGTCGAGGAAGTTGGCGACCGTTTTCGGCGCGGCGTCCGGAAAGAGCTCGATGCGGATCCGGCCGGCGGTCGTGTCGAGCTCGACCTGCGGATTCGCGGCAAGGCCGGATGCCGCGGTGCCCAGGGCTGCGGCGAAGAGAAGCACGTGACGCAACATGGTAACTCCGTCGATGTCGGGAAGATCAGCGCGCAGAGACACCGAGCAGCTCGCGCGCGAGCTTGAGCTTCGGTGCCACGGTCTTGCTCGTCTTGTCGAGCGCCTGCGCCCGCTCGTACTCGGCGAGCGCGAGTCGTGCATACACGTCGCCGAGGTTTTCGCGAGCCACCGCGTAATCGGGCGCCGCCGCGATCGCGAGCTCGAGCTCCTGTCGCGCCAGCAGGTAGTTCCCTTGCGCCGCATGAAGCACCGCGAGGTTGTTGCGAGGCTCCGGCAACTCGGGGAAGTCGGCGAGCAACGCGCGCAGCGTGACGACCGCATCCTGCGTTCTGCCGCTGTCGGATTCGACGACCGCCTTCAGGAAGCGCGCCTGCGCTTCGCGCGGCCGCTCCTTGGAAAGCGCCGAAAGTCGCTCGATCGCCTCGTCGTAGCGCTTGGCCTCGATCAGCTTGCGTGCCTCGCCCAGCCCTCGCGCGTAGGCGCGCCGCGCGTCGTCGGTGTATTCCGGCGGCAGCGCGGGGGCGGGCGCGTCGACGCTCTTCGCACCCTGCGCGAGCGCGCTCGGCGCCGCGACGAATGCGAACGCCGCGGTCATGCCCATCCACGTCAGCCGAGCCTTCGTCGCCTGCATCGCCGCGATTCTAGCAGCCGAGCAAGCGCTGCGCCGTCGTGTCGATCAGGCGCCGCGCGATCGACAGCGAAGGCGGCCGCGGCGGGAGCGCACCGGCCGCGAACCATCGCGCTTCGGCGATCTCGCTGTCGTCGCACCGGATCTCGCCGCCGGCGTATTCGGCAGTGAATGCGATCATCAGCGAGTGCGGGAACGACCACGACTGGCTCGCGAAGTAGCGCAGGTCGGTCACCTCGACGCCGACCTCCTCGCGCACTTCGCGCACGATGCAGTCCTCGATCGTCTCGCCCGGCTCGACGAAGCCGGCGAGGGCGCTATACATTCCGGGCGGAAAACGGTGCGCGCGTGCCAGCAGCAACTCGTTCCCGCGCGTGACCAGCGCCATCATCGCGGGTGATACGCGGGGATAGGCGATGTATCCGCAGGCGGGACATTCTTTCGCACGTTCACCGGCTTTATCGTGCGTTGACGTACCGCAGCGTCCGCAATAGCGGTGCGTGCGATCCCATTCGATGACCTGATAGGCACGCGCTGCAATCGCAACGAGCGCCTCCGGCACCGCGAAGAACAGCGAGCGCAATCCGGTGTAGCGCAGTCCGGCGACGTCGGTTGCATCGTCCTGCATCGTCGTCGCGATACAGGGAATACCCTGGTAAGCGCCCAGGTAATGGCAGGTTCCCGCGAGCCCGGTCGCATCGAACTCTTCGCGCGTGAGAATGGCAGGCGCGCGATCATCCCCGCCGACCAGGATCTTGTCGCCGCGGAACGCGAACACGAGCGCCGCCGTCGACAGCGCGTCCGGCATCGCATGCGCAGGCGTGAAACCGACCGGCGTGTGCATGCGAGTCCTCGAATTACGCGAGCCTCAGCGGCAGCGTGCGCAATCGCTTGCCCGTTGCCGCCGCGAGCGCATTCGCGACTGCTGGCGCGATCACGGGTGTGCCCGGCTCGCCGACTCCAGTCGGATTGCTCGTCGAGGGAACGATGAAAACGTCGACGCGTGGCATTTCGTTGATGCGAAGCGATGGATAGTCGTTGAAGTTCGACTGCTCGACCAAACCATCCTTTAGCGTGATCGCGCTGTGGAGCGCCGCGGAGAGCCCGAAGCCGAGGCCGCCTTCCATTTGCGAGCGGACGTTATCCGGATTGACCGCGATTCCGCATTCGACGGCGCACACGACGCGATCGACACGAAACGTGTTGTCGGCCCTTACCGTTACTTCGGCGACCTGCGCAACGACCGTGCCGAACGATTCGTGCACGGCCACGCCACGGGCGCGCTTCTCCCCTGCCTTTCCTGCAGGCAATGGCGACGTCCAGCCAGACTCCTTCGCGGCGAGATCGAGCGCGGCGAGGTGACGCGGATGCTTCGCGAGCAACGCGCGACGAAATTCAACCGGATCTTTTTTCGCTTCGATTGCAATCTCGTCGATGAACGTTTCGGTCGAGTACGCGGTGTGCGTCGAACCGACCGAGCGCCACCATTGCACCGTAATCGGCAACTTTGGCGAATGCAAATCGACGTTCAGGTTCGCGATTGCGTAAGGCAGTGTCGATGCACCCTCGACGGAGGTGTCGTCGATGCCGCCCTTCATCATCGATTCGAACGGGGATCCGGTGAGGATCGACTGACCGACGATGCGATGTTGCCAGGCAACGATGTTGCCGCTCGCATCGAGTCCGGCTTTGAGCGAATGAAAATACGCTGGCCGGTAGTAGCCGGCCTTCATATCGTCCTCGCGTGTCCACACGAGCTTGATCGGAACGTTGCGTTGTCCCGAGCGAGCCAGCGAGACGAGAATCTCCGCGCATTCGACGAGGTAGTCGCTCTGCGGATTCGCGCGTCGACCGAAACTGCCGCCGGCGAACAGCATGTTGATCTTCACCTGCTCGGGCTTGATGCCGAGCGCCTTGGCAATCGCCTGCTGATCGCCGGTTTGAAACTGCTCGCCGTTCCACACTTCGACTGAATTGTCGTCGGCGAGACGCATCACGCAATTCATCGGCTCCATCGCCGCGTGCGCTAGAAACGGAAACTCATAGCTGGCCGTCAACGTGCGCGCAGCACCGGCGAGCGCCTTGGTTGCATCGCCATCGTTACGCGCCACTGCTCCGGGTTGCTCCGCGAGCTTCTTGTACTCAGCCATGATGTCGGCCGACGAACCACGATAAGCGCGACTGTCATCCCACACGACCTTGAGCGCGTCGCGACCGCGTTTCGCAGCCCAAAAATTACTCGCGAGCACGACAACGCCGCCCGGAATCTCGACGACGCTGCGAACGCCGGGAATCGATTGCACGGCGGAGGCATCGAAGCTCGTATGCTTGGCGCCGAAGCGCGGCGGTCGCGCAACCACTGCAGTCAACATGCCGGGCAGCTTGAAGTCCTGCGTGAAAAGCGCCGTTCCGTTGGATTTCGCACGCGAGTCCTTGCGCGGGAACTGCTTGCCGATGTAGACCCAGTCCTTGGAATCCTTCGGCTTTGCGTCGGTGGGTACAGGAAGCTCGGAGGCCGCCGCCGCAAGCTCGCCGAACGTCGCCTTGCGTTTGCTCGCGGCGTGCAACACGACGCCGTCCTTGACCGTGATCGACGATGCCGGAACGTTCCAACGCTTTGCTGCTGCCGCAACGAGCATCGCACGTGCAGTTGCACCCGCTGCACGAAGCTGTGGCCACGAATTGGCAATCGCCGTCGATCCGCCGGTGCCTTGCGCTGGACCCCACATGAGATTGTTGTAACGCGATACATCCGCCGGCGCACCTTCGACTCGCACCTGACTCCATGCAGCATCAAGCTCGTCGGCGACGATCGTCGCGAGCCCCGTGTAGCTGCCTTGTCCCATCTCGACGTGCTTGCTGATCACGGTGACCGTGTTGTCGCTGCCGATCTTGACGAATGCGTTCGGCTCGAAAGTCTTGCCGGGACTCGGCGTTGCGCGCGAAGTCGCTTGTGCAAATGCGGAAACATGCACGCCGAGCGCGAGCCCGGCCGACACGGCACTCCCCGCTTGCAGGAACATGCGTCGCGATACATTGATAATTCGTTCCATGGCTTCGCTTTCCATCATCCCAGCGCCTTCGACGCTTCGTGAATCGCGGCGCGAATGCGTACGTAGGTTGCGCAGCGGCAAACGTTGCCGGCCATCGCAGCATCGATGTCGGCGTCGCTTGGGCGGCGCACTTTTGCCAGGAGCGCACTCGCCGACATGATTTGCCCCGACTGGCAATAGCCGCATTGCGGAACGTCGAGTTTTTCCCACGCGGCTTGCACCGCGCGCGCTTCCTTGGTCTTGACGCCTTCGATCGTCGTGATCTCGGCACCGGGCTTGACCGACCCGATCGGCGTCGTGCACGAGCGCACCGCGTTGCCATCGATGTGCACGGTGCACGCGCCGCACATCGCGATGCCGCATCCGTACTTGGTTCCGGTGAGCGACAACGAGTCGCGCAATATCCACAACAGCGGCGTGTCGCCGGGGACGTTGGCGCCGATGTCGACGCGATCGCCGTTCACAAAAAGGGTTGCCATGGGGATTCTTTCCTGACAGTCGTGCGGGGCTAATAGTCCGTCTTGTCGATGTTAGGTCAACGAGAGCGAGTTGCCAATCGCGCGGTGACGCCAGCGTGGCGGATAAAAGCAGCCCCCCGCGTATAATCGCGCGACTTTTCGCTTTGGGCGGCAATGATGGAAGCAGAGCAAGTCAACCAGATCGCCAATGCGCTGTCGGGCTTGCGCGAGCGCGAGTCGCAGCTGCGGAGGTATCTTTGACTTCGACGTCAAGTCGGTGCGGCTGACCGAAGTCGAGCGCGAGCTCGAGGATCCGCAGATCTGGGACGCTCCCGAGCGCGCGCAAGCGCTTGGCAAGGAAAAGAAAACACTCGATGCCGTCGTCGGCTCGCTTGCCTCGATTCAATCCGCCTTGAACGACAGCGCCGAGCTCTTCGACCTTGCGCGCGCGGAAGACGATGACGCAACGCTGATCGCGGTGCGCGACGATGTCGCGCGCATCGAGAAAGACGTCGCCGAGCTCGAATTTCGCCGGATGTTCCATCATCCGATGGACCCCAACAATTGCTTCGTGGATATCCAGGCCGGCAGTGGGGGCACCGAAGCGCAGGACTGGGGCCAGATGTTGCTACGTATGTACACGCGCTATTGCGAGCGTAAAGGATATCGGGTCGAGCTACTTGAAATCTCCGAGGGTGACGTCGCCGGTATCAAGAGTGCGTCGCTCAAAGTCGATGGCGATTACGCGTATGGCCATTTGCGTACCGAGAGCGGCGTGCATCGCCTAGTGCGCAAGAGCCCATTCGACGCCAACGCTCGCAGGCATACGTCGTTCGCGAGTGTATTCGTCTATCCGGAAGTCGACGATTCGATCGAGGTCGACATCAATCCCGCCGATCTTCGCATCGACACGTACCGTGCATCGGGCGCCGGCGGACAGCACATCAACAAGACCGACTCGGCGGTTCGCATTACGCATCTGCCGACCAACATCGTCGTGCAATGCCAGAACGACCGCTCGCAGCATCGCAATCGCGCCGAGGCGATGACGATGCTCAAGGCCAAGCTGTACGAGCGCGAGCTTCGCAAGCGCCAGGCCGAGCAGCAAAAGCTCGAGGACGAGAAGACCGACATCGGCTGGGGACACCAGATCCGAAGCTACGTGCTCGACCAGTCGCGCATCAAGGATTTGCGCACCAACTACGAAGTCGGCAACACGCAAGCGGTGCTCGACGGCGATCTCGATGATTTCATTGCGGCGAGCTTGAAGCAGGGCGTGTAAGCGTGGACCCGACCGACAGCGCTGCAAGCGACGAGAACGCGATCATCGCCGAGCGACGCGCGAAATTGGCCGCGTTGCGTGAGCGCGGGGTTGCCTTTCCGAACGACTTTGCGCGCGATGCGCTCGCCGCCGACCTGCACGAGCGCTACGGCGGGGAGCGCAACGAGTCGCTCGAACCGAAAGCTGTGCGCGTTGCGGTCGCGGGCCGCATGGTGCTAAAGCGTGTGATGGGTAAAGCGTGCTTTGCGACGCTGCAGGACATGACCGGCCGCATTCAGCTTTACGTGACGCTGGATGGCGTGGGGGCGGAGTCGCTCGATGCGTTCAAGCGCTGGGATCTAGGCGACATCGTCGGCGCGACCGGCACGCTTTTCAAGACCAAGACCGGCGAGCTTTCGATCAAGTGCGTTTCCGTGCGCCTGTTATCGAAGTCGCTGCGTCCGTTGCCGGAAAAATTTCACGGGATGACGGACACCGAGCAGCGCTATAGGCAGCGCTACGTCGACTTGATCACCAATCGCGAGACGCGCGATATCTTCATCAAGCGCTCGCGCATCGTGCAGGCAATCCGCGAGTTTTTCGTCGCGCGTGGGTACTTGGAAGTCGAAACGCCGATGATGCACCCGATTCCGGGGGGTGCTGCCGCGCGTCCGTTCGTGACGCATCACAACGCGCTCGATACGGAGTTGTACTTGCGCATTGCACCGGAGCTTTATCTGAAGCGCCTCGTCGTCGGCGGCTTCGAGCGCGTGTTCGAGATCAACCGCAATTTTCGCAACGAAGGCATCTCGACGCGCCACAATCCCGAGTTCACGATGCTCGAGTTCTACGAAGCGTATCGGGATTATCGCTACCTGATGGACTTGACCGAGGAGCTGTTTCGCGAAGTCGCGCACAAGGTGCTCGGCAACACCACGATCAGCTATCAAGGCGAGACGATCGACTTGGCGCCGCCGTTCGACCGACTGACGATGGCCGAGGCGATACATAAATACAACCCGCAATACGCGCTTGACGCCTTGCAAAGCCCCGATTATCTGCGCGTTGCGCTCGCGCCGTTCAACGTCGAAGTGTTTCCCACCGACGGCGTCGGACTTTTGCAGCTCAAGCTCTTCGAAGCGACGACCGAATCAAAGCTCGCGCAGCCGACGTTCATCGTCGCGCATCCGACCGACGTGAGCCCACTCGCGCGCGCTAACGACGCCGAGCCTTCGGTCTCCGATCGATTCGAGCTTTTCATCACCGGCCGCGAGCTTGCCAACGGGTTCTCCGAACTCAACGATCCGGAAGAGCAAGCGGTGCGCTTCAAGGCGCAGGTGTCGGCGCGCGAGGCGGGCGACGAGGAGGCGATGTTCTACGACGCCGATTACGTGCGTGCGCTCGAGTACGGGTTGCCACCTACGGCGGGCGAAGGGATCGGCATCGACCGACTGGTGATGCTATTGACCGACAGCCCGTCGATTCGCGACGTGATCCTGTTTCCGCAATTGAAGCGCGAGAACTGAAGAGCACCCTTGTCATGTATACCCTGTAGGGGTATATTGGCGCCATGGCCACCGCACTCGTCGATTCCCCGGCCAATTCCGGCAAGGTGGATTTAGCACTCGAAGGAATGACGTGCGCGGCGTGCGCCGTGCGCATCGAGAAGGTGCTGAACCGCGTGCCCGGCACGCATGCGGCGGTGAATTTCGCGACCGAGTCGGCAACGGTGCGCTTCGATCCTTCGCAAGCCGCGCTCGACGATCTCATGAATGCGGTGTCGCGCGCGGGCTACGCGGCACGAATCAAGCACGATCCCGAAGCGGAGCGAGCTGCGATCGAGGCGCGTCGCAAGGCAACGCTGGCTTCGCTGTTACGCGACTTTGTGATCGCCGCGGTGCTCACGTTGCCGTTGCTCGCGCATATTGTGCCGATGCTCATGGGCGACATGCGCACGGAGCTGATTCCCCGCTGGCTCCAGTTCGCGCTTGCTACGCCTGTTCAGCTGTGGTGCGCCCGTCGCTTCTACGCTGGCGCATGGAACGCGCTGCGCGGAGGCAGCGCGAACATGGATGTGCTCGTCGTCCTCGGAACGACGATCGCGTACGTGTTCAGCGCCGTGGTGGTGATGCTCGAACTTCCCGAGCACGTCTATTTCGAGGCCTCCGCGGCTGTCATCACACTCGTGCTGCTCGGCAAATGGCTCGAAGCGCGCGCACGCGCCGGCACTTCCGCGGCGCTCGAAGGTCTTGCGAAGCTGCAGCCCCGTACGGCATTCGTCGAGCGTGGCGGCGAGCTTGTCGAGGTGGCGCTAGCAGAAGTCAAAGCGGGTGATCGTTACGTCGTTCGCGCAGGCGACGCAGTTGCAGTCGACGGCGTGGTCATCGAGGGCACGTCGAGCGTGGACGAGAGCATGCTCACCGGCGAAAGTCGGCCCGTGACGAAATCGCCCGGCGCGCAGGTCTTCGCCGGCACCGTCAATCACGACGGCCGCCTTGTGGCAACAGCGACAGGCATCGGCACGCAAACGCTGCTCGCGAGCATCGTGCGCCTGGTTGCCGAAGCACAAGGCAGCAAAGCGCCGATTCAACGTCTCGTCGATCGCGTGTCCGCGGTGTTCGTTCCGGTCGTGCTGGTCATCGCGATCGTGACGTTCGTGCTCACCTGGGTGTTCACCGCAGACCCTGTGCGCGCGCTGGTGCACGCTGTTGCGGTGCTCGTCATCGCATGCCCTTGCGCGCTCGGCCTTGCCACGCCGACTGCGTTGGTCGTCGGAACTGGACGTGGCGCCCAACTCGGAATCCTGATCCGCAATGCGGTCGCGCTCGAGCACGCGGGCCGCCTCGCGACGCTGATCGTCGACAAGACGGGCACGTTGACGGAAGGGTCGCCTCGCGTGGCCGGCGTATTCGCGCTATCCAGTCAAACATCGGGCAGCGCGTTGCTCGAAATCGCGGCAGCGCTCGAGCGTGGCGCGAATCATCCGATTGCCAAAGCCATCGTTACGCACGCCGATGAGCAACGCGTGGCGCCCATCGCGATCGAAGGCTTCGAGTCGTTACCCGGTCGCGGCTTGCAAGCGCGGCGCACTTCCGACAACGCGCGACTGATCGTCGGCTCACCGGCATTCCTGCGCGAACATGGAATCACCGACACGTCCGACATCGCCCGGGCGCTGCGTGATGCGGGTCACACGCTGGTCGGCGTTGCGATCGAGGGTTGCCTCCTGGGCTGGATCGGGCTTACCGATCGCGTGCGACCTGGCGCGGAACGTGCGATCGAAGCATTGCGATCACTCGGTGTTCGCGTGGTCATGGTCACCGGCGACCATGAAGGCGTCGCGGGCACTGTCGCGCGCGAGCTTCGCATCGACGAATACTTCGCCGGCGTGTTGCCCGCGGGCAAGGCGCTCGCAGTCGCACGCTACAAGCGTCCCGGCGGAACGATTGGAATGATCGGGGATGGCGTGAACGACGCTCCCGCGCTTGCAGCGGCGGATGTGAGCTTCGCGATCGGTGCAGGATCGGCGATCGCCATCGAAGCTGCCGACGTGACGCTGATCCGTGACGATCTCGTTGCTGTGGCCGACGCAGTCGAGCTCTCTCGCGCAACGCTGGCGACGATTCGACGCAACCTCGTATTCGCATTCGGCTACAACGTGCTGGGATTGCCGCTCGCGGCATTCGGATTCCTGAGTCCGGTGATCGCGGGCGCAGCGATGGCGTTGAGCTCGGTGTCGGTGGTGACGAGTGCGCTGCTTCTCAAGCGTTGGCGACCACGGCGCGCGAGCGAAGAAAGGGAATGACAATGGAAACCGTGAATCTCGATGTGCAAGGAATGACTTGCGGTGGATGCGTTGCGAGCGTCAAGCGTGTGCTCGCGTCGTTGCCGGGTGTCGAGAACGTCGATGTGACGCTGAAGCCGGGACGCGCGAGTGTTGCATTCGATCCTTCGCGCGTGACGGTGCAAGCATTGCGCAAGGCGATCGCGAGCGCTGGTTATGACGTCGCGGGCTGACGCCGACTCGTCGAAGCGAGCGTCTGTCAAGGCGACGTTTCGCAGCGACAAGTCGGCATTGACCAAACGCCTTGCGCGCATCGAGGGCCAGGTGCGCGGCATTGCGCGAATGATCGACGACGACCGCTATTGCGTCGACGTCGTGACGCAGGTGAGCGCGGTTCGCTCGGCGCTCGATGCGCTCGCACTCGAGCTTCTCGAGCGTCATTTGCATCGTTGCGTTCAAAGGGCGGTGGTGTCCGGGCGCGGCGACAGCGCTATCGACGAGGCGATGCACGTCATTCGCAAGTTCTCCGCGTGAACGGAGCGCGTGAGTGGACCCGTGGCGTTGTCGCACCGTCGCGCAATGGCATAATGTCGCCCCTCGGGGTGTAGCGCAGCCTGGTAGCGCGCTTGCTTTGGGAGCAAGATGTCGGGAGTTCAAATCTCTCCACCCCGACCAGAAAACGCGCTCGATGGTTGGCTCGAGGCGGGCGAGCGCAGGCTAGGGAAGCGCCCGTAGCTCATCTGGATAGAGCACCGGCCTTCTAAGCCGGCGGTAACAGGTTCGAGTCCTGTCGGGCGCGCCAACACCCGAAAGTTCGTCGACGGTGGCTGTAGCTCAGCGGTAGAGTCCCGGATTGTGATTCCGGTTGTCGTGGGTTCGAATCCCATCAGCCACCCCAGTATTCGAAACCAAAATCGCTGCACGTTCAAGCGCGCAATGCGGACGGCGTGTATGGAGTTTGGTGGCCGGTGGTTTTCGATATTTTGTGATCCTTCCGCTTTGCGTTGTCGTGCGACTAGACCGCTGTTGCGAGCGTATGGTGGCAAGATGATGCTCTGGCACCAAAGTGCGTAGGCTTTGCAAGGCGAGGTAGCAAAGCGTGGTTCTTCGCGCGTCGGACGAAATCGCGTAATCTTCCGTCCAAGCCCCGCTGATGCGCGGCGCGCGTCTTATCCTCCATGTTTCTACGCAGGGTTTTTCATATGATCAAGCGACTGACAACGCTGTTCGCGCTTGCGTTTGTAGCCCTGGCGCAAGCCACTCCGGCCTCGGCCGACGAGTACACCGACACGATCGCGCTTTTCAAGAAAGCCGGCCAGAGTGCGGCGTACTTCAATACGGCGCACGCGTATGCAGTGTTCCCCACGATCGGTAAGGGCGGTGTGGGCATCGGCGGCGCGCACGGCAACGGCCGCGTGTATGAAAAGGGCAAGTACATCGGAAACACCTCGATGACCCAGGTGACGGTCGGCTTTCAGCTCGGCGGCCAGGCGTTCTCCGAGATCATCTTCTTCGAGGACGCGCGTGCGCTGAAGGAGTTCACGAGCGGCAATTTCGCATTCGGCGCCGAGGCGTCGGCTGTCGCGATCACCGCCGGGGCGAGCGCGCAGGCCGGAACGTCGGGTGCGTCAGCCGCGGCGAGCGGCAGCCAGGACAAGGCGAAGACCGCGGGCCGGTATTACAAGGGGATGGCGATCTTCACGGTCGCGAAGGGCGGCCTGATGTTCGAGGCCACGCTCGGTGGTCAGAAGTTCAATTACAAGCCGCGCTGACGGCCGTCGCCCGCTTCCCTCTCCTGCGCACGGGAAAGGAACGGGACCTGCATTCCTGGCGCGACCTTGCTATTTTGCCGCCGCGTACGCGGCGTGCGCCTGATCGGTGAGCTTGTACGCGACGTAGTAGATGTTGCGCACGTGGGTCGTCGTCGTCTCGATGCCGATCTTGTCTGCGGGCACGGATCTCGATAGACGAGATGATTGCAGCCGCTCGCTGGCTCACGATTTAACCGTCGTCACACGCAACGTCCACGATTTCCGCAAGGCTCGTGTGTGTGCGTTAGATCCGTTCGATCGAGCGATGCCCGGACAGCTGTTCGCCCGATTCAGTGCTCTTGGCGCAGAATACGGCAAACGAGCTCGACGAGCCTGCTGACGTCACCGTGCCCACCCATCCAGATTCCGCTGCGTCGGAACGCATTGCCGCAACACAGAAGCTCGTCGAGACGCGCGTTCCCGCTCCGGAGGGCGACGCGTTAAGCGAGTTCGCGCGCCAATATCTCGAGGGCCTCGACGCCGAAGACATCGCGGAGCGCGATCCACTTGATTTGTACGGTGCGATCGTATCGCTGTGGCGATTCGCGGGCTCGCGCAAGGTCGGTGAAGTCAAGCTGCGCGTCTTCAATCCATCGGTCGACGAGCACGGCTGGCAATCGACGCACACGGTCGTCGAGATTGCCAACGACGACATGCCGTTTCTGGTCGATTCAGTGCAAATGGAGGTGTTGCGCCAAGGTCTTACGCTGTACCTGATCGCCCATCCGATCGTCGAGCGCGGCGCCGAAAGCGGCGACAAGAAGCGCGAGTCCTTGATGCACGTCGAAGTCGACCGCATCATCGATCCCGCCAGGCGCACCGCGCTGGCGAACGACTTGAAGCGCGTCATGCGGGACGTGCGCATCGTCGTGGGCGATTGGCCGGCGATGCGCGAGCGCATGCAGCATGTCGCTGCCGACATCGAGCGCAATCCGCCGCCGCTGCCGCGCGCTGAAGTCGAGGAGACGCATGCGTTCTTGGAATGGCTCACCGACAATCATTTCACTTTCATCGGTTATCGCTGTCACGATCTCGTGAGCACGAACGAGGGTGTCGGCCTCGCAGTGGTGAAGGGCTCGGGGCTCGGACTGTTGCGCGAGGTCAGCGACGAGCGGCTGTCTCCGAGCTTCATGCAGTTGCCGACCCGCTTGCGCGAAATCGCGCTTGAGAAGTCGTTGCTCGTCATCACGAAGTCGAACTGGCGCTCGACCGTGCATCGCCCGGGCTATCTCGACTACATCGGCGTCAAGCGTTTCGACGCGAGCGGGAACGTTGCGGGTGAGCATCGCTTCATCGGTCTGTACACATCGAATGCGTACAGCGCGAATCCGTCGGACATTCCGCTACTGCGACAGAAAGTCGAGCGCATCGCAGCGCGCGCCGAGCTTCCGCCGGATAGTCACGCCGGCAAGTCCCTCGCGAATATTCTCGCCACGTATCCGCGCGACGAGTTGTTCCAGATCGACGATGAAACGCTGCTTCACACCTCGCTCGCGATACTGAAGCTCGAAGGGCGCCAGCGCTTGCGCGTGTTCCTTCGCCGCGACATGTACGAGCGGTTCGTGTCGTGCCTCATCTATGCCCCGCGCGAACGCTACTCGACCGAGTTGCGACGTCGCTGGCAAAAGATCCTCGTCGACGCATTCAACGGCACTGCTTCGGAATTCACGGTTCTCTTATCGGAATCGTCACTGGTCCGCGTGTTGATCGTCGTGCGCACGCACTCCGGCGCGTTGCCGCACGTCGATGAGCGCGACCTCGAGCAGCGACTGGCCGATGCATCGCGCCGCTGGGAAGACGACCTGCAGCTTGCGCTCGACCGCTCGCTCGGAGAGGGTCGCGGAGGCCCTTTGTATCGCCGCTATGCGAGCGCGTTTCCCGCGGCGTATCGCGAAGACTTCCCCGCGCGCGCCGCGGTGCACGACATCGCGCTTCTCGAGCGGGCGCTCGACTCGGGTCGTGTTGCAATGAACTTGTATCGTCCGGTCGATGCTGCGCCGAACACGCTGCGCTTCAAGCTTGCGCGCAAAGGCGGACCGGTCCCGTTGTCCGACGCACTCCCGATGCTCGAGCGCATGGGCTTGCGAGTCATCGAGGAGCGGCCGTATCGCATCGGCCCCGAAGGCACCGAGCGTATCTGGCTGCACGACTACGGGCTCGTGGCACTCGGTGCGGATCTCGACGTCGACGAATCGCGCGAGCTTTTCGAACAGGCGTTCGCGCGCGTATTCGCCGGCGACATCGAAAGCGACGATTTCAATCGCCTCGTGCTTCTCGCGCGACTTGCTGCGGACGAAGTTGTCGTGTTGCGGGCGTATGCGCGGTATTTGCGTCAAATTGCCTTTCCGCTATCGCAAACGTTCATCGAGCAAACGCTTGCCGCGCATCCGGCGATCGCGCGCATGCTCGTATCGCTGTTCCGGTTGCGCTTCGACCCCGCGCAAGGCGACGCCGAAGCCGAAGGACGGCAATCGAAAGCGATTTTCGCGGAGCTCGATAAGGTCGCGAATCTCAACGAAGATCGCGTGGTGCGCCAGTTGCACGCGATGATTCGCGCGACGCTGCGCACCAACTATTGGCGCACCGGAGAGGACGGAAAGCGCCGGCCGTTCTTGTCGTTCAAGCTCGATTCGGCCGCAGTTCCCGGCATGCCTGAGCCCAAGCCGCTGTTCGAGATCTTCGTTTACAGCGCGCGCTTCGAAGGCGTGCACTTGCGCGGCGGCAAGGTCGCGCGCGGTGGCTTGCGCTGGTCGGATCGTCCCGAGGATTTCCGCACGGAGGTGCTGGGACTCGTCAAGGCACAGATGGTCAAGAACGTCGTCATCGTTCCGGTGGGAAGCAAAGGCGGCTTCGTGTTGAAGCGAGCGCCTTCCCCGACGGATCGCGAAGCGTTCATGAAAGAAGGTGTGGCCTGCTATCAGGAGTACTTGCGCGGGCTGCTCGATATCACCGACAACCGCGTTGGCGAGGCAATCGTTGCACCGCCGAATGTTCGGCGTCACGATCCCGACGATCCTTATCTGGTTGTCGCCGCGGACAAGGGAACCGCCACGTTTTCCGACTACGCAAATGCCATCAGCGCGGAATACAACTTCTGGCTCGGCGATGCGTTCGCATCCGGAGGGTCGGCCGGTTACGACCACAAGGGAATGGGCATCACGGCGCGCGGCGCATGGGAATCGGTAAAGCGTCACTTCCGCGAACTTGGCGTCGACATCCAGAAAACCGATTTCACCGTCACCGGAGTCGGCGACATGTCGGGCGACGTGTTCGGCAACGGCATGCTGTTGTCCGGGCACATTCGACTGATCGCAGCGTTTGACCATCGTCACGTGTTCATCGATCCCACGCCGGATCGTGTCGCGAGCTTTGCCGAGCGCAAGCGCTTGTTCGATCTGCCACGCAGCAGCTGGGCCGACTACGACGAGAAAATAGTCAGCGCAGGAGGCGGTGTATGGCCACGCTCGGCGAAGTCGATTCCGCTTTCACCGCAAGCACGCGCCGCGCTCGGAATCGACAGTGAGCAGATGACGCCGGCCGAAGTCATCGCGGCGATACTGAAAGCACCGGTCGATCTTCTCTACAACGGGGGGATCGGCACCTACGTGAAGGCGACGACAGAGACGCAAGCGCAGGTCGGCGACCGCGCCAACGACGGCGTGCGAGTCAACGGCAACGAGCTCCGCTGCAAGGTCGTTGCCGAAGGCGGCAATCTGGGCTTCACGCAACTCGGCCGAATCGAGTATGCACAAGAAGGCGGGCGCATCTACACCGATGCGATCGACAATTCGGCCGGCGTCGATACCTCCGATCATGAGGTCAATCTGAAGATTCTGCTGGGCCTTTCGATCACCGACGGAACGTTGACGCTGAAGCAGCGCAACGAAGCGCTCGCCGCGATGACCGACGATGTGGCCACGCTGGTGCTTCGCGACAATTACGAGCAGACGCAGGTGCTTTCGGTTGGGCGCCGGCTCGCGCCGCAGCTCCTCGACGATCAGGCGCGCTTCATTCGCTTTCTCGAGCGCGAGGGTCGTCTCGATCGGGCGATCGAGTATCTGCCGAGCGACGAAGAAATCGCGCGGCGCGCACACGCAAGTGAAGGCCTGGCAGCTCCCGAGCGTGCGGTGCTGCTCGCTTACGCGAAGATGTGGCTCAACGACACCGTGCTCGATTCGAAGCTGCCGGATGATAGCGGTGTCGCGTCGGCGCTGTCCGATTATTTCCCCGCGCTCGTGCAAGAGCGGTTCGCGAACGCGATGCAACGGCATCCGCTGCGTCGCGAGATCATCGCAACCGTCATCGTCAATCAAACAGTCAATCGCATCGGCCCGACACTCGTGCAGCGGCTGCGCGAGGCGACGGGTTCTCCGCCTGCCGATGTCGTGCGCTCGCACCTCATCGCGCGCGCTGTGTTCGACTTGCGATCACTGTGGCGCGACATCGAGGCGCTCGATAACAAAGTCGCGGACGAAGTGCAGGCGCGCATGCTGGTCGAGATCGGTCACTTGTCGGCGGCCGCATCGGCGTGGTTTCTTCGCAGCAAGCGTTTGCACGACGACATGGCAACGACGGTTGCGCGCTTCGAGCCCGGAGTGCGCAAAATCGCGGCGAAAGTCCACGACCTTTTGCAAGGCGACGCGCGTGCGCAAGTGGCTCAGCAGGCGACGATGCTCGAACAGGATGGTGTGCCATCGAGGCTGTCGCTTCGCGTCGCCACCATACAGGCGCTCGCCGGAGCGCTGGATGTCATCGAGACTTCGGAGGCGACCGGCGATGACGTCATCGCGGTCGCCAGTGTCTATTACGATCTGGGCGCACGGCTCGGACTCGACTGGCTCGCGCATCGCATCCACGGGCTCGCCGGCGATGGCCACTGGCAAACGCTCGCCAAGGGTGCGTTGAGCGACGATCTTGCCGACTTGCAGCGCGTGCTCACCAAGGAAGTGGTCGTCGGCGCCGCGAAAGCCGATGGGTCGCCGCCGGCGCGCATCGAACGCTGGGAAACGGCGAACAAGACCGCGCGCGAACGGGTGGGGCGCGTCGTCACCGAAGTGCGTAATCATCCTGCCGCGGATCTGGCAATGTTGTCGGTCGCATTGCGCGAGCTTCGCAACCTGTCCGGCGCTTCGGCAGCGCCGACCGACAGCGGTCCCGGCATTCTCTGACGCAGCATCGCTGCTCCGCCGTCGACGCTTGTCAGCGAGCCGGCGTCATGGTTATCGAAGCGCATTCGCTAAGATGGTGGCTTCGCCGCGCATCACAGCGGTGCTAGTCGACAAGCTCCGTGCGTTTCACCGTCGCCACCTACAACATTCATAAAGGCTTCGCGGGCTTGATGAAGCGCGTGGTCATGCAGGAGTTGCGCGATCGCCTGCACGGGCTCGACGCCGATCTCGTTTTTTTGCAGGAAGTCGTCGGCGTGCACGCGCGCAATGCCGATCGCTATCGCAACTGGCCGACGAAGCCGCAGCACGAGTACCTCGCCGACGCGAACTGGAAAGAGATGGCGTACGGCAAGAACGCCATCCATCGTCACGGTCATCATGGCAACGCGCTGTTGTCGCGCTACTCGATCGTTGCGCAGGACAACGAGGACATTTCGGCGCATCCTTTCGAGTCGCGTGGAATACTGCACTGCGTGGTCAAGCTCTCCAAGAATCTTCCCGATCTGCATTGCATGAACGTGCACCTGGGCCTGTTCGAGCGCGGCCGCCAGTGGCAGGTGCGCGCGCTGTGCGAGCGTATCCGTGACACCGTTCCCAAAGACGCGCCGCTCGTGATCGCCGGCGACTTCAACGATTGGCGGCACAAGGCCAATCGTGCGTTGGTCGACGAGCTCGAGGTCGTCGAAGTTTTCCAGGCAGTGACGGGCCGCCCCGCGCGCACCTTCCCATCGGTGATGCCGCTGTTCCAACTCGACCGAATCTATTCGCGCGGATTGAAAGTCGTCGAGGCGCACGTGCATTGCGCGTTTCCTGCGGACAAGATCTCCGACCACGCGGCGCTGGCGGCGACGTTCGAACTCACGGCCAGGCGAGCGTCCCAAGCCGCCCGATGAACCGGTTCACGCCGGGCAATGCGATCGAGCTCCTGCGCGGGGGGAAAGAGTATTTCCCGGCGCTTTTGTCGGCGCTCGCGGATGCGCAACGGGAAATCTGGATCGAGACGTACATCTTCGCCGACGACCAGGCCGGCCGCGCGGTTGCGGATGCGTTGATCGCTGCGGCGTCGCGCGGCGTAGTGACACGGGTGCTGGTGGACGGCTGGGGCGCGCGTCACTATCTGACGCGGTCGTTCGAGCGGACACTCGTCGACGGCGGAGTCAAGCTTCTGAAGTATCGCCCCGACGTCGCGCCCTGGCAGTTTCGCTCGCACCGCTTGCGCCGCCTGCATCGCAAGATCGCGCACGTCGACGGCAGCATCGCGTTCGTTGGCGGCATCAATCTGATCGACGATATGAACACGCCGGGCCACAAGCCTCCGCGCATTGATTACGCAGTCAGCGTGCGCGGGCCGATCGTTGCGTCGATCGTGCAGACGATGGCGCGCGTATGGGCGCTGTGTGAACTCGTGCAATTCTCGGGCTCGGAGGTGAAGCTGTTTCCCGACACGGTCGTCGTTCATCGCGCCGGCACGCAGACGGCGAAGTTCACGATTCGCGACAACCTCCGGCACCGTCGCGACATCGAAGTCGCGTATCTCGCCGCAATTCGCACGGCGCGCCGCGAAATTCTGATTGCGAACGCGTATTTCTTTCCCGGCATACGAATTCGCCGCGCGTTGATCGATGCTGCGCAACGCGGCGTACAGGTGACGCTTCTATTGCAGGCACGCGTCGAATACCGGCTGTTGCATTACGCGGCGCGCGCGCTGTATGGCCAGCTTCTAGTGGGAGGGGTGGCGATCGAGGAGTACCACCGCTCGTTCCTGCATGCGAAAGTCGCCGTCATCGACAATCGCTGGGCGACGGTCGGCAGCTCGAACATCGATCCCTATTCGCTGTTGATGTCGCGTGAGGCAAATTTGTTCGTGCGGGGTCCCGAGTTCGCATCGAAACTGCGGCTCGAATTGATGCAGATGATTCAGACGGGCGCGCGCCGCGTGGGTCCGCAGCATTGGGCTGCCCGCTCGACTTTCGCCAAGGCGCTGCCGTGGATCGCCTATGGATTCGTTCGCGTTGCGATGGGCTTTCTCGGCTACGGCGGCAACGAATGGTGGCGGGGTCGCAGAAAGCGCCGCGGATTCGCCAACACGACGGTTCGGCGCTGACGTTTCACCGAGCCACTTTCGGGCGAGTCGAAGCGTGTAGGCTCGCTGTCACAGGAGGAAGCGATGAAACTTTGGCATGCATTCGTCACGGCGGCGATCGTTGCAGTGGGAATCGGCGGTGCAAATCGAGCCGATGCGCAGTATCCGGCGCGCTCGCTGCGCTGGATCGTTCCCTACACGCCGGGAGGTCTCACCGATTCGGTGACGCGCATCGTCACCCAGAAGATGGCCGAGAGCCTCGGGCAATCGATCGTCGTCGATAACCGTCCCGGCGCGAACAGCATTCTCGGCGCGGACCTCGCAGCGAAGGCCGCCCCCGACGGATACACGATGTTGACGGTGATCGCTGCACACTCGGCGAACGCCACGCTGTACGCCGGCAAGCTTCCGTTCGACACAGTCAAGAGCTTCACGCCGGTCTCGCTCGTTGCACTCGCCCCGCTGATCCTGACCGTGAACAACGACTTTCCGGCGAAGGACATGCGCGAGTTGATCGCGTATGCGCGTGCGAATCCAGGCAAGGTCGCGTTCGGTTCGAGCGGCATCGGCGCGGCGGCGCACTTGACGACCGAGTTGCTGAAGCAGACTGCGAACATCGACATGGTGCACGTTCCCTACAAAGGAACCGCCCCAGCGCTGCAGGGCTTGCTATCGGGTGACATTCAAGTGCTCGTCGACGTGCCGAGCACGATGATGCCGCACGTGCGCGGCGCGAAAGTGCGCTCACTCGCAATGTTCGCTGCGAAGCGCGTGCCCGGCGCGCTGGAAGTACCGACGATTGCCGAAGCGGGCGGGCCGCCGATCGAATCGTCGACGTGGGTGATGTTTCTGGCACCCGCAGGCACGTCCCCCGATATCGTCAATCGACTGTCGACCGAGGTGAGCAAGGCCGTATCGTCGCCGGACTTGAAGAGCCGCTTCGAGCAACTCGGTCTCGAAGCGGTTGCGGGCACGCCCAAAGAGGCAGCGAAGTTCCTCGACGACGAGATCGCCAAATGGTCGAAGGTGATCACCACGGCGGGCGTGAAGGCGGAGTGATTACAACGTTCTGATCTGACGATGCGCCAACACGGTTCCTCGCTGCCTTTGCCGGCGGAAACACACGTTCCCCGCACGCGAGGCGGCGACTGGGCGACGATTCGTCAGCTGATTCCTTATCTGTGGGAATACAAGGGGCGCGTGCTCGCAGCGATCGCCTGCCTAGTCGCCGCGAAGGTTGCCAACGTCGGCGTGCCGCTGATCATGAAGGAGATCGTCGACGGTCTCGATCGCGAGGCGGCGCTGCTTGCAGTGCCACTGCTGTTGTTGGCCGCCTATGGCTTGCTGCGCGTCTCGACGACGCTTTTCACCGAGCTCCGCGAGTTCCTGTTCGCGAAAGTGACACAACGCGCAGTCCGCAAGATCGCGCTGCAGGTGTTCCGTCATTTGCACGCGCTTTCGCTGCGCTTCCATCTTGCGCGCCAGACCGGCGGGCTCACGCGCGATGTCGAGCGCGGCCAGCGGGGCATCTCGACGTTGATCCAGTTCGCGCTGTTCTCGATTCTGCCGACGGCAGTCGAGATCACGCTCGTATGCGCGATCCTGATTGCGCGCTACGACTGGACGTTCATCGCGATTACCGGCGGCGCGCTCGTTGCGTATGTTCTGTTCACGATCACGATCACCGAATGGCGCACGCAGTTTCGCCGCCAGATGAACGAGCTCGACAGCAAGGCGAACACGCGCGCGATCGATTCGCTGCTGAACTACGAGACCGTCAAGTATTTCGGCAACGAGGAATGGGAGGCGCGCCGCTACGACGAGAGTATGCAGCGCTGGGAGCGTGCCGCCGTACGCAGCCAGACCTCGCTGTCCGCGCTCAACGTTGGCCAAAGCGCGATCATCGCAGTCGCGGTGACACTCATCATGTGGCGGGCGACCGCGGGGGTTGTGAATGGATCGATGACGATTGGTGATCTCGTGCTTGTCAACGCGTTCATGATTCAGTTGTACATCCCGCTCAATTTTCTCGGCGTCATCTATCGGGAGATAAAGCAGGCGCTTGCCGATATGGAGCGGCTGTTCGGGCTGATCGACGAGCACGCCGAGATTCGCGACACGCCGGGAGCGCAGTCGCTTTTGCTCAATGGCGGCGAGGTGCGCTTCGAGAATGTGAGTTTTCGCTATGAGCAGAACCGCTCGATCCTCGAAGAGGTGAGCTTCACGATTCCGGCGGGCCGCACCGTTGCGGTGGTCGGTCCGTCGGGTGGTGGCAAGTCGACGCTGGCGCGTCTTCTGTACCGCTTCTATGACGTCACGTCGGGACGCATCACCATCGATGGTCAGGATATTCGCAACGTGCAACAGGCATCGTTGCGTGCGGCGATAGGCATCGTTCCGCAAGACACGGTGCTGTTCAACGACACGATCGAATACAACATTGCGTACGGACGCCCGGGTGCGACGCAAGCCGAGATCATCGCGGCCGCTTCGCTTGCGCAGATTCACGACTTCGTGAGTCGATTGCCGGAAGGTTATGCAACGCCGGTGGGAGAGCGCGGGCTCAAATTGTCGGGCGGCGAGAAGCAGCGCGTTGCGATCGCTCGCGCGGTTTTGAAGCGTCCCACGATTCTCATTTTCGACGAGGCGACCTCTGCGCTGGATTCGCGCAGCGAACGCGCTATCCAGGCGGAGATGAAGCTCATCGCACGCGAGCACACCACGCTGACGATCGCGCATCGACTGTCGACGATTGTCGATGCGGACGAGATTCTGGTGCTCGAGCATGGCCGGATCGTCGAGCGTGGCACGCACGCGGCGCTGCTCGCGTCGGGCGGCGTCTATGCGCGCATGTGGCGCTTGCAGCAAGACGAGGCTCGCCGGGAATCGCAGGATGCTGGTGCCGCCGCGTTCCCGGCGGCAGTCGAGCGGATGGGAGCGGAGGGTGACGAACATGAGCGTTCGCTGCCGCAACCGGTCGCGCGCGATTAGCCAAACGGCCTAGCGTTAGTAGGCTACAACCTGGCGAAGTCGCAGTCGACGGCGTAGCACCAAGCGCCTTTAGCACTCGCACCAGCAGCTGCTGCAGGCGAACTTCCACTATTAGTGAATGTCCGATGCGTTCTTGTGCGCCGCGGCATGCCTCTTGCTGTCGGCAGTAGCGCGTTGCATATAGCGGAAAACGCGTGCTATAACCGCCGACACGACCTCGCGTTAAACATGACCAGAGCGCTTCTTACAATTGTTTTAATGGCATTCGCCGCCACCGCGTCGGCGACGCTCGATCCTGCCAAGCTTCGGCTCGCTTCGGCGAACGCGCTGATCCTGGACGCGTCGGCCGGTCGGCCCATCTACGCCAAGGCCGCTGACGAGGTGGCTCCTATCGCCTCGCTGACCAAGCTAATGACGGCGATGGTCGTTCTGGACGCCAAACAGCCGCTCGACGAGACGCTCGAGATCACGCTCGGCGATATCGACTTTCTCAAGGGCAGCAAGTCGCGTCTGCGGCTGGGCACAGCGCTGCCGCGTCGCGAAATGATGCGTCTTGCGCTGATGTCGTCCGAGAATCGCGCCGCGTCGTCGCTCGCGCGCGACTACCCGGGAGGCGCAAACGCATTCGTAACCGCGATGAATGCGAAAGCGCGTGCGCTTGGCATGACACGCTCGCATTTCGCTGATGCAACCGGGCTTTCGCCATCCAACGTCTCGACCGCGAACGATCTCGCGCGACTCGTACGCGCTGCCGCCGACTATCCGCTGATACGCGAGTATTCGACGACACCTTCGGCGTTCATCGAAGTCGATCCGACTGCGGGACGCCTGCTGGGATTCAGCAACAGCAATCGGCTCGTCGCCTCGCATGCGTGGGAAATCACGCTGCAAAAAACCGGCTACATCCGCGAGGCGGGCCGGTGTCTGGTGATGATGACCAATATCGCGAGCAAGCCCGTCGTGATCGTGCTTCTCGATTCGGTCGGAAAATACTCGCGGCTTGGCGACGCCGAACGCGTCAAGCACTGGCTCGAAACGGGTGAGAGCATGCCGGAAGTGATTCAGCGTGTCGTGACCAACGCCCCGCGGGCCGGCAAGCGAAACGGGCCCGTGCGCGGAACGTTAGCGCCGCGAATTCGCGTGAACTAGCGCTCGAACGCGGGACTCGAACATTGTGTCGGACGGCCGCCTCGCGCGGCCGTTTTCATATCCGAAGGCGACCCAAACGCCTTGGCATACACTTGACTCGAAGAGCGCTGCAGTTGGGAAGGCGCCGCCAATCGCATTTCCTTTAGGAGGAGCGTCATGCAGTGGTCAAAGTGGATAGCGCGGGCTTTGCTCGCTTTCGCGTGCATTCCTGCAGTTGCGTTCGCGCAAGCGTGGCCGCAAAAGCCCGTTCGCCTGGTGTCACCGTTTCCCGCCGGCGGAGGTACCGACGCGTTCGCCCGCCCGCTCGCAGCACAGCTTTCGCAGCAGCTCGGGCAGCAATTCATCATCGACAACCGCAGTGGCGCCGGAGGAACGATCGGCGCCGAGCATGTCGCCAGAGCCCCGGCCGATGGCTATACGTTTCTCGTTGGCGCCGTGCACCACACGATCGCGGTCAGTGTCTATGCGAAGCTCGGCTATGACCTCGACAAGGACTTGATGCCGGTGACGTTGGTTGCATTGGTCCCGAACGTCGTCGTCGTGCATCCGAAAGTTCCGGTGAACTCGCTGAAGGAGCTGGTCGCCCATGCGAAGGCGAATCCGAACAAGCTCAATTACGCATCGGCCGGCAATGGCACGTCGCACCACCTCGCCGGGGAGTTGTTCAAGACGATCACCGGCGCGCCGATCAATCACGTTCCGTACAAAGGCGCGGGACCGGCAATGCAGGATCTGCTGGGCGGGCAGGTCGACATGATGTTCGACGGCATGGGCACGAGCGGGCCGCAGATTCGCGGCCAACGCTTGCGTCCTCTCGCGGTGGCAACGGCGACGCGCGTGAGCGCTTTCCCGGATGTGCCCACCGCGGCGGAACAGGGTGTGAGCGGCTATCTGGTGTCGACGTGGTACGGCATCTGGGCGCCGACGGGAACGCCGCCGGATATCATCGCCAGGCTGCAAGTGGAAGTCGCCAAGGCGATGCAAGCGCCCAACATTCGTGAGATATGGGCGCAGCAAGCGGCGGATCTCGGAGGATCGACGCCGAACGACTTCGGCGCATTCGTCAAGCGCGAAGTCAAGAAGTGGGAAGAGGTCGTGAAAGCGGCGAACGTTCGCATCGACTAACGCACGCTGATCACGCCGATCCGTTTTCGATACGCGTCGCGATCGTGGACGAGCGCGAGCATCGTCATCGCCAGATCGTCGTAACCGGTCTCCGCACTGCCGTCGGGCAAGCCCTCGATGGCAGTGCGTGCGTGACCGGAAGCGATGTCGTCCTTCAAGTCAACCGGGCATACGAGTGTCCAGTCGAGCGTCGAGTCGCGAAGCGTTGCGTAATTGCGTCCGTGCTCGGCGTTGATGTGGCGATAGGGTCCCCCGCTCGCGTGATCGAGGCGCAATCCCCCACGCGCATCGGGCAATGCGCTAGCTGATCCGATCGCGACGATCCGGCGCGGACCGGTTCGCTTCATCGCATCGACAATCAGGCGCACGGCGTCGGAAAATGCCGTCGTCGGCCGACTGATGTCGGCGAGTCCGAGGCAGCACAACACTGCGTCGGTATTCGAAAGAGCTTGCGCGATCGCGTTGACGTCGCGCGCGTCGCCGGTGACGACATGTAATTTCGCGTGGCCCGGCAAAGACGCTTGGTCGCGCAACAGCGCACGGATTTGATCGCCGCGCTTAAGCGCCAGCTCGACCACTCGCTTTCCCGTGCGACCGCCGCCACCGAAAATTGCGAGGTTCATTTGCGCTCCGATGCCGGACGGCGATGCTGGTCATAAAGCTCTTTCGCATGCGCGCGGGTCTTCGCAGTCACTTCCACGCCTCCCAGCATGCGCGCGAGCTCCTCGATGCGCTCGCCCCGATCGAGCTCGTCAAGCCCGCTTCTCACTTGACGTTCGTCGCCGTGCTTGGTCACGCGATAGTGCGTATCCGCAAATGCAGCGACTTGCGGCAGATGCGTCACGCACAGAACCTGTCGACGCGTCCCCAGCGATTGCATCAATTTGCCGACGATCGCGGCGACGGCACCGCCGATGCCTGCATCGACCTCGTCGAACACGAGCGTTGGCACGTGGCCGACTTCACTCGTGACGACCTGAATTGCGAGTGCGATGCGCGACAGCTCGCCGCCCGATGCGACCTTGGCAAGCGGACCGAGCGATTGCTTCGGATGGCTCGCCACGCGAAACTCGATGCTTTCGAGGCCATGGCTCGCGCCTTTTTCGAGCGGCAGCAAAGCAATCTCGAGTCGTCCGCCGCTCATCGCAAGCTCCTGCAGCGTCGCCGTGACCTTGTGCGAAAGCTCGTTGGAAGCGTAGCGGCGCTTTTTCGACAGCACTTCGGCCAACGCGCGATAGTCGGCTTCGCGCGCGCCCGCCTCGCGAGTCAACGCTTCCGCATCAGCCGACGCCGAGAGTGCGCCAAGTCGCGCTTGCGTTTCCGCGAGCAACGCGGGCAACGCTTCGGGCCGTACGCGATGCTTGCGCGCCATGTCGTGAATCGCCGCGAGGCGATCCTCGACGCGCTTCAATTCGGACGGATCCAAATCGAGTCGACGTTGATAATCGCGCAACGCCCGCGCGGCTTCATCGAGTTGGATGCGAGCCGGCTCGAGCAGCGCCAGAATCTCGGCAAGTGCCGGATCGTGGGCCGACGCTGCCGAAAGCTTGTGCGTGAAATGCGCAAGTCGCAACGTCAGCGCGTCGTCTCCTTCGCTGAGCAGCGCTTCGCCCTGCGTAGCGGCCTCAATGAGCGCGGACGCGTTCGCAAGGCGCGATTGCGTGGCGTTCAGCTCGAGCCATTCCGCTTCGTTCATGCCAAGCGCTGCGAGCTCGCGCGCTCGATCGGCGAGATAGTCGCGCTCGGTCGCCGTCGCGTGGGCAGCGCCTGCTGCGGCATCACGCTGCTCGACGGCGCTGCGCCATTTGCGCCACGCTTCGCCGACTTCGCGCGAAAGCGTGCTGAAGCCGCCGAACTCGTCGACCAGCGCGCGCTGCTCGTCGGCCGATTCGAGCGATTGATGCGCATGCTGCCCGTGCAAGTCGACCAGGCGCTCTCCGAGCGCGCTCAATTGCGCGAGCGTGACCGGGTGGCCGTTCACGAACGCGCGTGAGCGTCCCTGCGCGTCGAGAACGCGGCGCACGAGCACGTCCTCGTCCTGATCAACGAGATCGCTTTCGGCGAGCCACGCGCGAACGCCCGGTGCGTCGCTGACGTCGAACATCGCGGCGAGCTCGGCGCGCTCGCTGCCGGGACGAAGCTGTCGTAACTCAAAGCGATCGCCGAGCAACAAACCGAGTGCGTCGAGCAGGATCGACTTGCCGGCGCCGGTCTCGCCCGTTAGCACCGAAAAACCCTGGTCGAGCTCGAGGTCGAGCGATTCGACGAGAACGAAATTGCGAATCGACAGCAGGCGCAGCATTGCTTTACTGCGATTCGCCCGAGCCCGGTCGGCCGCGTAACTCGGGCGTTTCGCTCCAATGCAGCTTCTGACGGAGCATCGCGAAATGATCGTGGCCTTCCGGATGCAGGAAGCGCGCAGTGTGCGAAGCGCGTCGCACGCCGATCGCTTCGCCCTCCGCCAGCGCGAAGCGTGCCTGTCCATCGCAGTGCGCCGCCGCGTCCCGCCCGCGAACGACGGCGATGCGAATCGTGACGGTATCGGATACGGCGATGGGGCGATGTGTCAGCGCGTGCGGCGCCACCGGCACGAGCGCAAATGCGGCAACATTCGGTTGCAGAATCGGTCCACCCGCCGACAGCGCATATGCGGTCGAGCCGGTCGGTGTGGCGACGATCATGCCGTCCGCGCGCATGAAGAACGCGTGGCGGCCGTCGATCTCGACCGCGCAGTCGATCATCGTGCCGTGCGAGCCGCGATTGACGGCGACGTCGTTGACGGCGAGCGCGCGCTCGGTTGCGCCATTGCGCTCGACGAGCGCTTCGAGCAACGTGCGGCGCTCTTCGACGAAACGACCGCGCAGCATTGGCTCGAGCGCTTCTTCCATGCGCGCGACCGGCACGTCGGTCAAAAACCCGAGGCGACCGAGATTGATACCGATCAACGGCACGTCGAGCGGCGCCACTCGTCGCGCAATCGAAAGCATCGTCCCATCGCCACCGAGCACGATTGCAAGATCGGCATTCGCTCCGATGTCATCGACGGATGCCGTTGCGAAATCCTGCAACGCGCCCTCGCGCGCAGTGTCGCTTTCGACGACAACGCTTGCCCCTCTCGCCTCCAGGAATTTGGCGAGTCGAGTAAGCGGCTCTGCCATGCCGGGTGTGGCGGAGCGGCCGACGAGGGCGATACGGTCGAACATGACAGGTATCAGACGACAGGAATCAGGTATCAGAAAAGGCAGTCACCGGGGCATTAGAGCATAGCGAAAAGCCGTGACGAGCAGTCCGAATGGCGGATCCCGGCGACCATTGAAGCGAACGTCGCTTGTCTCGACTTGGAGCAGTCGTCAGAGCCATACAAATATATGGCGCATTGCCCCGCTTCCGAGTAGTATCCAGAAGTGACCAGGGCTGCGTTCGAGTGGGACGACGAGAGGGACCGCGAGAATCAGCTCAAGCATGGCGTTGGTTTCGCGAAAGCGCAATTTGCTTTCGCTGATCCACACCGCGTGATCGCCTTGGATACATCGCATAGCGCGGACGAAGAACGCTATTTTTGCTTTGGTGCGACTGGCGGTGGCATTCTTACTGTGCGATTCAGCTATCGTTCCGGCGCTATTCGGATCTTCGGAGCGGGTTACTGGCGTAAAGGCAGGCGAATCTATGAGCGAGAAAATCAGATACACCGATGAGCCGCTGGGCAAACCCAAGGTGGTGCCGGACTTCCTTCCGGCTCCCGGAGACCTCGTTTTTCGCGAGGAGGGCGTAAAAGTAACGTTGGCATTGAGCAAGCGCAGCGTCGAATTTTTCAAACGCGAAGCGGCCAAGCACAACACGCAATACCAACGAATGATTCGGCGACTTCTCGACGCCTACGCAGAGCATCACGCGCAGTCGATCGCCGTCCGTTCACCAACGGCCGCCACGGTATCGGCCCGCCCACGCAGGACGCGACGCGCCGGTTAACGCCCCCCCATGCTCGACCCCCGCGCCCAGCATCTTCTAAAAACGCTCGTCGAGCGCTACATCGTCGAGGGCGAGCCGGTGGGCTCGCGCGCGCTGTCGAAATACTCGGGCCTCGAGCTCTCGGCCGCCACGGTTCGTAACGTGATGGCTGACCTGGAAGAGATGGGGTTTATAGCAAGCCCGCACACATCAGCTGGTCGCATCCCGACGCCGAAGGGTTATCGCTTCTTCGTCGACAGCCTGCTCGTCGTGCAGCAATTGGCGATCGGCGACCTACATCGCCTGGAAGAGGAGCTCGTTGCCGAGCGACCCGCCGAGCTCGTTGCGGCTGCCGCGAATCTCTTATCGCAGCTTACGCATTTCGCAGGCGTCGTCGCTACGCCAGGGCGGCGCGACGCATCGTTTCGCCATCTCGAATTCCTGCGTCTGTCCGATCGCCGGGTTCTGTTGATCATCGTTTCGCTCGATGGCGATGTGCAGAATCGCATCCTCCACACCGAGCGCGCTTACACGCAGGTCGAGCTCACCGAAGCGACGAATTTTTTCAATCAATCGTTCGCCGGCAGGCCTTTCAACGAAATTCGCGCACGCCTCGCTGCCGAATTGAAAGCGCTGCGCGAAGACATTGCGGCGCTGATGAGCGCTGCGGTCGAGGCCGGCGAAGGCGCGTTGAACACGCCTGACAACGTGGTCGTCGCGGGTGAGCGCAATCTTTTCTCGGCCGACGGTCTCGTTAGCAACGTCGATCGATTGAAGCGCCTGTTCGACATGTTCGAACAGAAGACCTCGCTGATCCACTTGCTGGACGTCTCGCAGCGCTCGCATGGCGTACAGATTTACATCGGCGGAGAGTCTGGCCTCGTGCCGCTCGACGAGATGAGCGTGGTCACAGCACCCTACGAAGTCGACGGTCGCGTCATGGGTACGCTCGGTGTCATTGGCCCGACGCGAATGGCCTACGAGCGCGTGATACCGATCGTCGACGTCACCGCGCGGCTGCTTTCGAACGCACTCGACAAGCAGCAGCTCGGTGATTGACGCCGCACTGATGCTCACGCTGCGGCTCGCCTGATGGACGCGCCTCGTCGCATCGGCTTCGAGCACGACCGCACACCGCGCATTGGCGTGTTGCTCGTCAACCTCGGCACACCGGATGCGCCCACTCCTTCGGCCGTGCGGCGCTACCTCGCGCAATTCCTGTCCGATCGGCGCGTCATCGAAATTCCGCAGGCCGTCTGGCAACCGATCCTGCATGGCGTTGTTCTCCGCGTGCGGCCGCAACAATCGGCCAAAAAATACCGACTCATCTGGACCCCGGATGGCTCGCCGCTTGCCGTTCACAGTGCGCGTCAACGCACGCTTCTTGTCGGTTATCTCGGCCAGCGCATGAAAAAGGGAGGCTTGCCGTCGGACTTCGGCCCGGTCGAGCTTGGCATGCGCTACGGCAATCCGTCGATTGGCGCAGCGCTGGACAAGCTTGCCGCGCAGTCGTGTGAACGCATTCTGGTGATCCCGCTTTACCCGCAATACTCGGCGAGCACGACCGCGAGCACGTTCGACGCCATGGCCGAACACTTTCGCGACGTGCGGCGAATGCCGGCGCTGCGCTTCGTCGAAAGCTTCCACGACGACCCCAACTACATCCGTGCGCTCGCACAGGTCGTCAACGACTACTGGATGAAAAACGGTCGTCCCGATCGGCTCGTCTTCTCGTTCCACGGCATGCCCCGCCGCACGCTCGACCGCGGCGATCCCTATCACTGCCATTGCCAAAAGACGGCTCGTCTGCTCGCCGAAGAGCTGGGCCTCGATCGCAAGCTTTGGGTGCTCGCGTTCCAGTCCCGCTTCGGGCGCGCCGAGTGGCTGAAGCCTTACACCGCCGCCACGCTCGCCGACCTGGCTCGCGAAGGGGTGGGTAGGGTCGACGTCTTCTGCCCGGGATTCGTCGCCGATTGCCTGGAAACACTGGAGGAAATCGGCATCGAGGGTCGCGCCACGTTCCTGGGGGCCGGCGGCAAGGCCTATCACGCCATTCCTTGCCTCAACGAGCACCCGCTATGGATCGCCGCCCTGGCCGACCTCGCATGGCGTCAGCTCGGCGGCTGGCTCAACCCGCCACCCGACGTCGCCACCCGCGAAATGACCCAGCTCCGTGCGAAGACGCTCGGCGCGAGGCGGTGAAGCAAATCCGATTTGCAAGCGGGGGACCGGTGAATTTCAAGCCAGTTCGTCACCCGCTCGGCCCTTGAAAGCCCTTGTTACGTCCCCATCGTGAGAAGGGTCACTTTTTTTGACCATCGATCAACGGACCGTCATGCAGGATCAGACCGCCACCCCCCGGCCGACCGACGACAAGGTGCACGGCGACAAGCTCGAGAACGCGGTGATGGGCGAAGACGACCAGGCGCTCGGCGATGAGCCGCTCACCGCGCTCGACACGGCCAGCCCTCTGGAAAAAGCCCAAGCCGAGGTCGCGGAATTGAAGGACGCGTTCCTGCGCGCCCGTGCTGAAACCGAGAACGTTCGCCGCCAGTCCGCCCAGGACGTCAGCAAGGCGCACAAGTTCGCCGTCGAGCGTTTCGCCGAAGATCTCCTAGCTGTCAAAGACGCTTTGGAACAGGCGTTGAGCGTCGACAACGCCACGCCCGAGCAGCTTCGCGCCGGCGTCGAGTTGACGCTCCGCCAAATCGAGAACGCTTTCGGGCGCGCGCAACTGACCGTGATCGATCCCGTGGGTGAAAAGTTCGATCCGCACCGCCATCAAGCGATGACGCTGGTCGAATCGGATCAAGCGCCCAATACGGTCGTCGATGTCATGCAGAAAGGCTACGCGCTGCATGATCGCGTGTTGCGTCCCGCTTTGGTCACCGTCGCGAAAAGCTGACGAACCGCTTTAACTCCACTTCGCGCATCCCCACTTTGTAGCGCAACACAACGAACTATTGCAGGAGCAAATCAATGGCCAAGATCATCGGCATCGACCTCGGCACGACCAACAGCTGCGTCGCCATCATGGAAAGCGGCCAGCCCAAGGTCATCGAGAATTCGGAAGGTGCCCGCACGACGCCCTCGATCGTCGCGTACCTGGAAGACGGCGAAATCCTCGTCGGCGCGCCGGCCAAGCGTCAGGCCGTTACCAATCCCAAGAACACGCTGTACGCGGTGAAGCGCCTGATCGGCCGCCGCTTCGAGGAAAAGGAAGTCCAGAAAGACATAGGACTCATGCCCTATTCGATCGTGCGCGCCGACAACGGTGACGCGTGGGTCGAAGTTCGTGGCAAGAAAATCGCGCCGCCGCAAGTGTCGGCCGAAGTGCTGCGCAAAATGAAAAAGACCGCCGAGGATTACCTCGGCGAGACGGTCACCGAAGCGGTCATTACCGTGCCGGCCTACTTCAACGACTCGCAACGTCAAGCGACCAAGGATGCAGGACGCATCGCGGGCCTCGAAGTCAAGCGCATCATCAACGAGCCAACCGCGGCCGCGCTCGCATTCGGCCTCGACAAGAAGGAAGAAAAGGGTGATCGCAAGATCGCCGTCTACGACCTGGGTGGCGGCACGTTCGACATCTCGATCATCGAAATCGCCGATGTCGATGGCGAGAAGCAGTTTGAAGTGCTGTCCACCAACGGCGACACGTTCCTCGGCGGTGAGGACTTCGATCAGCGCTTGATCGACTACATCGTCACCGAGTACAAGAAGGAATCCGGCGTCGATCTCAAGAACGACGTGCTGGCGCTGCAGCGTCTCAAGGACGCCGCCGAAAAAGCGAAGATCGAGCTGTCGAGCTCGCAGCAGACCGAGATCAACCTGCCCTACATCACGGCGGACAAGTCGGGTCCGAAGCACTTGTCGATGAAGATCACGCGGGCGAAGTTCGAGGGCCTGGTCGACGAGCTGATCCAACGCACGATCGAGCCCTGCCGCATCGCAGTCAAGGACGCAGGGGTGTCGCTGTCCGACATCCAGGACGTGATACTCGTCGGCGGCCAGACACGCATGCCGAAAGTGCAGGACGCGGTGAAGTCGTTTTTCGGCAAGGAGCCGCGCAAGGACGTCAATCCCGACGAGGCGGTTGCCGTCGGTGCGGCGATCCAAGGCTCGGTGCTTGCGGGCGATCGCAAGGATGTGCTCTTGCTCGACGTAACGCCGCTATCGCTTGGTATCGAAACGCTCGGCAGCGTGATGACCAAGTTGATTCAAAAGAACACGACGATCCCCACCAAGGCGAATCAGGTGTTCTCGACGGCGGACGACAATCAGTCGGCGGTGACGATTCACGTGCTGCAAGGCGAGCGCGAGATGGCACAAGGCAACAAGAGCCTCGGCCAGTTCAACCTCGAAGGCATTCCGCCGGCGCCGCGCGGGCTGCCGCAGATCGAAGTGACGTTCGACATCGACGCGAACGGGATCCTGCACGTCCACGCGAAGGACAAGGCCACGGGCAAGGAAAACAAGATCACGATCAAGGCGAACTCGGGACTCAACGAGGACGAGATCCAGCGCATGGTGCGCGACGCCGAGGCGAACAAGGCCGAGGATCATCGCCGCTTCGAGATGGCGCAATCGCGTAACGCGCTCGATGCGCTCGTGCACAGCGTGCGCAAGTCACTCGGCGAGCATGGCGACAAGGTCGCTGGTGACGAGAAATCGAAGATCGAGGCGGCGCTCAGCGATGCGGACGAAACGTTGAAAAATCAGGAAGCAACCAAGGATGCGCTCGATTCGAAGGCGCAGGCGTTGCAGACCGCGGCGCAGAAGCTTGGCGAAGCGGTATATGCATCGCAACAGCAACCGCAGGGTGGTGGTGCGCAAGGGGCAGGCGCAGCACAACCGGATTCGGGTGGACAGGCTGGCGATGAGAAGGTCGTCGATGCCGAGTTCACCGAAGTAAAGGATCGCAAGTAAGCGTTTTACTGCGGTCTTGATGAGCGCGCAAGTTGATCGGCGGCCGGCACTTATCGCCAAACGGTAAGTGTCGGCCGTTCGCCGTTGCTGCAAAGTAGCTGGACGGTGCAATTCGGCCGGTTTTTTTTGGAACGAGAAGGCGAATGGCAACCTCGAAGCGCGATTACTACACGGTGCTCGGCGTGCAGCGCGATGCGTCCGACGACGACTTGAAAAAGGCGTATCGGAAGCTCGCGATGAAGCACCACCCGGATCGCAATCCGGACGATACGAGCTGCGAAGCGAAATTCAAGGAGGCGAAGGAAGCCTACGAAGTTCTGACCGACGCCAAGAAGCGCGCCGCGTACGATCAGTTCGGTCATGCAGGTGTCGATGCGACTGCAGGTTTCGGTGGCGGTCGCGGCCCGGGTCCCGAGGGATTCGGTGGATTCGCCGATGCGTTCGGCGACATTTTCGGGGAGATCTTCGGGCAGGGGCGTGGCGGTCGAGGCAATGGCGTGTTTCGCGGCGCCGATCTTCGCTACAACCTCGAGCTGTCACTCGAAGAAGCTGCGCGCGGGACCGAGGCGAAGATTCGCATTCCGACCCTCGAGCAATGCGTGACGTGTCATGGCACGGGGGCCAAGCCCGGCACGAGTCCGAAGACGTGCGCAACCTGCGCCGGTCGCGGCGAAGTGCGCGTCTCGCAGGGATTCTTTTCGATTCAGCAAACGTGTCCGACTTGCCACGGCACCGGCAAGGTCGTGAGCGATCCGTGCGCGACGTGCGATGGCGCGGGGCGCACGCGCAAGCAAAAGACGCTGTCGGTGACGATTCCCCCCGGCGTCGATCAGGACGATCGCATCCGCCTTGCCGGTGAAGGCGAAGCGGGCGTCAATGGAGGCCCCAACGGCGACTTGTACGTCGTCGTGCAGTTGAAGCCGCATCCCGTGTTCCAGCGCGAAGGTGCCGACTTGCATTGCGAGATGCCGGTCAGCTTCGCAACGGCAGCGCTCGGCGGCGAAATCGAAATCCCCACGCTCGAGGGCCACGCGAAGCTCAAGATTCCCGCGGAGACCCAAACCGGCCAGGTGTTTCGCCTGCGCAACAAAGGTATACGGCCCGTGCGCGGATCGGTCATCGGCGACTTGTTCTGTCATGTCGCCATCGAGACGCCGGTCCACCTCACGTCGCGTCAAAAAGAACTGTTGCGCGAATTCGAGGCGATCAATCTGCAGGACCCGGGCTCACACACGCCGCGCGCGAAAGGCTTTTTCGATCGCGTGAAAGAATTCTTCAACACCTGAACCGCTTCGACGTCGTCGTGTTGGGCGCCGGCGCCGCCGGCATGTTCTGCGCGGCGCTCGCCGGCCAGCGGGGACGTCGCGTGCTTCTTGTCGAGCATTACGCGATCGTCGGCGAGAAGATACGCATCTCCGGCGGCGGTCGCTGCAACTTCACGAACATCGGTGCTGTCACTGCGAGCTATCTTTCGCAGAATGACGAATTCGCGCGCTCGGCGCTGACGCGGTTCACGCCGCAGGATTTCATTGCGCTGGTCGAGCGCCATGGCATTCGGTGGCACGAGAAAAAGCTCGGACAGCTCTTCTGCGATGACTCGTCGCGCTCGATCATCGCGATGCTGAAAGCCGAGTGCGAGCGTGGTCAGGTGAGCTGGTGGCATCCGTGCGATGTGCTCGAAGTGGCTCGCAATAGGGAATTGTTTGTCGTTAAGACGTCGCGAGGCGAAGCGCATGCGTCATCGCTGGTCGTCGCGACAGGCGGCTTGACGGTGCCAAAAATCGGCGCAACGCCATTCGGCTACGAGCTCGCCAGGCAATTCGGGATCAACGTCGTCGCTCCGCGACCGGCACTGGTTCCGCTTGCGTTTCAGCCCGATCTTCTCGCACGATTCGGTGATTTGTCCGGCGTTTCGGTCGATGCCGAAGTCAGTTGCAACGGCGGACGCTTTCGCGAGCAACTTCTGTTCACGCATCGAGGACTTTCGGGCCCTGCGATTCTGCAAGTTTCGTCGTATTGGCACGGCAAGACACCGATTTCAATCGACCTTCTACCAGGCATCGATGCGCTCGCGTGGCTCGACCGCCAACGAACGAGCGCAGCGCGTCTCGACAACCTGCTCTCACAGCGGCTGCCGCGTCGCTTCGCGCAGGCGTGGTGCGAGAAACACGATGCCGCAAAGCCGATGCGTGAGCTGGGTGAACCCAAGCGCAATGAAATCGCCCGCATGCTCGCGCAGTGGAATGTGATGCCGGCCGGCACGCTCGGTTGGAACAAGGCCGAAGTCACGCTCGGCGGCGTCGACACGCGTGCGCTTTCCTCGATGACGATGATGGCGAACGACGTGCCGGGGCTTTATTTCATCGGCGAGGTCGTCGACGTGACCGGATGGCTCGGTGGCTACAACTTTCAATGGGCGTGGGCGTCGGCGCACGCTGCGGCGCAGGCGGTGTAAGTTGTTGATCTCATCGTGCCCGACCACCGGAGCAATATGAACAACAGTGCATCCGCGCCGTTCTGCGACATCGTCATGGAAGGCGGAGTGACCAGCGGTGTCGTGTATCCGAAAGCCGTCGTTGAATTGAGCCGAGCATTCCAGTTCCGCAGCATCGGCGGCACTTCCGCCGGCGCGATCGCGGCGGCTGCGACGGCCGCAGCGGAGTTCCAGCGCCGTCACACGGGAAGCCGAGCGGGCTTCGACGCTCTTGGCGACATTCCGGAGAAGCTGGCTCCGCAAGGCAAAGATGCGACAAGTTCCAAGCTCTTCAGCCTCTTCGTTCCCGCGCCGAGCACGCGGGCGTTGTTCACGCTGGTTACGAGGTTGCTCAATCGCGAGAACGGAGGAACGCGTGCGCTCGCGCTCGTTTGGGGCCTGTTGCGCGCGTTCTGGCTCTCGGCGACTTGCGGCGCAATCGCGGTGCTGGCGATTGCGTGGTTCGCGGCAACGCCACTCAACACCGTCGGCTGGATCATGGTTGTGATGCTGGCGGTAGTGGTGTCGCTCGTTGCGGCGCTCGCCGCGCTCTTTTTCGCATTAAGCGGTCCGTTGATCGATAACGGCTATGGCATCTGCCGCGGATACAGCGAAGGCGATGAGGATCGCTTCGACTTCGGCGCCATGGGCGAGCCTTTGACGCTATGGCTCTCGCGAACGATCAATAGCTGTGCCGGGCTGAACCCGGATGGTCCTCCACTGACTTTCCGAATGCTTTGCGATGCACCCCACTTTCCGCCCCCCTGGATTGCCGACGGCCGCTCGGCCTCGATCGACTTGCAGCTCATGACGACGAGCCTCACGCACGGCCGGCCGCTGCGGTTGCCGCAAATGGACCGTGACTTTCCGCTGTTCTTCGCGCTCGATGAGATGAAGCGCTACTTTCCCGGCAACGTTTGCTCGCATCTCGAGAAACATCCTGGCGACGCGTACGAGCTGTCGCAAGTGGTTGGCAACGCGGACGCGCTCACTCCATTACCTACGCTCGATCTTCCCGTCATTGTCGCGGTCAGGTTGAGCTTGAGCTTTCCGTTCCTGTTGAGTGCCGTTCCGCTGCATGCGCTCGACTTCGGCGGCAGCCCGTTGCGCGCGCGGCGCTGCTGGTTTTCCGACGGCGGCTTGACCAGCAATTTTCCGATTCACCTTTTCGACGCCCCATTGCCGTTGTGGCCGACGTTCGGTATCTCACTGGAACGTCGGGATCGCCATCATCCCGACGAATGGGTCTACATGCCGGAAAGCAACGCCGGCGGCCGCGCCGATCCCTGGGATGATTTCGACGCTAGTGAAAACGCCAAGCCGAGCCGCACGCAGCGGCTATGGCGCTTCGTCTACGCGCTCGCCAACAGCGCCCGCAATTGGCAGGACCGGCTCCTTGCCCGAACACCGGGAATCCGTGATCGCGTCGCACGGGTGCGGCTCGAAGATGACGAGGGCGGCCTGAATCTCGCGATGAAAAAAGAGCAAATCGATGCCGTGGCCGAAAAAGGCACGATCGCAGGCAAAGAGCTCGTAACACGCTTCGCCACTTTGGGAGTGACGCCGCGCAATGCCATGCACCCGATGGACCTCGACAATCATCGTTGGATGCGCTTGCGAACGCTTCTCGCCGCATTCGAGTCGGATGCGTCCGATCTTGCCCGGACACTGACGATCACGCCTCCCGGAACGGCTGATTGGGAGGCTTTGATCGATGCGGCAACCGCGGCTACCGACTTTCGAGACGACCGCTCCGCCGTGAGCGCCGATGAGGCAAGGCAGATTCGTGCCGAGTTGGCGGCGCTAGCGAGGCTCGCCGACGCTGCACGTGCTGAGCCGGGAACGCTGCAAGGCGCCGCCAAGCGCCAGCCGATCCTGCGCTTGCGGCCGAATGCTTAGCACATCGCACAGGCGGTTGCGTTAGCATCGCCTTCTTTACACGGAGGGTTCCATGCCACGTTATTTCTCGAGGGCGATTGCAGCGGCGCTCGCTGTGCTTGCGCTTCCCGTCCTCGCGCAGGTTCGTATCGGGCTCATGGTGTCGTCGACCGGCCCAACCTCCGCGATTGGCATTCCGCAAAAGAACACCGGCGATATCTTGCCGCGCAGGATCGGCGCGCTTTCCGTCGAATACTTCCAGCTCGACGATGGCGGCGACACGACGCGCGCAGTGCAGAACGCGAAAAAGCTTCTCGCCGAAAACAATATCGATGCGCTGATCGGACCGTCGACGACGCCGAACGCACTTGCGATCCTCGACCTGATTGCGGACGCGAAGGTTCCGCTGATGGCGACGGTCGGGACGTCATCGGTCGTCGAGCCGCTCGATGCGAAGCGCCGCTGGGTCTACAAGACGACGCAAAACGACGATCTCATTGCCGAAGCGCTGATCAAGCACATGAACAAGACGGGCGTGAAAACCGTCGGATTCATCGGCTTCAACGACCCGTACGGCGAGAACTGGCTCAAGGTATTCGGCGGTCTTGCGGAAAAGGCCGGGCTGAAGATTGTCGCGACCGAGCGCTACAACCGTCCCGATCAGAGCGTGACCGGCCAAGTGTTGAAGTTGATGTCAGCGCGGCCCGATGTCGTGCTCGTCGCCGGCGTCGGCGGTCCCGGCGTGCTGCCGCAAGCGACGCTGCGCGATCAGGGGTACAAGGGAACGATCTATCAAACGCATGGTGTTGCGACCGACGACTTCATTCGTCTCGGCAAGGACAAGGTCGAAGGCACGATCCTCGCCGCGGGGCCGATGCTCGTCATCGACGAGATTCCGGCGAGCAACCCGATCAAAAAAGTTGCGCTCGAGTACATCGGCGCGTACGAGAAGCAGTTCGGGCAGAAGCCGGCGACGTTCGGCGCGAATACTTGGGACGCGGGTCTGCTATTGGAACGCGCGATTCCTGTTGCAGCGGCGAAAGCGAAACCCGGAACGGAAGCGTTTCGCGTCGCGCTGCGCGATGCAATCGAGCAGGAGCGCGAGGTCGTCGGATGTCAGGGTGTTTTCAACATGAGTGCGACCAATCACAACGGCATGGACGAGCGCGCACGCGTGCTGGTGACGGTGAAGGACGGCAAGTTCCGCTTGATGCCCGAGTGATACCCGTCACGGGACTGTTGCTTGCCGCCGGACGCGCAATGCGCTTCGGCGGGCACAAGCTGCTTGCGCAATTGCCCAACGGAACGCCCGTCGGAATCGCATCACTGCGAAATCTTCAGCAGGCGTTGGGCAGCGTGATCGTGGTGGTGCGCGGCGAGGACATCCAGTTTGCCGATCGTTGTCGCAATGAAGGTGCGACCGTGATTGTGGCGGAGCGCGCGGAAGAGGGGATGGGTGCGAGTCTCGCGGCGGGTGTCGCTGCAGTCAACGAAGCATCAGGGGTCATCGTCGCGTTGGCCGACATGCCATGGATCGAGCCCGCGACGATCAAGCGTGTCGCCGAAGCGATTGGGCGCGGAGCGTCGATTGCGGCGCCGGTCTATCAAGGGCGACGCGGGCATCCGGTCGCCTTCGCCCGATCGCATAGGCAAGCGCTGCTCGCGCTTAGTGGCGACGACGGCGCGCGTTCAATCGTTGCCGCGAATGCGGCGGCAGTTCGATCGATCGAAGTATTGGATCGGGGCGTGGTGCGCGACGTCGATACGTCTTCTGATCTCGACTCGGCTTAGCCCGGCGTCCACAAATCCGGCTGCGCCGCCGCCGCCGTCTGATGCGCCTCGGTAATACGCCACCAGTTGCGCAGCTCCGGCTCTTCGAGCGGCCGCGCGATGAAGAATCCCTGCGCTTCCTCGCACCCGCGCTTTTTCAAGTAATCGAGCTGCGCCGCGGTTTCGACACCTTCGGCAATCACGCGCAAGCCCAGCGAATGCGACAGCGCAATGATCGCCTGCGTGATCGCTTCGTCGTTGCGATTCTGTTCCAACCCGCGCACGAAGCGCTGATCGATCTTCACGCCTTGAATCGGCAATCGCGCGAGATAGGACAGCGACGAGTAGCCGGTTCCAAAGTCATCGATGGTGATCGACACGCCCATCTGCTTCATGCGCACGAGTGTCGCAACCGCGCGCTCGGGATGCGTGATGATGACGCTTTCGGTGATTTCCAGATCGAGATAATGCGCAGGCAATCCCGACGACACGAGCGCTTCGTCGATCACCGACAACCAGCTTTCGTGCTGCAGCTGTTGCACCGAAAGATTCACGGACAATCGCAATAGCATGTTCTGCCGATGCCACTGCATCACCTGACGACACGCATCGCGTAACACGCGCGCACCGAGCGCCTGGATCATGCCCGACTCTTCGGCGATCGGAATGAACTCCGACGGCGACACGACACCGCGCTGCGGATCGCGCCAACGCAGCAACGCTTCGACACCACACGCGCGACCGCTGCGCAAATCGATCTGCGGCTGATAGACGAGGAAGAACTCGTCGTCCATCAGGCCGCGGCGCATGTCGGTTTCCAACTGCAAGCGCTGTTGCACGCGCGCGTTCATGTCGGCCGTGTAGAAGCGATACGCGTTGCGGCCCGCTTCCTTGGCGGCATACATCGCCGTGTCGGCCTGCTTGATGAGCGTCACCGGATCGACGGCGTCGAGCGGGTAGACGGACACGCCGATCGAGCACGTCAGCGTGGGCGTTTGATCGACCAATCGGAATGGTGCCTGGAACGAATCGCGCACGCGCTGCAAGACCGTCATCACTTCGAACGTCGCATGCGCGGGGTCCAGGCCCGGCAGGATCACGACGAACTCGTCGCCGCCCAGGCGTGCGACGGTATCGCTTTCACGGACGGCCGAGGTCAAACGTTGTGCGATCGACTGCAGCAGCTGATCGCCCGAGTCGTGTCCGAGCGTGTCGTTGATACGCTTGAAATGATCGAAGTCCAGGAACAGGCACGCGACCTGCAAACCGCTGCGTTGCGCTTGCGCGAAGATCTGCTTCAACCGCGCGTTGAGCAGGCTTCGATTCGGCAATCCGGTGAGAATGTCGTGCTGCGCAAGCTTGTAGGCATGCGCAGTCGCGATTTCGAGCTCCTTCGTGCGCTGCGTAACCTTCTCTTCGAGCGTGCGCTGGTAGTTCGCGACTTCCGCCTGCGACTCCGATAGTCGCTGCGTCATGTGATTGAACGTGTGCGTCAACAGCCCCAACTCGTCGGCGGACGAAGGCGGCACGTAAACATCGAGTCGACCGGCACCCACCGCTCGTGCTGCACGCATCAAGCGCCGCATCGGTGCAACGAGCCGCCGCGTAACGAGCAACGACGCGATCACCGCAACGACAGTGAGCAGCAGCACAACCGTAATCGTTCCAAGCGCCTGCGCGGCCATCGCCTCACGCTGGCGCTCGAAGGTGATGCCAAGACGCAGGAAACCAATCGGTCCCGACTCGCCCGCGCGCGCGCCGTTTTCCGCCGCGCTTTCCGTGAGCGCACGGGATGCGGGCGTGATCGTCGCGCCAACCGGCGCCACCAGCTCGAGGTAGCGACGTCCAGCGATCGGCATTTCGAGCTCGAGCATCTGACCGACCTTCGGCAGGCTCGCGCCATGCGGCAGCTTGGGAATCGCCTCGCCCGGCAGCGACTTCGCGAACTTGCGCTCGGCAATCGACACAAGCTTGCGGTCGAGCACGATCGCATAGGCGACGTCACGATCGTTGGCAAGACCTTCGAGCACGTCTTCGACGCTCGCACGATCCGACGTGTAGAGACCGAACTCGGTGAGCTGGGTCAAAACCGATGCGATCGCGCGCCCGCGTTGGCGAAGCTCGCGCTCCTCGCTCGCCAGCTGCTGCCAGAAGTAATAGGCTGAAATGAGAAACGCCGTCAGCGCAATCAAGCCCACGGTCAGCACGTTGAGCTTGGTGAGAAGCCCGGTGCGCACTGCCGGCAAGTCGATCGGCGTCATCGACTCCGACTGCAGCGGCAACAGGTGCTTGCGCAGACGCCGCATGCGCTTGCGCGCGCCGGTGTCCGACGTCATGTCGAGCGGCCCGCGGCCGGCTGTTCCACGTGCGCGATCATTCATGGCGCACCACGCCTCGTAACACCGCATCGTCCCAGCGCAGTCCGAAGTGCGACGCGAGCTTCGTGTTCACCCAAACGCGCGCAACCGGCGCGAGAATAGGAGGTCTCACGGACTGCGTTCCGCGTAGCGCCAGTGCAGCGCACATCGCGCCGATCTCGTCGTAGTCCCAGTCGACCGCGAACAGCGCGCCGCGGCGCACCCATGCATCGTTGGGACCGATCACCGGTATCGCGTTGCGAAACGAAAAAAGCAGGATGCCATTGACCGCTTCGGGTGCGAATACGGTGCGATCGGGCAACGCAAGCAAGACGTCCGCGCGTCCGGTGAGCGCAGCAAGCGATGAAGGAAGCGACGCCGCCGAGGTGACCGGCTGCAACAACGCCTTGTAGCCCGCGCTGTCCAATGATGCGGCGATCGCTTCCGCACGACGCGTGTTGGTCGACGGATCGAACAACACGCCAACGCTGCGCGCCGCGGGCACGAGCTTTTTGAGCCACATCGCCTGCTGGTCGGCGGGCGGGTCGGACGGTACCGAAGGCAAGCCTGCGCGCAACGCGTCAGCGCCGGCGAGGCAATGAATCACCGCACCGGCGTTGCTCGATTTGACGAGGAGGTCACTGGCGCGAGGACCCAACGCAACGATCACGCGATTTTTCTCGGGATTGGCGAGCGCAGTTTCGAGTGCCACGTCGCGCTCGGGCGCGAGACGAATCACATCGACGGGAACGCCTGCGTTCGCCTGCAGCGCTTGTAACGTTCTCGCCAGCCGCGGCGAATCGTGGCTCTGAACGACGAGCACGCGCGTCGCCTGCGCGCTGGCGGCAGTCAGCAACAACGCGCATGCGAGCGAGACGTTTCGCGCTCGGTGCGCGCTACAACCAATGCGCCACAGCGGCCCGGCCGTGGGCGGGCGAGGCGTGACGTCGTGCCCACGAGCGATGAGTTTTCGTTTGGTGTCGATCGAACACGCGCCACGCGCCGAGTGCTCGCAGCGCTGCCGCGAGGATACCCGTGGCTGCGCTTTCATACGAGGGCCGCCGGTCCGGGCGAAGCGTCAGGAGGTCACGACTGGAATCTTGCCGATGCGCGCTCGCCACTGTGCCGGGCCGGACTTGTGCACCGAATTCCCCTCCGCATCGACGGCCACGGTGACCGGCATATCCTTCACTTCGAACTCGTGTATCGCTTCCATGCCGAGATCCTCGAACGCGAGCACGCGCGCGCGCTTGATCGCCTTGCTGACGAGATACGCAGCGCCGCCCACTGCGATGCAATACACGCCCCGATGGCGCTTAATCGCGTCGATCGCGACCGGCCCGCGTTCCGACTTGCCGATCATTCCGATCAGGCCGGTTTTCGCGAGCATCGTGTCGGTGAATTTGTCCATGCGCGATGAGGTGGTCGGACCGGCAGGACCCACTGCTTCGTCGCGCACGGCATTCACCGGCCCGACGTAGTAGATGAAGCGGTTCGTGAAGTCGACCGGCAGTCTCTCGCCACGCGCGATCATGTCGACCAGCCGCTTGTGCGCGGCGTCGCGTCCGGTAAGAAGCCGACCCGATAGCAACAAGCGCTCACCAGAGCGCCAGGTCGCGATATCCGCCTTGGTCAGTGTGTCGAGGTCGACGCGCCGGCTTTGACCGAAGTCGAGCGCGAGCTTCGGCCAATCGTCGAGCGACGGCGGGTCGAGTTGCGCTGGTCCGCTGCCGTCGAGCACGAAATGAATGTGGCGCGTTGCGGCGCAATTCGGCAACAGCGCGACCGGCTTGCTCGCCGCATGCGTCGGCCAGTCGTTGACTTTGACGTCGAGCACCGTCGTCAATCCGCCCAGGCCTTGCGCCCCGATGCCGAGCGCGTTGACCTTGTCGTAGAGCTCGAGTCGCAATTCCTCGGCGCGCGTGCGCGGTCCGCGCGCGATCAGCGACTGCATGTCGATCGGGTCCATCATTCCCCACTTCGCGATGAGCATCGCTTTTTCGGGAGTTCCACCGATTCCGAGCGAGAGAATACCTGGCGGACACCAATCCGCACCCATCGTCGGCACGACCGACAACACCCAGTCGACGACGCTTTCGCTTGGCAACAGCATCGTGAACTTCGACTTGTTCTCCGAGCCGCCGCCTTTCGCCGCGACGATCACTTCGACGCTGTCGCCAGGCACGAGCTCGACATGCACGACCGCCGGCGTGTTGTCGTTGGTGTTGATGCGCTTGCCATCCGGATCGGCGAGCACCGAAGCGCGCAGCGGATTGTCGCGATCGGTATACGCGCGACGCACGCCTTCGTCGACCAGCTCCTGCAGCGAACGCTCGGTGTCCCAGCCCACGTTCATGCCGACCCGCAAAAAGGCAATCGCGATACCCGTGTCCTGGCAGATCGGGCGTCGACCCTCCGCCGCCATGCGCGAGTTGACCAGGATCTGCGCCATCGCGTCCTTGGCAGCCGGCGATTGCTCCTGTTGCCACGCCGCGTACAGATTGCTGATGTAATCGGCGGGGTGATAGGCGCTGATCAATTGGAAAGCGTCGGCGATGCTGTCGACGAAATCGTTTTCGCGGATCGTGGTCATGCTTAAAGCGCCTCAGTGATCGGTGGAAGCGCCCGCGGCTCGCGCTTGCGAGCGGCTCGCGGCCGGCATGAGGCGATCGACCGCAGCGATCGCAAGCGCCGAGAGAAGGAACGTGATGTGGATCGCGGTCTGCCAGAACAGTGTCTTCTCGTCGTACGCCGCCGCGTTGATGAAAGTGCGCAACAGATGAATCGACGAAATGCCGATGATCGCCGTCGCGAGCTTGACTTTGAGCACGCTTGCGTTGACGTGCGACAGCCATTCCGGCTGGTCGGGATGGTTCTCGAGCCGCATGCGCGACACGAATGTCTCGTAGCCGCCGACGATCACCATGATCAGAAGATTGCTGATCATCACGACGTCGATCAGGCCCAGCACGACCAGCATCGTCAGCGTTTCGCGGTTCTGAACGTACTTCTTGTCGCCTCCCACGACGGCAACGCTTTCCCGAATCGTCTCGAGCGCGCTTTGACTTCCGAGCGCCGCCTCGACGAGATGCGTGAGCTCGACCCAGAACTGCCAGACGTAGACGACTTGCGCGATGATGAGCCCGAGATACAGCGGCAGCTGTAGCCACCGGCTCATGAAGATCAGGTGCGGCAGTGGCCGCATCCGCGTGTTGGCCAGTGACAGCGGATCGGGTGAGCCGGGGAAGCGCGAGGACATGCGGGATGGGTGCTGCGAGCGGACCGCGAAGTCTAGCACTCGGTCAGGTCGCGAAAGGCGCTTGGCCGGAGATGAGCGACACGCTTCGCGTCGCACGCATTGCCTCGCCACCCTACGGTTCGGTAGACTCGCCGCGGCTATTCACGCAGCGGGTATGCTTGTGAACGACGTAGCAACGTCGCTGTTCGTGCTTCGCATCGTCAAGGCTTTGATCGAGATTGCGTTGCTCGCGATCGTCGGTCAGGGCATCACATGGGCGCTCATTCGCACGTCGGGGCAGGATCCCGAGCGCAATGTCTTCTTCCGAATGCTGAAAACGATTGCAATGCCGGTGACCAAGCCGGTGCGCTGGATCACGCCGCGCGTGGTTTCCGATCGCCACATCCCATTGGCCGCGCTGGCGCTGCTCGTCGTCGGCTGGGGGTGGGTGTTTCTCGCGATTCTTTCGACGTGCGCCGGCGCGGGACTTACTGCGGCAGCCTGTGCGCAACGATGAAAAGCTTACGTCGCATTGGCCTTGTAAAACTCGCCGGCTGGGCGCGCGTGTTCGGTGCGAGCGCATTGGCCCGCGAGTGGCTCGAGACCGCGCGT
>DATLOI010000102.1:0-15243 GCA_035536295.1 Casimicrobiaceae bacterium
GACGATGACATATGTTTGGTCAGGAAAGATTCGACGGAAGGAATCTCGATCGGACTCCGAAACGCAAACGACGAGATCTGCCCGGTTCAGCATCTTCGTTTCGAGGTCGATTACTTGCTCGATGCGCTTCGCAGCGTCCAGTCTCGAGGACAGCAACTCTCGCTTGTGTCCCTGTTCGAAATTGAGAGATGAATAGACAATCGGAACGCTGTCCGGCGTCACATCGAGTAAGCGAGCAAGGAAGGGATGTTCGAAAATCACCGCCACTGACTCGCGAGCGAGCCGGGTGAATGTTGCGATGAACTCGGCGTTGTCGCAAACGAACTCACCGGCAAGCACGTCACCGATCGATACGGTTTCACCGCGAGCAGCTTGAACCTCTGCGTCGCGATGGGGTGCGGTCTTGGGAATTCCAACTTCGACTACATTGCTCGCCAGCGCTCGCTCGTAAGCTTGTGTTTTGTGACTCAGGCACAGCAGCGTGACGTCATAGGTTCGGCCTAACTCGGTTAGGAGCTCGTAGATCCGCACCTGACCACCGCCGGCTGGATTCAACACCGAGAAGTCGTTCACGACCAGCAGGCCGGGATTGCGCGCATGGTGAAATCGAGGCCCCGACGTTGCCATGCAAGCTTCGAACGTGCTGCGGCAATCCTCGGCAATGTGAGACCAAGTGTATTTTGCGTACGCTTTTTCGCGCGCCGCGGCGCCAACACGTGATGCCCGATGGCGATCGTTCAGCACGCTTTTGATGGCCGATTCGATCTCGTCGCCGGTCGCTATGAACGCATCCAAGTCGTTCGACAAGTCGAGACCACGCGCGCCAATTGGCGTGGTGACGATCGGCGCTGCTGCCGCCATGTAATCAAGCATCTTGAGGTTCGTGCCCGCGCCTGAGAACAGCGGATTGAGGGCCACACCGCAGGTCCGCAGCAACTTGCGCTTGTCGATATCGTCGACGTAGCCAAGCAAATCGACATTCCCAGGCACCCGCTCGCTCAGCTGCTGACACACGCTGCCCAGAATCTTGAATCGCGTTGCCGGCATGTTCGGGGCGATCCGGTCCACAATGAAGCGCGCGGCCTCAACGTTAGGCGGGTGTGCACTCCCCATGAATACCGCGTCGTGACCGCGCTCGGCAGACGCGTCCTGTTCGCACGTTTCGAAATTCGGCTCGAAGCCGTTAGGGGCGAGGCTGATCTTCCCAATGTCCAGAGCGAAGTCAGAGACGAATTGCGCTGCTTCGTCAGCGGACGTCGCGAGCAGATGCCGCGACTGATGAACCAGCTGATGCTCCAGGAACCGAATGAAATCGATCGCCTTGCGTCCGGCTTCGCCCTGAAAAAATTGCGCGGCAAGCCGGTGCTCGATGTTATAGGCGTTGTAAATACGTGGCTTGCCGTCCGTAGCGATGGAACGGTCATAGGGTAGCGTGAACGGCGATTCATGGACGACGACGTCTACCTCGCGAACGAGCCGATCCAGCATGCGGCCGAAGGCTGTCGAAAGTGCTCCTGCAAGCGCAACCACATATCCGGAGCATTCGGGTCCGATGCCTAGGCTGCCCAGCGTCCAGTGCAAGCGATCGAAATGTGCGTCCTTGGGGATTCGATGCTCGCGAAACGTCGTCGAGTGCTCAACGGTTTCGGCAAGGGCTCCTGAGTACGTTGGCGACAACAGGGTTACGTCGTACCACTCGCTCAGGTGGCGATAAAAATAGTAGTAGCGCTGCTCGCCGCCGCTGCGCGGAGGATGAAATGCAGGAAAGAAGTTCAGCGCAAGAATTCGCATTGGGAGCCGGCGTACCAAGAGGTCCAACGGCTAGCGGTTCCGCAAGCATTCCCATTCGCCCGAATAAACATAGTGACCTAGCAAATGTGCTTACACCAACGGGAGACCCTCGCGTTTGGTCGCGTGCAGATAGAAGGTGTTGGTAGTCGCCTTGTAAAATGGCACTAGTGATCTCGTGGCAGCTTCCCATTGATAGGGCGCGTATCCGAGATCCCCGAGGAAGGGTGTAACGTTGTGCCAGTCACTATTCTCGATGAGCAGAAAAGGACGTGTGTGATTGATCGTGTTGCACAAACCGAGCAGGACGTCGTGCTCGGCACCTTCCACGTCGACTTTGATGAGATCCGGCCGTAGACCGAGCTCGTCGCCGGCCCGCACCTCGACGAAATGCTGCTCCAGCCGCAAACTCCCGCGGGCGCGAAACTTTTCGACAACCCACGGCTTTTCGAAATAGTCGGTGCGCGTGGAGGCCTCTTCCAAATACGGTACGTCATCGACCCAGGGAATGTAGAACGCCAGTCTTGCGTTTTCACGGCCAAGCCCGAATCGATGGATTCGCAGTGGGCCGGGCACACTCGCTGTGAGTGCATCAAGCACTTCATAGAACGCAGGATTCGCTTCGAATGCGTCGATCGCAGAGTGCGGGAGAACCGTTCGAAGCGACGCGATCGACTGCCCCCGATTCGCGCCAACGTCGAGGATCGATGAGATCGACGGCGAGGGAAAGAGCCGAAAGGCCTCGAAATCGACATCGTGAATGGCTCGTGCTCGGAACTGAGCAAGTGTCTCGGACAAAAAGCGACCTTCTGCGCCATCGATTCCCATTAGTACTTACCGCCGCCGCGAGCTTGTGGTAGCAGACCTGTAATCACCCAGCCAAGGCACTCGCCGTGAGTCTGCTCAATCAACACTACGCTTGTACCCGATGACAGCGTAGTCCTGCGCCCCCAGGAAGCGATTGGCAACCTCGGCATCCAACGGATGAACAGGCGACTCAGGAACCGGTATATCGTGACGCGGATGCAATCGCAGAATTTCGGTATCGGAAAAGCCACGCTGCTCTAGCACGAAACGCATCGGCTCAGGAGGAAGCGGTCGCACGTGTGTGGGGTCGTAATAGAAGTTGCATGCGCCCACCACGAGATTCTCGGGATTAGGCGTTTCGAAAATTGCGACTCCTCCGCTCCTTAAGACACGTCTTGCTTCGTCGAAGAGCGCGACGACCTTTTCAAACGGCATGTGCTCGATGACGTGGATAGCGGTGACGGCGCCGAGCGAGCCTGTTGGAAGGCTGCGTAGGTAGCCGAGGGCGTCGGCGTCAACGACGTTCAAGCCACGTTCGCGTGACAGCGCAGCGACGAACCGGTTCGCATCGACGCCATGTGCAAAGAGCTTCCTGCTCGTCAACAGCTCTAGCCATTCTCCTCGCCCACAACCGAGGTCGAGAATTGGCGCGTTTGCTGAGCCCGCGCCCACCTTCTCGATATAGGGCAAGTATATCGAGACGCGCTGCGAAATGTCTTCCTGCGTTCCACGAAACCGTTCTTCGAACTCGACGTAAAAGCGGTCTAAGAGGTGGTCGCGTTCTTGCTCGCGAATTGACGCGGGCTCGCTCTCGCGGTCGCCTGTCACTTTGTCGCTGGTGCTGTCGAGCAGCGTTCCAAAGCGGCGTTCCTGCAACGTCAACTCGAGATCAAGGTGATCTAGTTGGGCACTGATGGTTGAAACGATACCGGCCAGGGAATGGAGATCGGCGGCGTCGTTGCCAGCGGCCTCTCGAATTTTTTGGACGTCCTCCGCCAGGCAGTTAGCATGGTCACGCAAGTTGTCGAGCTCCTCCGTGACCCGTTTCGCATGAGCCTCGTTTGCAGCGCTGTGCAGTTGCAAAATCGCCTCGACCGACGATCGGTCGGCCTTGTCGGCTTCCAGGCGTTTGAGTCGACTTGCCCAGGCATTCTCCTGCTCCACCAATGCGCTGCGTAGATCGCGACTCTGCGATAGAAACTCGTCACGATCCAACTTCGCCGCAATTCCTGGCAACACTCGACGCAGCTGGTCATCGATTCGATGCGCAGCGTCTTCGATCGTGGCAATTCTGGCGACGGTCGCATCCAGCCGGCCGCTCGCTTCGTCGCGCGCCGCAGACATCGTCGATTCGATCTGTCCCTCGACAGCGTCGAAGTCTTTTCGAATCTGGCGCTGGTGGTAAAAGGTCACCGCCTCCAGTCGCTCGAGGTTGCGAACGAGCGTCGGCAGTCTCAGCGCGTACTGCGCCAAGCCAAGGAGATAGCCGATCACCGGTATGCGCCGGGCGGTGCGAAGACCGAAGGGCACGAGCAAGCCATCGACGTCGACGTTGGCCGCGCGCCCTTCCGGCGAATAGCGAATGCGGCCAAGAATCTCCGTTTTCGACAACTCGCCGCCACGCAGTTTCGACAGGTAACGTGAGGCGCCCTCGACATCCGGCTCGCGACCGAGCAGGGCAACGTATGCGTTGCGAATGAAATCTTCGTCGTGAAAAACGAGGAGATCGGTGAGCTTGTAACGATCCTGGGTGGGTAACAGCGGGCTCGGTTGCGTCAACCGGTGAAGTTTCACCGCACTCGTGCCACCAATATTGCGCTCGCTTGCAGTGGAGTTGGTGCGGGAGTTGCCGGCGTTTGCACCGCGCATCTCGATTTCCGAACGAATCTCGCGCATCAGCGCATCGACGTCCAATTCGACTCGGTCGTTCATTCTGCTAATCCTGTCGTCAGCGCACTTCGGCTCGCGCTCCGGCAGTACCTCGTGCTCGCTGCGCGTCGGAATGGTTTACCCAGTCGGCCGACACTGCAAGCGCGGCAACGCCGATGCTGAGCGGCGCATCGCTCGGCAGCACTTGAAACACGAGCGCTCGATCCCACCAATCGAAGTTCGCAGCAGTGTGCGCATCTTCGGCGTGCAGCGCCGCGGTGACGCTGTAGCTGCCCACACCCAGCTCCATGCGGGGAAACATGAATTTCACGGCGTGGCGCGAACCGGCGGCGAGTTCGGACGAATGCACGCCGAGATGATAGGTGTTGGTGCCAAATACATCGTTACCGAGCTTGTCACGAATGAGTATGCCGACAGTAAGTTGCGGAAGCGGCGTCTTGACTTCGAAGACAATGGTCAATGCAGCGCTAGAACCGCTTCGCAAAGCAAGGACGAATCGCCCTTCAGCCTCGAGATCGATGTCGACGATCGACGCCGCGGCGGTCCCTGAGCGAGTCGTGCTCCCTCTCGAAGCAATGTTGCTCTGGTGTATTTCATAGTCCGCATGCTGCTTTGCGAGCATCGCATTGTAATAGTCGAGCACGACATCGGGTGAATCGTCGCGCACCATCAGCCCTTCGTCGAGGAGGATCGCGCGATCGCACAGCGTTTTGACGACCGCCGCCGAGTGCGAAACGAATAGCAGCGCCGTTCCGGCGTCGCGATAGCGTCGAATGCGATCGAAGCTCTTGTGCTGGAAATAGGTGTCACCGACGGACAACGCTTCGTCGACGATCAGGATGTCGGGCCTCACTGCGGTGGCGACGCTGAACGCGAGCCTGACGTGCATCCCCGTGGAGTAGGTTCTCAACGGTTGATCGATCGAGTCGCCTATTTCCGCAAAGTCCTCGATTTCATGCATCAGGGAGCGCATATCTTCGACCGAGATGCCGAGGAGATGTCCTGCCATCGCCACGTTCTGGCGGCCGGTAAAGTTGGGATCGAAGCCGGTCCCGAGCTCGAGGATTGCGGAGACCCGGCCCGCAAGTTGATAAAAACCCAGCGTCGGAGTGAGCGTCCCGGCAATAATTTTCAAGAGGGTGCTTTTGCCCGCGCCGTTGGCACCCACGAGAGCGACCGCCTCGCCGGCGCCGACCTCGAAACTGATATCGCGCAGCACCCAAGTCAGCGCATGCTGCGAGCCGAGACCGAACCACTCGCGCAGGCGGCCGGACTTGCGCGTGTAGCGCTTGTACGCCTTTCCCAAACCGCTTACGCGCAGATTGATCACTTACAACTCGTCGGCAATCTCGGGACCCAGTTTTCGGTAGGCATGGAGTCCGAAGCCAACGAGCGCAAGGGCGACAAGGCTTGGGTAGACGAGCAGGTTCCAGTCGGCGACGATTCCCTCCAGAAACAGAACCTGCGTGAATCGCACGAGCGGCCACATTGGATTCCATTGCAGGATGGAACCGAGCCACTCGGGCACCGCTCGCGCGGGGTAGACGATCGGCGTCAGCCAGAACCAGAAACTCAGCACGAGCCCGGCAATCTGTGCAACGTCACGATAAAATACGTTGATCGTTCCCAACAGAACGCCAAGCCCGAGCGCGAGCGCGACGACGATTGTCACCACTGGAACCATCGCGAGCAATGCGCCGCCCGGAAAAGCTCCGATGACTAGCAAAAAGGCGACGAACAAAACGAACATCACGCCGAAATTCACCAGCGCCGACAACCCGACGATCGCGGGCAACGCGAACTTCGGCAGGCTGACCTTTTTCAGCAGCGCTGCATTGCCGACAAAAATGCCGACCGACCGGCTTATCAAGTCGTTGAAGAGCAACCAAACGATCATTCCGGCGCAAAGATAAATCCCGTACGCGAACGGCCCCGTGTATCCCGGCATCGCCGGCTTCATGATCTCGGCGAAAATTACCGTATAGATCACGATCAGCGCGAGCGGATGCGCGATAGCCCAGAAGAATCCGAGCTGCGTACCCAGATAGCGCGATACGAAATCGCGCTTGACGCTCGCAACGATGTACTCGCGGACTCCCCAGGCGTTCTGCAGTGCTCGGACGGTTTGCAATCGTTTCCGACTCCGTCGCGTCAGGCAATCGCGCGGCGAACGCGGTGCACGTCGCTGTCGACCATCATCACGATCAACTCTTCGAGTGACGTATTTGCCGTCCATCCGAGCTTCTGGCGCGCCTTCGCCGGGTTGCCCAAAAGCACGTCGACTTCGGCGGGCCGGAGAAACTGCGGATCGACCACGACGTAATCCTCGTAGTTCAAGCCGACGTGACCAAAGGCGATGCGGCACATATCGCGAACCGTCGTCGACTTGCCGGTTGCGATCACGTAATCGTCGGGGTTGTCCTGCTGCAACATGAGCCACATCGCCTGAACATAATCGCCCGCAAAGCCCCAGTCGCGCTTCGCGTCGAGGTTCCCCAGGCGAAGCTCCTTGGCCTTGCCGAGCTTGATGCGCGCGACGCCGTCGGTCACCTTGCGCGTGACGAACTCAATTCCGCGCAGAGGGGATTCGTGGTTGAACAGAATTCCGCTCGACGCATGCAGTCCGAAGCTCTCGCGATAGTTCACCGTCGACCAATGTGCGAACAACTTCGACACGCCATAGGGGCTGCGCGGATAGAACGGCGTGCTTTCGTCCTGTCGCTCGGCCTGGATCAGACCGAACATCTCGCTCGTCGATGCCTGATAGAAGCGCACGCTCGGCTTGCGAATTCGAATTGCTTCGAGCACGTGGAGCGCGCCGACGGCGGTGACGTGCGCCGTGAGGAGCGGCTGGCGCCACGACGTGGCCACGAAGCTTTGTGCCCCCAGGTTGTACAGCTCGTCCGCATCACTTGCCTCGATGGCCCGCAAAATCGACGTCATGTCCGAAAGATCACCGTCGACCAGCGTCACGCTTTGTGTGATGCCGAGCTCGTTCAAGCGCCACAGCGTGTCGGTGCTGCGCCGCGCCAGCATTCCGAACACGCGATAGTCCTTGCTCAATAGGAGCTTCGCGAGATAGGCGCCATCTTGGCCGGTGATTCCGGTGATCAATGCTCTTTTAGCCACTTGTGATCTCACGCTCCCAATAGCGCAGCATCGCGTCGAGCGATTCGTCGAGTGATGTGCTGGCTGACCAACCCGTTGCGCGTCGAACTTTCGACGGATCGCCTCGCATTCTGCGCTGCTCCGACTTCCGCAGCCGCGACGCATCCTGCTCGATTCGAACTTCGACGCCGGCGAGCAGCGCAAGGCTTTGCAGCAGCGATCGAATCGTGCGCTCCTCGCCGGAGCATACGTTATAGATTTCTCCCGGCTCGCCGTCGCGAAGGAGTGCAAAGTAAGCCTGGACCACGTCGCGAACGTCTGTGAAATCGCGAGTTACATCGATATCACCCACGTAAACGACCGCTTCACGCCGGCCGAGCTTTATTTCGGCAACCTGGCGCGCGAAATCCGAGATCACGAACCGTTCGCTTTGCCCCGCGCCGATGTGATTGAACGGCCGGGCGATGACGACGCGCATCTCGTCGGTAACCATCCACTGATAACAAAGCGCTTCGGCGGCAAGCTTGCTCACTGCGTACGCGTTGCGGGGTGCGGCCAAGCGGGTCTCGCCGACCGGCAATTCATCTGGCGTGACCAGACCGTAAACGTCGCCGGTGCTGGCAAAGACCAGGGGACCGCCGAAGGAGTCTTGTCGCAGCGCCTGCAGAAGATGCAGCGTTCCAATCACGTTGATCTTTAGCGTGGACTCGGGATCGCGAATCGCCTCCGGCACCCACGTCTGTGCCGCCAAGTGCAGCACGGCGTCGGGACTTGCTTCATTCACGACGGTGCGCACCTGATCGGCGTTACAGAGGTCGAAATCCTGCGGAAGAACGGAAAGCTGCCACGATCCAAGCGACGAGTCGCGTTCGATGAGGTTCGCTATGACGCTGCCGACGAATCCGTGCCTGCCGGTTACCAACAACCGCTTCACATCCGTCCTCGAGCTCTAAGGCCGAACCATGTTGACACTGGCGAGTCGGGCATTGTATCGAATCAATGTTCGTTGACCGCAGCGTGAAGTACCGCAGCGGTGCGCTCAGCGCAAGCCGCCCAGGTGAAGCGCGACGCCTGCACGATTCCGCGGCGTACGTAGGCCTCGCGAGCCGAAGGGTCCTCCAGCAACGCCTGCATCCGGCTTGCGGTACCTTCGGGATCCCGCGGATCGAGCTTCGGTGCAGCGTCACCGACGACTTCGCGCAGTGACCCAGCGTCGGACACGAGCACCGGCGTCCCGCTCGCCATCGCTTCCAGCGGAGGAAGGCCGAAACCTTCGTATAGAGAAGGAAACACGAACAGCGCCGCCCCCGCGTAAAGATTGACGAGTTGCTCGTCGTTCACATGACCGAGAAATCGAACTCTGCCCTGCGCGGACAGAACGCGAAGCTCTCGTTCAAGATCGCCGGCTTGCCATCCCCGCGCGCCCGCGATGACCAATGGGAAGCGCTGCTGAAGCAGTGTCGGCAGTCGCGCAAATGCTTGGAGGACATGCGACAAATTCTTGCGAGGCTCAATCGTGCCAACGCTCAATATGTAAGCGCGGTGTTCGAGCGAAAACGCTTTGAGTGCACCGCGAGTGTGCTCGATTGAGCGCGGTGTAAACGCTGTCGACACGCCGAGCTGCGCGACATGTAACCGCGCCGACGGCACGTTGAACTCTGCAATTAGCTCATCGCGCACAAAGTTGGAGTCGACGAGAATCGCCGCCGCGCGCTCGAGCGCGCGCGGCAATCCCTGTTCGAGCCATCGCACGCGATCCGGTGGATGGGTTTGTGGAAACCGCAGCCAGGAAAGATCGTGCACGGTGATTACAACTGGAAAGTCGTAATCAATCGGCACGTAATTGGGTTCATGATAGACGTCGATCGCATTGTGCCGACAGCCGCGATTGAACGTGATTCGCTGCTGAAACCGCCTCAACTCGCGTCTGAAGGGTATCCATGGTTTCACGAAGTTGCGCAGCGACCGCACCGACTCAGTTGATCTTCCCACGCGAGGTGACGAGGGGGGCGCGTGACTCCAGCGATAGCCATAGAACGCATGAAGGTCGACGTCGTTCCGCTGCGCCAACGCGGCGCCCAGTTCTACGATGTAATTGCCGATCCCCGTGCGCGGCGCGAGCAAGGGAGAGGCGTTGACGACGACGCGAAGCGGCATTTGCGCCGGTACGGATAAGTTTTCAGGGCGGCGCATCGTATCACCGATCGCTACGACCCGATTGGCAGGTGCGGGCCGCGGCAGAATCCTTAATGTGGCCCCGACTTTGGGGCAAACTCACAGGATGCGAGTCGCCCTCGTCCACGATTGGCTCGACACCTGGGCGGGTGGCGAGCAGGTGCTAAAGGAAGTCGCCGCGCTGTTTCCGCTGGCGCCGATCTACACACTAGTCGATTTTTTCCCACGCGAGTTCAAAGAACGCATCGGCTCGCACGAAATTCGGCCTTCGTTCGTACAAAGCCTGCCGTTCGCGCGCACGTCGTTTCGACGCTATCTGCCGCTGTTCCCCAACGCGATCGAAAGCCTCGATGTATCCGCGTTCGATCTCGTGATTTCGGTCTCGCATGCGGTGGCCAAAGGGGTTCGAACGCACGCGCGACAATTGCACATCTCGTATTGCCTGTCGCCGATGCGCTATGCGTGGGATCTTCGCGAGCAATACCTTGCGCAGGTCGGTCTGCAAAGGGGGCTGCGGGCCTGGCTCGCGCACAAGCTTCTCGACCGTCTTGCCAACTGGGACACGCGAACCAATCCGCGCGTCGACGCATTCGTGGCGATCTCGCACCATATCGCAGCTCGCATTCGCCGCTGCTACGATCGCGATGCGACGGTTATCTACCCCCCGGTCGATGTGACGAGGCTACCGATCGTCGCGCAGCCGCGTCGCAATGGCCTCTACATCACAGTTTCCAGGCTCGTGCCTTACAAACGCATCGACGCGATTGCAGCGGCATTCCGCGAGCTTCCCGATCGTAAGCTCGTGATCGTTGGCTCGGGTCCGGAACGTGAGCGAGTGGCAAGAGCGGCGGGGCCGAACGTCCGACTGCTGGGTCAACTCGCCGATGCAGAACGCGATGCGCTCCTCGCGCAAGCTCAGGCGTTCATCTTCGCGGCCGACGAGGACTTCGGCATCGCGCCGCTTGAAGCGCAGGCATTGGGCACGCCCGTCATTGCCCTTCGATCAGGTGGGCTCGTCGAGACGATTCGCGGCTTGGAAACCAATCGACCCACCGGCGTTTTTTTTGACTCGCCAACGTCGCCAGCGATCGCCGACGCCGTGCGTACGTTCGAGCGGCAACGAGATCACATCAGCTCGGAAGCATGCATCGACAATGCGCAGCGCTTTTCGGCGTCGCGCTTTCGAGGTGAATTCAAAGCGTTCGTCGACGGGCGTTACCGGGCGTTCGCAAACGATCGGACCGTGAGGGCATGAACCGCAGCATCCTCAAGCCGAATGCGCCGCTGTTCGAGCTTTTGCTGCGTGCGACCGATCCATTCGTGACAGTCGTTGCAGGTGTGATTGCGTATCGACTCTATCTCAACGCGTGGGAGCTTCCGGACCACTATGAGTTCGCAATCCTTGGGATCGGCGGCCTGACGATGATTGTTTTTCCGATGCTCGGTCTTTATGGATCGCGGCGCGGCGTCACGGCATTCGAGGAAGTGCGCCAGATCGTCAACGGCGTTTCGCTTCTGGCCGTCGCATGGTTCGTGTTTCTCTATTTCAGCAAGACCGGCATCGCGTATTCGCGGGTCTGGTCGGCGTACTGGTTCTTGTTCACGCTGATCGGCGACCTGGCGCTCCGCGGCGTGATTCGCCTTTGCCTGCGTCAGTTGCGCCGACGCGGCTTCAATTTGCGACACGTGGTCATCGTTGGCGCGGGGCGCCTCGGCGCGACCGTTGCCGAGCGTTTACGCACAGCACCATGGGCCGGATTCGCGATTCGCGGCTTTTACGATGACGATGTGAATTTGCAGGGACAGATCGTCGAAAATCTCCCTGTGCTCGGACCGGTCGACAAGCTGGCCGATGACCTCGAAGCCAATCCAGTCGACCAGGTATGGATCACCCTACCGCTTCGCGCCGAGGAGCAGATTCGCGACGTGATGGCGGCGTTGCAGCAGCATTCGCTGCAAGTGCGGTTCGTGCCTGACATCTACGATTTCAATTTGCTGCATCACTCGGTGAGCGAGATCCAGGGCCTTCCGGTCATCAACCTCACCGACTCTCCGCTGCACGGCCGCGGTCTGGTGGCGAAAAGCATCGAGGACTTCGCCTTAGCCGCGCTGATCGTACTGATCGCCTCGCCCGTGCTGCTCGCGATCGCGCTCGGCGTGAAGCTCTCCTCGCCCGGTCCCGTGTTCTACGCTCAGCAGCGCGTGACATGGAACGGCAATCGCTTCTCGATGCTCAAGTTTCGCTCGATGCCGGTCGACGCCGAAGTCGAGGTGGGGCCGGTTTGGTCGCGACCCGGAGAAAAGCGCGCGACACGTTTCGGCTCGTTCTTGAGGCGATTCTCGCTCGACGAGCTGCCGCAGCTTTTCAATGTCCTGCGCGGCGAAATGTCGATCGTCGGGCCGCGTCCGGAACGGCCGGAGTTCGTGGCGCGCTTCAAGCGCGACATTCCGGGATACATGCAAAAGCATCTGGTGAAAGCCGGCATCACCGGATGGGCACAAGTCAACGATCTTCGCGGGGACACCGATCTCAAGCAACGCATTCAGTACGATCTTTACTACATCGAGAATTGGTCGGTCTGGTTCGATCTACGCATCATCGCTCTTACGATCCTTCACGTCGCGCGGAGCAAGCACGCGCATTGAAAACGTCGCCGGACAGTATGATGTCGTGACAGCTTCGTAGCGTTCCATCGCCGCACGTCACTCATGTCCGAAATCGCAGACGAAAACGCTCACGGCAAAAAAACCTTGTTTGCGCCGCTTGCAATGATGTTTGCCGCGGCGTGCGTCATCTGCGTCCTCGTGTATCTCGCGCTCGCAGCACCGAAGCAATGGTTCACCGACGCGCCCACGGTCGCGTGGAGTGCGCGCGATCTGCAGATTGCGAAGGGCGCGGGACGCGTCGTCGCTGACGCGCTCTTCGTCGCACCAAACGATGCATCGCAGGTCGTCGTCGTGTCCGTGAAGACGTCATTTGCCGCAAAGGATTATCCGGCGATCCAATGGAACGCCGCAGAGGTTCCGGACGACGCCGATGTGTCGCTGCTGTGGCGCAGTGACAAGGCGCCGGAGAAGCTCAACACCCTACCCCTTACAGTCGTTGCAGGTCGGCTGATGGGTGTCTTGACCAGCGAGCATCCGCAATGGACTGGTCGCATTGAAGGGCTGGCGCTGGCGATGCACGGTTCAATCGCAGAGCCCGTGCGGATCCTGGGAGGCGCTGCGAAAACCTTGTCGTTGCGCGAAACCCTCGCCGATCGCGTCCGCGAATGGTTCGTGTTCGAGCCCTGGAGCGGCGCTTCGATCAATACCATTCACGGCGGTGCCTACTCGCAGAATCTCCCGCTTCCCATGCTCCTTGCAGCAAGCATCGCACTCGCAACGCTTGGTGTGATCGCCCTGCGCCGTTATCGAAAGATGACCATCGGCGTGCTGCCTGCGCTTGCGGTGTATTCCGCCCTCGCCTGGCTGCTGCTCGACGCGAAGTGGACGTTGAACCTCGTGCGTCAGGTCGGTGCGACATCGACAACCTTCGCTGGCAAGAGCTGGGCAGAACAGCGCGCGGTGGCGGACGATGGAGCGCTTTTCGATTTCACTACCAAGGCAAAAGCAACCATGCCCGACGCGCCGGTGCGTGTCATCGTTGCAGCGGATTCGCCCTATCTCCGAGGCCGAGCCGCGTATCACCTCTATCCGCACAACGCGTTCGGCCCGCGCGGCAACACACTTCCCGATCCGACGCAAGTGCGTGCGGGCGATTGGGTCGCGGTCGTCGGCCGCAAAGGCGTGCAATTCGATGCCGCCCGTGGCTTGCTTCGCTGGGACAACAAGGAGCCCGTGTCGGCGGAGCTCAAGCTTTCTTCACCTGGCCTTGCCTTGTTCGTCCTACGCTGAGAGCCGATGCTCGATCTACTTGCGTTGATCCTCGGCGCTCTCGTTCCCTGGGTCTTCGGCACCGCGCTACTTGCGGTTGCATATCGTCGCTTCGATGCGCAGACGAACGTACCGCTGTCTTGGCTGATCGGCAACGGTTGGTTCGTCGGCATGTTCGTGCTGACGCTGCTCATGCGCTTGCTTTCGGCGACCGGTGCGCGATTCGGATTGACGAGCGTCGGCTTGGCGCTCGCGGTCGCTTCAGCGGTCGTCGTCGGAATCGCGTGGCGTACAGCGCCCAACAGTCTTGCAAGCGTCCTGCGCGACGTGCGATCGCGATTGCTCGGACAGGGCCTTACAGGTTGGCAGCGCACGGTGTGGCGGCTCTTGCTCGCATGGCTCGCACTGCGCTTCGCCTTGCTGCTGGCGGAAGTGCTGTGGCGCCCACTGTTTCCATGGGACGCGTGGACGCAATGGGGAACCAAGGCGCGCGTGTGGTTCGCGCTCGGGCACATCGTTCCATTCGTCGACGAGAGCGAATGGCTTGCGCGCAGCACGAATGCCTATTTCGATCACGGCCCGCATTACCCAGGGACCGTGCCGCTGTTTCAAGTTTGGTCGGCGCTCGTGATCGGACGTTGGGACGATGCGCTCGTCAACTTTCCGTTCTGGGTGAGCGGTGTCGCGTTCGCGATCGCGTTTTATGGCGGTCTGCGGCAACTCGACATCGCGCCACTCTGGTCGCTCGTCGGCTCGGCGATGGTGATTTCACTGCCGATTGTCGGTGCGCACATCGCACTTTCGGGATACGCCGATCTGCCGATGGCCGAGTATTTGACGCTCGGCGTTCTGGCTGCGCTCCGCGCGATGAGAACGCGTTCGCCGGTGGATATCGCGTTGGCGGTGGTGCTACTCGCTGCGTGCGTGACGATCAAGAATCCTGGCAAGGCGTGGCTCGTTGTGCTACTGCCGAGTCTCGTCGTGGCCGCGTTCGGAAAGCGAGGTCTCATTGTCGCTGCGCTCGGATTCGCCGCAGCGGCGATCGCGATGGTCGTTGTCGTTCAGACCGGTGCAACCATTCTCGGGTACCGGTTTTCCCAAGACGTGCAGATGCCGTGGGGCGCGCTTCTCGAAACCTATTTCGCGTTCGCGAACTGGCATCTGCTTTGGTACATCGCGATTGCAACTTTGGTGATCGCGCGCATGTATCTGCTAACGCCAAACGTAGCGCCGTACACGTGCTTCGTGATCGCGGGACTCGCGTTTCTCTTCGTCGGATTCGCGTTCACCAACGCGTTCGCGTGGGTCGAGGACCAGTCGACCGTGAATCGCGCGACGCTGCACCTTGCTCCGATGGTGGTGGTGTGGATATTCGTCGCGTTGCGCGACTTGCCGCAGTGGTGGGTCTGGATGGATTCGAACCATCGACCCCCGCCTTATCAAGACGGTGCTCTAACCAACTGAGCTACAGACCCTGCGTCAGTGACAACTGCAACCGATAGGCGTGGGTGCTGCTGGTGGTCGGGAGGGATCAGGAGGCAGGGTCGGACTCATGGCTGATTCCGGATCCCTGAGCATCTGATCCCTGATTCCGAGAAA
>DATLOI010000103.1:0-3322 GCA_035536295.1 Casimicrobiaceae bacterium
GGCAGTAATAGAGAAGCGGCTTGCCGCCGACGCCAATCGAGATCTTGGTTTTCTCGGGCTGCGCGAAGGCAGGCGCAGCGTGACGAGGCCCACCACGGGCGCGAGCAGAACCGTGAGATAGCGATGCATGACGACTCCTTCGTTGAATAAAGTCGTTCGCTCTGCCGATGGCGAATCGGCTGCTATTTCGGCCCCCCTTGCTATCATTCGTGCATGAGTCAAGACATTTCCATGCTTGCGATTTCGCGTCGCCCGACGCGAACCGTCGTCATCGGCGGCGTGCGCGTTGGCAGCGATGCGCCAATCGTCGTGCAGTCGATGACCAACACCGACACAGCGGACGTTGCGGCAACGGTCGCGCAAGTGAAGGCGCTCGCCGACGCGGGCTCCGAGCTCGTTCGCATCACCGTCAATACCGCAGGGGCCGCCGCAGCAGTGCCGCGCATTCGCGAGCAACTGGATGCACTCGCTTGCAAGGTTCCGCTGATCGGTGACTTCCATTTCAACGGCCACAAGCTTCTCGCCGCTTTTCCCGACTGTGCACGCGCTCTTGCGAAATACCGCATCAATCCGGGCAACGTAGGGCGCGGTCGCAAGCACGATTCGCAGTTCGCGACGATCGTCGAAACGGCGATCGCGTTCGACAAGCCGGTGCGCATCGGCGTCAATTGGGGAAGCCTCGATCAGGATCTGCTTGCGGAGCTGATGGACGAGAACGCGCGATCGAGCACGCCTCAATCGGCGGAGGCAGTCGTTCGCGAGGCGCTGGTCACATCGGCGTTGCGAAGCGCCGCACTCGCCGAGTCGATCGGTCTTCCCGGTGACCGCATCGTGCTCGCGTGCAAGGTCTCGAATGTGCAGGATTTGATTTCGGTTTACACAGAGCTTGCCGCGCGCTGCGACTATCCGTTGCACCTTGGGCTCACCGAAGCGGGCATGGGCAGCAAGGGCATCGTTGCGTCGACTGCGGCGCTCGCGGTGTTGCTGCAACGTGGCATTGGCGACACGATTCGCATTTCACTCACACCAGAGCCGAATGGCGATCGCACGCGCGAAGTCGTCGTCGCGCAGGAGATTCTGCAGACGATGGGACTGCGCTCTTTCACGCCGCTGGTCAGCGCGTGTCCCGGTTGCGGAAGAACAACCAGCGTCGTGTTCCAGGAGCTTGCGGGCGACATCCAGGAATTCCTGCGCACGCAAATGCCGCAATGGCGAGCGCGCTACCCTGGCGTCGAAGACATGAAAGTCGCCGTGATGGGATGCGTGGTGAACGGACCCGGCGAATCGAAGATGGCCAATGTCGGCATCAGCTTGCCGGGCACCGGTGAAGTGCCGGTCGCGCCCGTCTATGTCGACGGACAGAAAACGGTCACGCTCAAGGGCGAGCGCATTGCCGATGAGTTCCAGCGCATTGTCGAAGACTACGTTCGCGCGACCTATGGTGGCGAGCCGCCGGCCGCGCATTTGAAGCCCGAGAGAAAGTCGATCGCGATTCAGAGCCGCTGATGCGGTTCTTCGCGCTGATTCCGGCAGCCGGCACGGGCGCGCGCTTCGGAGGCGCGGTGCCGAAGCAATACGCGATGCTCGACGGCGCGCCACTTCTTGGGCATGCGCTCGCTCGGTTGCGTGAGCATGTGCCGCTTGAGGAGCCGCCGCGTGTTCTACTGGCTCACGACGATAGCTGGTTCGACCGCTTCGATTCGCTGCCCTCGCAAGGCATCGCGCTGCGATGTGGCGGTGCGACGCGCGCTCACACGGTTCGTAACGGTCTCGATTCGCTCGTGGGCATCGCGAGCGACGATGACTGGGTGCTCGTGCACGATGCAGCGCGTCCCTGCATAGACGCCGCGTCGTTGCGACGCTTGCAGCGTGAGATCGCGGATGACGAAGTGGGTGGATTGCTCGCGATCCCTGCGCTGGCGACGATCAAGCGGGCCGACTCCGAGGGACGTGTTGTGCGCACGGAAGCGCGCGAGGGACTATGGCTCGCGCAAACACCGCAAGTGTTTCGTTTCGGCTTGCTGCGCGAGGCGTTGTCGAAGGACGACATCGCCCGCTTCACCGACGAAGCGCAGGCGATCGAGGCGCTGGGATTGCACCCGCGCTTGATCGAAGGCAGCTCGATGAACATCAAGATCACGCTCGCCGACGACCTGGAGCTCGCATCGGCGATTCTTGCGCAACAGCGTCGTCAGCGCGCGGGAAATGCGATGACGTGATCGATCGCGAGCCGGATGCCGATGCGCTCGCCGATGGCGTGATTGTGATGCGACGGGACCAACGAGAGCACGCGCGTGCCCGAGGTCAACAGCAGCGTGTAGACAAAGTCCGCACCGCGAAACGCTTTCGCAGCCACCTCCGCCTGCCACGGACTTGCATCGTCGTGCACGATGTCGTCAGGACGCAGCAAGAGATCGACTGCGGCGCCGTTCGACATGCCGAGCCGATTGTCGGTCGTAAGCTCGCCCAGTTCGGTTCGCACGCGACCGGCACCGATCGCAACACCGCGCAGGAAAACACCCTCTCCCACGAAATCGGCGACAAAGCGTGTGCGCGGCTGGTGATACATGTCGTAAGGCGTGTCCCACTGCTCGATCGTGCCGTCGTGCATGATGCCGATCTCGTCGGCGAGCGCGAACGCTTCGTGCTGATCGTGCGTAACCAGCATCGCGGTCGTGTTCGACGCCTTCAAGATGTCGCGCACTTCGAGCGACAAGCGATCTCTCAATTCGACGTCGAGATTGGAAAACGGCTCGTCGAGAAGCATGAGCTGGGGCTGCGGCGCCAGTGCACGAGCAAGCGCGACGCGCTGCTGTTGCCCGCCTGAAAGCTCGTGCGGAAATGCGCTGGCAGCTTCGCGAAGTCCCACGAGCTCGAGCATCTGATCGGCGCGTCGCTGCAGTTGCGTCGATGTGAGCTTGCGCAGCCCGAACGCCACATTGCGTGCGACAGTAAGATGCGGAAACAGCGCGAAGTCCTGAAACACCATGCCCACGCCGCGCTCCTCCGGTGGCATGTGCGACGTCGGCGTGGCCACGACGCGGCCGCCGATTGCAATCGATCCCGCGCTGATCGATTCGAACCCCGCAAGACAGCGCAGCACCGTCGTCTTGCCGCAGCCTGATGGGCCCAACAGGCAACCGATCGCCCCCGGCGCGAGCGTGAACGACAGTCCGCGAACCACTTCGCGCTCGCCGTACGCGTGCCGGAGGTCAACGACGTCGACCCATGCGGCCATTCTTGGGCGAACTCGATCAGCTCGACGGGGCGCGCGAATTCGACGCGCGTCCGCCGGTTGCGCCGCGAACGCGCGCAAGTAGTC
>DATLOI010000104.1:0-52317 GCA_035536295.1 Casimicrobiaceae bacterium
CAAGGGGAGTCGACCCCTGTCACCGCCGTGTTGCTGCGATAACCCGACAAGGTCGTCGGCGGGAGCTCGCAGACCTTGGTCGCCTCGGCTTCGAGCTGGGCAAGCTGCTTCGCTAGCCGCTCGCGGCGCACATCCGACGCCTTGATCGCGCGATCGAGGTTCTCGCATGCGCGCTTGGTCTTGCAGACCGCGCGCGCGGTGTGCTCCTTCTCCTCCCTCGCAGCGGCCTGCGTGAGCGCCTCGTTCTGGCGCTCGACGCGACGCCGGGACGCGAGGCATCGCTTCTCCGCCGCCGTTACCGTCGCACGTGCGGCGGCCGTCGAAGCATTGGTTGCCGGGGCGACTTGCGCGTCGGCGCCGCCGGCCACGAGCACGAGGGCAATCAGCGTGGCGATCAGCATCGACATCAGGCGCGCCGGGCGTGTTGCGAGCAGCCGGCGAGGGGCCCCCACGCGTCGTGTGCGTGGGGATCGCGGCGTCGCGAGTCGACACGAGATGGCCGACTCGTTCGGTTTCCATTGCGACGCCGGTCCAAGGAGTCCAGCCGCCCCGGCCGCCTGACTGCGCCCCCCCTGGGGGCAGCGAAGCCGATTGAAATGAGGCGAGCGTGGGGGTCGTTTCATCCTAGCGCACGACCTTGAGCGGAACGGGCTCGGACACGATACGGCGCAACTTGTCGCGTGCGCGAGACAAGCGCGACATCACCGTCCCGATGGGAATGTCCAGCACACTCGCGATCTCCTCGTACTTCATCTCTTCGACAGCGGCGAGAACAAGCACCTCGCGCTGCTCCTGTGGCAATCGCATCATTTCGCGAAGCACTTCGCCAAGCTCCACGTGTGCGTGTTGACTCGGGCGCACCGCAAGCTGCCACAGATCGACCGCGACTTGATCGGCGTCGAGCGAAACGTTGCGCGCATCACGCATCGCGAGCGCACGCTGATTGACAAAGACGTTGTGCATCACAGTGAACAACCACGCGCGAAGGTCTGTTCCCGCCTGCCACAGCGCGCGCTTTTCCCACGCGCGGGCCAACGTGTCCTGCACCAGATCGTCCGCGCGCGACGCTTCGCCGGTAAGCACGCGCGCATAGCGGCGCAGCCGCGGGATCGCGGCGACGAGGTCGGGATGCGGTAACCGGTCGGCCATCGAGGGCGCCGCGCGTCAGCCGAGCGCGACGCCCCGATGATCGCTCAAGGCTTCGCGATATGCCAGGTGTTGTTGGCGAAGCCGTCGCCGCTCTTGTCGCCCGCCTTCGTGTCCTTCACCCAAGTGTAGAGAGGCTTGCCTTTGTAAGCCCACTGCTTGCCGCCGTCATCGCGCGTGACGATCGTCCAGTCGCCCATTGCTTTTGCGTCGGCGCCTGCCATCAACGGCGGCCAGTTGGTCGCGCACGGCCCGTTGCAGTTGCTCTTGCCGGCGGCGTCCTTGTCGAATGTGTACAGCGTCATGCCGGATTGATTGACGAGCATGCCGTTGGTCGATTTCACCGTCGCCGGCATATTTTGAGCGACCGCCAGGCCGGCCGACCATGCGATGGCGACCGCCGCAGCGCGAAGTGCAATGCTTTTCATGCGTTTCTCCGAAGAGGATATGTGCAACGAAAGCGGTGAACAGCGTTTTGCACACGCTATTCCCCGCGGAAGATCAAGGCTCCCACCAGTAGCGGACAACGTGAAAGTAAACGGGCGCCGCAAAAATGACCGAATCGAGCCGGTCGAGCATGCCGCCATGGCCTTCGATCATCGTGCCCCAGTCCTTGACGCCGCGATCGCGCTTCATCGCAGACATCACGAGCCCACCAAAGAATCCCATCAGGCATACGAAGAGCGCAATCAACGCTGCTTGCCAGGGAGCGAATGGCGTCAACCAATATAACAGTGCGCCGACCAGCGTTGCGCTGGCGACGCCTCCCGCGAATCCCTCGACGGTTTTCGATGGTGACAACTCCGGCGCGATCTTGCGCGATCCGACGAGCTTGCCCCACACGTACTGCAGCACGTCGCTGCCTTGCACGACGAGGACGAGCCACGCGATCAAGAGGATATTCCCGCCTTCGAAACCAGGAATGCGTAGCGTCATCAGCGCGGGCACATGCGATATGCAGTAGACGCAAACCATCAGCGCGAATTGCAGTTTCGACGTGCGCTCGAAAAAGCGCGTCAGATCGGCGGACAGGGCGGCGAAGATCGGCAGCGTCAAGAATGCGTAGACAGGAATCATCACCGAATACAAGCCATACCACTCGATGCCTACCAGCACGTACTGTGCGGGCAGGAAGAAAAAGAACACCATCGCCAGCGCCCAGTGGTCGCCGCGGCGTGTGTACGACAGCGAAACGAACTCGCGCAGCGCCATGAATGAGATGAAGCCGAACAGCACGACGACACCCACTTTTCCAAACGCGAATGCGAGCACCATTACGACGACCATCACCCACCACGCGTTGACGCGCGCGATCAGGTTGTCGATCGTCGAATGCGGTTGACCACGCGCGACTTTCGCGCGCAGCACGATGCCGGTTGCGCTCGCGAGGATCAGCACGCCGAAGACGCCGGCGAACAACGTCAGCAATTGCGGTTGGGTCGTATTCACGTTACGGGCGCGGTGGAGTCGTGGTCATTGCCGAAGGCTTAAGCAGGCGGCGGCGCAAGCGCAAGCAACGCGCTACGTGCACGCTCGAGAAACGTGTCCTTGTCCTCTGCAGGCTCGAGCAGCATCGGCGCACCGAACGTCAACGTGCACAGCAGCGGTATCGGAAGAAACTCCCCCTTCGGCATCACGCGATTGAGATTATTGATCCATACCGGCACGCATTCGACATCCGGTCGTGCGCTCGCCACCCGAAAGATTCCGCTTCGAAACGGCAACAGCATCGCGTCGGTCGTGTTGCGCGTGCCTTCGGGAAAGAGAATCAGCGAATCGTCGTGCTCGAGCGCCGCGACCATTTGCGCGACCGGATCGGGCCCACCTTCGCTTGGCGAGCGCTCGATGACCACGCCACGAAAAACGTCGTGGATGAGCCAGCGCCTCAACGGTGAGGTATTCCAGTAATCGCCGCCTGCCACCGGCCGCGTGCGCACGCGCAAATCCACGGGAAGCGACGCCCAGATCAGCGCGAAGTCGCCGTGACTCGAGTGATTGCCGAAGTAGATGCGCTGCACGGCTTTCGGCGGCCCGTACTTCCACAACGCGCGGGCGCCGGTGACAAAACGCGCGAAAGCACAAATAGCATTGGCAACGAAGCGCGAAGCGAACTGGCGCATGTAAGGGTCGACCGTCTCAGCGAGAATCGCAGCGCAAATTCACTTCGCCGGGACCCTGCTCTCCGCAACACCGCGCCGCACGCGGTTCACGATATTGATCGCAATCAGAAGCGACAACACCGGCATGATCCAGTACGCGTCCTCGGACAGATCACCGCCAAGCCCCACGTACAGCCCGAGCGCGCCAAAGACGAATGCACGATCGCTCTTGCCCATCGGGCCGTCGTAGCGACGCGGCGCACCGACCATCGGACCCAGCGCGCCAGACATTTCCGAGATCGCCGACATCAGCACAACAAGACCGACCGACGTGATGCCAAACGGCGCGAGTTGCGCGAACGGAAGATACAGCGCCGCGTCCGACACGACGTCGGAAAGCTCGTTGAGATAAGCGCCCAACGGCGACTTCTGCCCGAACTCGCGCGCCAGCATTCCATCGATCGCGTTCAATGCCATGCGCAGAAAAAGCCAGATCGGCAGCAGCAGAAACGGCCAGTGCGCCTGCGCTTCGATCCAAACGGAAACCCCGATCGCAATCGATACCAGCATTGCCGTGACCGTGACCTGGTTAGCCGTGACGCCAGCTTTCGCGAGCCATCCCGCCAGCGGCCGCAGCAGCGATTGAAAGCGCGGCTTCAACTCGTAGATCGTGATCGCCATCGATTACCGACTCACGAGGAACAGCGTCGCCAGCCCGAGGAAAATAAAGAATCCTCCCGAATCGGTCACCGCAGTGATCAACACCGACGAGCCGACCGCGGGATCGCGACCGAAGCGCAACATCGTCATCGGGATCAACACGCCGGCGATCGCTGCAAGCCCGAGATTCAACGTCATCGCGAGCACCATCACGAGCCCAAGCTGAACGTCGCGATACAAAAGCATCGCGACAAGTCCCATCACGCCGCCCCACACGAGGCCGTTCAGCAACGCGACTTGCAGTTCCTTGCGAATCAGCTTGCGTCCGTGCTCGGCACCGACGTGGCCCAGCGCAACCGCCCGAACGAGCATCGTGATCGTCTGATTGCCGGCGTTGCCGCCGATTCCCGCGACGATCGGCATCAGCGCCGCGAGCGCAACAAGCTTTTCGATCGTGCCTTCGAACACGCCGATGACGCGCGAAGCGATGAACGCGGTCACGAGGTTGATCGCGAGCCACGCCCAGCGATTGCGAAACGAGCGCCACACCGACGCGAAGACGTCTTCCTGCTCGGCCAACCCGGCTTGCGCCAGCATTTCCTCGTGGCCGCGCTCGCGCACGAAATCGAGCACGCTGTCGACGGTCACGCGCCCGACGAGCTTGTTGTTGGTGTCGACGACCGGCGCGCTCACGAGGTCATAACGCTCGAACGCGTGCGCCGCCGTTTGCGCTTTTTCGTGCTGGAACAACGCCACCTGTGCGGGGAGCATCACGTCCTCGACGCGTCGCTGCGGATCCTTGACGATCAGTGCATTGATCGGCAGCACACCCAGCAGATTCTCGTCTCGGTCGACAACGAACAGTTGATCGGTTTGCGACGGAAGCTCGTCGAATCGCCGGAGGTAACGCAAGACTGCTTCGAGTGTCGCATCGGGTCGCACATGCACGTCCTCGAAGTCCATCAGCGCGCCGACCATGTCCTCTTCATACGACATCGCGGCGCGAAGCTCCTCGCGCTCATGGACCGGCATGCGCTGAAAGACATCGTCGATGACCTCCTGCGGCAGGTCGTCGGCGATTTGCGCGAGCTCGTCGGTCTCGAGCGTCTCGGCCGCTGCGACAAGCTCGTCGGTGTCCATCGAGTCGATCAGCGACTCGCGAACCGCATCCGACACCTCGATAAGAATCTCGCCGTCGCGCTCGGCCTTGACCAGATCCCAGATGTAGAGCCGCTCGTCTTGCGGAAGCGCCTCGAGGATATAGGCGATGTCGGCCGGATGCAGGTGATCGAGCCGTCGCTGCAGCAGAGCGCGATTCTGCCGCGTGACCTGCGACTCGACGAACGGCTCACCCGCGTCGCGCGTGTGCACCGCCTGCTCGTGAACGAGCCCTTCTACGAGCCGGTTCTTGCGCAGGAGCGCGGTGACGTCGACCAGCGCGTCCTCGACACGCGCGTGTCCCTCGGACCGGTCGGCCGGCTTTTCGTCGAGGGTTTCGGACATGGCGGTGGATCGCTCAAGGTAAAAGGCAGCCGTCGCTCATCGCTTCGAAGCGCGGGCAATTCTACCGGCCCGATGCAAAGGACGTGAGAAGATTTTTGGCTCAAGGCACATCGGCCGACGCCATGCGCGCACTGATGATGCCGATCTTTCTCGCGAGCCCTGGCGCCCCGGGATTGCGTTCGTAGAAACGCGGGTTCGGCGCCATCGCCGCGAGCCGCGCAGCTTGTGTCGGGGTCAGTGCCGCGGCGGAAGTGTTGAAGTAATGCCGCGCCGCAGCCTCGGCGCCGAACACGCCGTTGCCAAGCTCGATCACGTTGAGATACATCTCGAAAATGCGGCGCTTCGTGAGCATTGCTTCGAGCATCAACGTGATCACCGTTTCCTGGCCTTTGCGAGTCCAGCTTCGCGTGGGCGTCAGGAACAGGTTCTTCGCCAATTGCTGTGTGATCGTCGAGCCGCCGGCGACTACGCGCCCCTTCCGCTCGTTCTTCTCGAGCGCGCGCTGAATGCCTTGCCAGTCGAAGCCTTCGTGATCGACGAACTTCGCGTCCTCGGCGGCGATGATCGCGCGCTTCAAGTGCGGCGAGATGCGGTCGTAATCGACCCATTCATATTTGAGTTGCGCTTGCGGAGTTCTCGCGCGAAGCTCATCGGCGCGATGATCCATGAACGACGTCGCGACGATTGGACGGCTCGACCACCACCAAATCGTCGCTGCGTACCATGCGTGCACCGCGACGACGACAACGACAAGCGCTGCGACCACCAGGCCGAGCCAGCGTAACGCGGCCTTCACGACTTATCGACCCGCAACTGCTCGAGGATCGATCGCGTCCGTGGGCGCACGCCGCGCCAGATGAAAAAGCTTTCCGCCGCCTGCTCGACCAGCATGCCGAGGCCGTCGACCGCGCGCGCAGCGCCGTGCTCGCGCGACCAGCGCATGAATGCGGTCGGCTGATCGGCGTACATCATGTCGTAGGCGAGTGCGTCCTCGGCGAAGATGTCGTGCGGCCACGCCGAAGCGTTGGTTGCGTCGTACCAGGGTGTCGCGTTGATGACCAGATCGAAGGTTTCGTCGAGCTCGTCGGTGGCGCTCGCCACGAGCGTGCCGCCGTGCGCAAACAAGCAAACGATGTCCTCGGCGCGCGAGCGCGTGCGATTGACGACACAGATGCGTGCGGGGTCGCAAGCGAGCAGTGGACCGAGCACGCCGCGCGTCGCGCCGCCCGCTCCGAGAATCAGGATCGTACGTCCCGCAGGCGACCACGCGAGATTGCACGTGAGATCGCGCACGATGCCGGCACCGTCGGTGTTGTCGCCATGCCATTCGTCACCGCAGCGACTCAGCGTATTCACCGCCCCTGCGAGTTGCGCACGCGGCGCAATCACTCGCGACACCGCGAACGCCTGTTGCTTGAATGGCATCGTGACGTTGCAGCCGAGACCCCCGCCGCGTGCGAATGCATCGACCGTCGCATCGAACCCGTCGAGCGGCGCGAGCAGGCGGTCGTAGCGAATGTCCTGGTCTGTATCGCGCGCGAATGCCGCGTGGATCTGCGGCGACTTCGAATGCGCGATCGGATTGCCGACGACGCAATAGTGGTCGCTCATGCAGCTAGTGTGAGCTACTGACTGACCAGCTCGTCGCCCTTCGTGAACGACCAGGTGCGCGTGATATGCACGATGTCGGTATCACGGCGAATGTCGGGCGGGAACGACGCGTACGGCGCAGCCATCTCGACGATCTTCACCGCCGCTGCGTCGAGAATGCGCTTGCCCGACGACTTGCTCACCTCGACGTGCTCGATGCTCCCATCGGCGCGTATCGAGACGGTGAGAATCAAGCTGCCGTACAGCTTCTTCGCGCGCGCCGCTTCGGGATAGTTCAAGTTGCCGACGCGCTCGACTTTCAGGCGCCAATCCTCGACGTAGCGCGCAAAGCGATATTCCTCGGCACGCGCGCCCAAGAACTTGCGCTTCGGACGCTTCTGATAGGCGTCCATGTCCTTGGCGATCTGCGCCTCGAGCCGCATCGCTTCGAGCGTGCGCTGCATCATCTCGTTGGCGGTGGGCAACTCGGGCGAAGGATCGGGCGCATCCGGCGCTTTCGGCGCGACCGGAATCGACGCCTTCGCTCGCATCGCGGTCAGCATTTCCTTCGCCTGGCGCTCGAGATCCTCGACTTTCTGCGTGGTTAGCGCCACTTCGTTCTGCGCGCTTTCCTTCGGCAACACGGGCAGGGGCGAACGCGCGCGCCGGTCCTTGTCGGTATTGCCGCCGCCGTCGAGGTTCGCTTGCGCGAGTACATCGGCCTTCGCCGGCTTTTCCTTGGTCTTCGCGTTGACGAGCGCGACTTCGAGCGGCGCGCGGCCGAAATCCTTGACCACCGCCGGCGCGAAGTGGATCGACAGGACGATCAGATGCAGCGCGAGCGAGACACCGAACGTCCATGAGAGCAGGCGATTGTTGCGAACGCTCGCGAGCGCTTCGGGTGGAATGCGCGCAGGCGGCAGCGCACCGACGGGAGCAATCCGCGCAGTGCGGGGCGGGGGAACCTCATTGGCTGCGGCCGGTGCGCTGGGTGGCGCCGCGGTCAATGCGCTCGTAGGTCGCAAGGCAATCGTCGGTCGCGTCGCGGTCGGTGCTTGCGCTGTTCGCGGTACGCCCGTCGGATTCGGTACGCTCGCAGTGGCGACCGCCGATTCGATCTGCAGCGATGCCTGCTCCGGTGTCGTCGACACAACCTTGCGCGCGCGCCGCACGGGAACGACGGTCAATGCAATGACCGGCTCTTCGTCCGGCAATTGGGGCTGGGCGGGGCGACGCGGCAAGGGGTTCGATCGCGCGTTTCTTGACGCCGCCATTTTACCGAGCGCCATGTCGTTGTCATGAACAGCAGCCGCCGGAAGGGGCGTTCCGGCGGACGAGTGTCGCGAATGCAACGGCTGGCCGGTGAAAACGTGCGCTACAGCGTACCGGGTCGATCGGCCGAAACCTCGATTGCAGACTCGGCCACGCCGGCGTAGCGGGATTCGAGCGTCGCGGTGAGAAGGTCGACGGACACTATCGCGATGCGAACTGGCGTGTCCGGACGCAGCGGCGGCATGTCCGGCAAACGCACGACCAGCGGCAAGTTATCGAAACGCACGGTGTTCTCGCGCAGCACGGTCCCGGATGCCTGGCTCACCGCCTCCTGCTTCAGCCAGCGCAGGCACCAGTAGTGCTCCATGCGATTCTGGAATTCGGCATATTGGCCGTAAGTAGCCTCGAAATCGGCGAGCACCGCGAAAAGCTCCGCATCGTTCTCGCCATACGGCGGTTTGTCGCCTTGCAGCACCGCGACGAGCTGCCGCTGATTGACGAGATCGCTGTAACGCCGCAGCGGCGAGCTCGCCCACAGATAATGCGACAGCGCGAGTCCCTGATGCTCGCCGGGCCGCGTGCTCATCTTCACCTTGCCCATCGATTGCGTGCGATACAGCCCCGCCGCACCATGCTCGGCGAGAAGTCGCCCCCAGGTGTTGTTGACGTGGATCATCAATTCGGCAATGAGCTTGTCGAGCGGTGAGCCGCGCGGCCGCGGCACGATCGATACACGACCGCGCTCGCCGAAGCCCGAGTCCGCGTCCCAATCCACGTAGAAGCTGTAATCGATGCGCTGTATTTCCGGCTTGCCGCGTTGAGCAGCGAGGTTTTCGGCAAGCCGTCGCAGTGCACGAAGCTCGCTCGTCCACCGCGGATCGCTGTCGTCGGGAAGGTCCTGCGTGAACGCGTCGCTCACTTCGGCAAGACGCAGATTGGCGGCTATGCGGATACGCTCGAGCCTGGTTTCATGCGAAAGCGGATTGCCGTCGGCGGTTGTTCGCACATACAGCGACAACACGGGAGGCGTGCCCCCGGCACGCAGCGTGAGCACGTCGACGACCGCATCCGGAAGCATCGTGAGCTTGCGCCCGGGCATATAAACCGTCGACAGCCGCTCGCGCGCGATCCGATCGTGCGGCGCACCGCGCGCAATCGCGAGAGCGGGTAGCGCGATGTGAATTCCAATCAGAAACCCGTCGTCGACTTCGCGAACCGAGAAAGCATCATCGATTTCGGTTGTCGTGTGATCGTCGATCGAGAACGCCTGCGATAGGGGGAGCGGAAGCTCGGGAAGCGGCGGCAACGCTTCCCCCTCGGCGAACGCGAGCCCGCGTGGAAACGCCTCGGTTATGAAGCGATTGAAATGAAACTCGTGCGTGTCGTCGATGGCACCGCAACGCGCGAGCAATGCGACCGGATTCGTCTTGCCGGCTTCGCATGCCGCGGCGAGCGCCTTCCATTCGAGCGCATTGCGATCCGGTTTGTACAACAGCATCGCCAGCTTCGGCGCGAACGCCAATGGCAACTCGCCGCGCGCGAGCTCGTCGATCCATGTCGCCATTTGATCGGCTTCGCGCTTTTTTCGCTCGACGCTGGCAAGCGCGGCTTTGAGGGCGTCGACAGGCGCCCTGCGATAACGGCCTTTGCCGCGCTTGTAGAAATGCATCGGCGCGCCGTGCAATAGCATTGCGACGGCAGCCTTCTCCGGTGGCGTGGCGTTCGCTCCGTAATACTCGCGCGCGAGCTCGTCGAAGCCGAATTCGCTGTCGCTCGAGACTTCCCATAGAAACGTTGCATCGAGCTCACCCGCGAGCTTCTGTCCGTGGTGCAGCGTCTCCGAGGGCGACGGCGCATCGAAACGCAGCAGCACGTTCGCCGCCTTGACCTTGAGGCGCTTGCCCGACGCTGCTTCAATCTGCAGCGACGCGTCGTGATCGGCGAGCACGGTGCCGGCTTTGAGCTGCCCGTCGTCTTCGAAAAGAACGTTCATCCCGCTATTCTAAGATTGGCGTTTTAGGAGAATCACCATGGACTATCGCCGGCTCGGCCGCAGTGGACTCGACGTATCGATCGTGTGCCTGGGCACGATGATGTTCGGTGACCGCACTTCACTTGCCGATGCGACCGAGATCGTCGCGCACGCGCACGATCACGGCGTCAACTTCATCGATACAGCCGACGTCTATGCGAAAGGCGAATCGGAACGCATCACCGGCGCCGCGATACGACCCAAGCGCAATGAGTGGATTCTCGCGACCAAGGTCGGCAACGCGATGCGCGAGGGCGTGCGCAATGACTCGGGCTTGTCGCGCCGCTGGATCGTTTCCGAATGCGATGCGAGCCTTGCGCGACTCGCGACCGACTGTATCGACATCTATTACTTTCACAACGACGACGTCGCGACACCGCTCGAAGAATCGATCCGAGCGATCGGTGATCTGATCGTCAGCGGCAAGGTGCGCTATTTCGGTGTCTCGAATTTTCGCGGATGGCGCATCGCGGAGGTCAACCGCGTGTGCGTGGAACTGGGCGTTCCCCGGCCGATCGTCTGCCAACCGTATTACAACTTGCTGAACCGCATGCCGGAAGTCGAAGTTCTGCCCGCGTGCGATCACTACGGCATGGGAGTGGCGAGCTATTCGCCGATTGCGCGCGGCGTTCTCACCGGCAAATACGCGAAGGACGTCGTGCCCACGGACTCTCGCGCGGCGCGAAACGACAGGCGGATGATGGAAACCGAGTTTCGCGAGGAGTCGTTCGCGATTGCGCAAAAGCTGAAAGAGCACGCGGATCGCACCGGTCGCACGCCGACGCAGTTCGCTTTGGCGTGGTTGTGGGCTAACGCGATCGTGTCATCGGTGATCGCCGGTCCGCGCACGCTCGCGCAATGGAAAGATTACGTCGATGCGATCGCAACGGCGTGGAGCGACGAGGACGAAGCGCTCGTCGATTCGCTGGTGAAGCCGGGGCATCCGTCGACTCCGGGCTATAGCGATCCGCGGTACCCGTTTTTCGGGCGGCGCCGGCCTTGACGAGCCTCGACTCGCGCCGGCTTGATGGCCGCGTGCGCGTGAGCCGACCGCGTCGAGATCTTGCGGGATGACGCGAGCGTCCGTCGAGACGACTGCGTCGACGTTACTTTTTGGTGTAGGTGATCTCCAGCATTTTCATTTCCTTGCCGTCTCTGCCCGGCCCGTGCATCTCGAAAACTTCAGTGCTCGGATTCGTCCAGCGCGAGGTCATTCTTGCCTTCACGCGACCTTTCTTGACCGGATCGTTCCAACTGCCGGTGAATTTGCATGACTTGCTCGCATCGCAGGTGCCTTCACTCAACATCAGGCCGGTCGACGTGTTGTCGTTCCAGGTCGACCAGTACTTGCCGGTGACATTGTCGTAGCCGGTCATGGCTTGCCCGATGAAAGGCTTTCCCATCATCGTCGACTTCACTTCTTCGATGAGCACGCGGCCATCGAGCGCCATCTTGCGAGTTGCGGTGCCCGACTCCTCCATGGGCGGTGCACCCGCCTCCATCCAGCTCTTCATCTTGATGTCGTAGTTCCCCGCGGTTGAGGCCAATGCGGTGTGTGCGGCCCCGGGCGTACCGGCCTTCATGTACGCGTCCATCTCCGCCTGCTGTTTTGGCGTCATCTTCGGCTGCTTCTGCGCACTGTCCGCGGCGAAAGTCGCAGTAACGAACGACAGCGCGAACGCCGCAAAGAGCAATCGCATGGATTCATGAATCATGTTTTTCTCCGTTTCCTGTGGCGGTGTTTGGCTGAGACGAAGTCCGGTCGCGCGGTCGCTTCGACCTAAGGACTATTTTATTAGGAGAAGCGAGGACGTTCAATTCGGCTCGGAGCCCGACGCGCTCCAGCGCGCACAAATGGCGACGGATCAAGCTGGTTTGCGGTCGACAAGGGCGCCCGGTCGATCCGCGTTGTATCCAGGCAATGCCTCGATGACCGCGAATGTGCTGGAATCGTTGAGCAATTCTCGAAAAGCGACGATCGCATCGCTGTCGAGCGCACGCCGACGACAAACGAATCGATAGGTCTCACGCAAGAGCGGAACGAACGCGAGCCCATGTTGATGCGCCGCGGCCTCGATGCCGAATCCAGCATCGGCCTTGCCGGCCGCGACGGTCGCCGCCACTGCGGCGTGCGTGAATTCCTCGTTCGAATAGCCGCGCAGCGAAGTTGCTTCGATGCCTTCCTGGTCGAGCAGGCGATCGATCAGCAGCCGCGTACCCGAGCCTGGCTGCCGGTTCACGATCGACAAGTCCTTCCGGACGACATCGGCAAGCATGCGAACGCGTCGTGGATTGCCGCGCGGAAGCATCAGGCCCTGAACTCGCGTGATGAAACGCAATGTCGCGTCGCGATCGCCGCGCAGGAGTGCAAGCAATGGCTCGTCGCGATTGCGTGACGCAGCGAAATGGAAGCCTGCGACGTCGACTTCGTTCGCACGATAGAGAGCAAGACTTTCCGCGCTGCCGTGGAAGGCGAGCATTATCCCGTAGCCTTGCTGCCAGTGGTCGCGGAGTTGCGCGAGTGCGAGGTCGTGGCTTGCGGCGATACGAAGCGAAGGCGCGACGTTGCGAAGTTCGCTTCGTCGTTTTGCAAGATCGAGAGAAGGAACGCGGGCCGCGATCAGCGCGCTGGCAGCCTCGTGCGCGGCAACCCATTGCATCGCAAACGGGGTGAGCACCGCGCCGCGCCCGCGCTGCAACGTCGCCAACGACGTTCCGATCCGGCGTTCGGTCGTTTCGAGAAGCGCCCATGCCGTGCGATACGGCACCCGACTCTCGCGGGCCGCCGCCGCGAGCGAGCCGCGCTGGCGGATCACCAGGAGCAGCGCTATCACGCGCGCGTCGATCGATTGGGCACTTCCGCCCGCTTCAGACCGCACGGTCCAAGCTAGCGACGACGTCAGCTTCATTCGGCAAGTTACTGCATATTTCGATCGCCCGGTGGCGCACCCGCTACCATTGCGTAGCCGCTGTGCGACACCGGTCGTCTATAGCGGCGGTCTAATTATGCACGATTATGCCTATTTAGTGACCGCAGAGCATCGGCGATGACCACCGTCGGCCCCGCATTCGATGCGGCGCTCTCGATGATCGTGCGCGCCGACGCGAAGCTCTACGACATCGTCGTGCTTTCGCTCGGCGTGAGCTCCGCCGCCGTCCTGATCGCCGCGATCGTCGCCTTCCCGGTTGGCGCCGCGCTGGCGATCACGCGCTTCCCGGGTCAAAAGGCAATCATCGTGGCGCTCAACGCCCTGCTCGGACTTCCCGCGGTCGTGGTGGGGCTTGCGATCTATCTCTTGCTTTCGCGCGCGGGTCCCCTGGGAGCGGCGGGTCTCTTGTTCACGCCGCAAGCGATGGTGATCGCACAAGCAGTGCTGGTATTTCCACTGATCGCCGCGCTCACGCGCCAGTCGGTCGCCGACGCCTGGCGCGATTATCACGAGCAATTCCGCTCGCTCGGCGCGAGCACGCTCCGATCGACGTTCGCCCTTCTGCACGACTTGCGCTATTCACTGGCCACGATCGCTCTCGCCGCGTTCGGGCGCGCGATCGCCGAAGTCGGCGCCGTGATGATCGTCGGCGGCAACATCGATGGCGTGACGCGCGTGATGACCACCGCAATCGCCCTCGAGACATCGAAAGGCGATCTGCCGCTTGCACTTGGTCTCGGCTTCGTGCTGCTCGCCATCGTGCTCGTGCTGAACGTCGGTGCGCAATTCGTGCGGGATTACACCGAAAAGCATCATGGCTGAGCAAACACCATTGTTGCCGCTGTCGCTCGAGAACGTCGGATTCACCATCGGCGAGCGAACCATTCTCGAGGGCATCGATCTCGAGCTTCGCGCTGGGCCGCGCACGCTGATCCTCGGCCCGAACGGAGCGGGCAAGAGCGCGTTGATGAGAATCTGCCATGGGCTCATCGCGCCGACATCTGGCCGCGTGCGCTGGTCGCAATCCGAGGTGGGGCGCGAGCCGCGTCGACAGGCGATGGTGTTCCAGCGTCCGGTGCTGCTGCGACGCAGTGTCTTCGGCAACCTCTTGTTCGCCCTCGCCGTGCGTGGCGTTCCTTTGATCCAACGCGAAGCGCGCGCGCATGTCGCCTTGCAACGCGTTGGCCTGGGGCGATTCGCCTCCCGCCAGGCGCGCACGTTGTCGGCGGGCGAGCAGCAACGCCTGGCACTCGCACGAGCGTGGATGTGCGATCCCGAAGTCTTGTTTCTCGACGAGCCGACCGCGAATCTCGATCCGGCGGCAACGCGCGAAATCGAGGCAATCGTGCAGTCCATTCACGAAAGCGGCACGAAGATCGTGATGGTGACGCACAACCTCGGTCAGGCGCAGCGAATCGGCGACGAGGTGATTTTCATCGATCGCGGGCGAATCGCCGAGCGCGCAACGGTCGAGCGTTTTTTCGCTAGTCCGGCAACAGCCGAGGCCGATGCATTCCTGAAAGGAGAGCTGCCTTGGCACTAACGCGACGTTCGTTGTGCGTGTTTGCATTGATTGCCGCGCTGATCGTCCCCGCATTTGCGCAAGACAAATCGATCGTCGTCGCCTCGACGACATCCACGGAGCAGTCGGGACTGTTCGGCCACATCCTGCCGATCTTTACGCACAGGACCGGCATCCAGGTCAAAGTCGTCGCACTCGGCACCGGCCAAGCGCTCGACGTCGGCCGACGTGGCGATGCAGACGTCGTGTTCGTGCACGATCGAGCCGCCGAGGACAAATTCGTTGCCGACGGCGCAGGCGTCGATCGGCGCGACCTCATGTACACCGATTTCGTGCTGATCGGCCCGAAAAGCGATCCGGCGAAGATTGCGGGAACCAAAGACGTCGCGTCCGCAATAAAAGCGATCGCCGAGGCAAAGTCAGCGTTCGTCTCGCGTGCCGACAAGAGCGGCACGCACGCTGCGGAATTGCGCTACTTCAAGCTGGCCGGCATCGATCCCACCGCGGGTGATCGATCGTGGTATCGCGAAACGGGATCGGGCATGGGACCCGCTCTCAATACGGCATCGGCAATGAACGCCTACATTCTCTCCGATCGCGCGACCTGGCTTGCATTCAAGAATCGCGGCGAGCTTCGCATCGTCGTCGAAGGCGATCGGCGCATGTTCAATCCTTATGGCGTCATTCTGGTCAACCCGGCCAAGCACCCGCACGTGAAAAAACCCGAGGCGCTCGCATTCATGGACTGGGTTGTATCGAAGGAAGGTCAGGCGGCCATCGCAAGCTACAAAATCGACGGCGAGCAGCTGTTCTTTCCCGATGCGTCGAAGTGATGCCAGCAACAACGAATCGTGCTCATTCGATCACACGATCGGCCGTATTCAGTAACGTCTGCGGCAGCACGAGCCCCAGCGCTCGCGCAGTCTTGAGATTGATCGCAAGCTCGATCTTCGTCGGCTGCTCTACGGGCAAATCGCCCGCCTTCGCGCCCTTCAATATCCTGTCGACGTAATCAGCGAGGCGTCGATGGATTTCGACCTGGTTCTGACCGTAACTCATCAGCCCACCTGCACTCGCGGCGTCCCAGGTCGCGAATATCGAAGGAATTCGCTCCCTTATCGCGAGTTGCGCGATCTCGGGTTGAAGCTGAATGAAAAGCGGATCGAGCGGAACGATGAGCGCAGCTGCCCGCTCGCGCTTCATCCCAGCGTAGGCGCCTTCGAGATCACCTGCGCTGCGTGCATCGACCGCCACGATGGCCACGCCAACGTTCTGTGCATGGCGTTGCAGTTCGCGCGCCATCTCGGGGTGCGCAGCATTGGCAGGATTGACGAGCAACGCAACGCGCGACAGTTTCGGCATCGCATCGCGCAACAACTCGAGATGCTTTCGCGTCAGCTCGCCGCCGAGATTGCTGATTCCGGTGATACTGCCGCCGGGACGTGACAAGCTCTTGACCAATCCGATCTTCACTGGATCGGCAGAGACGACGAACACGATAGGAATCGTTGCGGTTGCCTTTTGCGCCGCAAGCGCGACCGGCGGACCCAGTGCCAGCAATACATCGACATTCATGCGCACCAGCTCGTCGGCCATGCCGGCGATCCGGTCGTAGTCGCCACCGGCGTAGCGCCATTCGATCGCGATGTTTTCGCCTTCGATGTAGCCCAGCTCGCGAAGACGTCGCGGGAACGCGCCGTAGTAATCGGCGTCGAGCGAATCGGGTCGACGGCGCGCTGAGAGAAATCCGATGCGCCGCATCTTCGCACGCGAGAAGGTCGGGCACGCCACGACAAACGTGGCGATGGCGATCGCAACTGCCGCGCGACGACGATTCACGACTCGTTGACCACGCCGTGCGGAACATGTCCGGCGGGAACGTGCTCGCCGGCGCTTTCGACATGTCGCGTCTGATCGTCGAAATAGAAATCCGGCTCGAATTCGCGCAGGAAGGGTCCCTTGTCAAGACCGCCGAGGAACATCGCTTCGTCGACGTCGATGTTCCAGTCCATCAAGGTTCGAATGGCGCGCTCGTGTGCCGGCGCGCTGCGGGCGGTGACCAGCGCCGTGCGCAATTTCATCGCCACCTGATTCTTGTCGTCGGCGATCTGCAGCCGGTGCAACGCTTCGAGCAAAGGCTTGAACGGCCCCGGCGGTAACGGCCGCGTCGCACGATCTGCCTCGTGCAACTGAAACGCCGACAGCCCTTCTCGCTGATATACACGCTCGGCTTCGTCGGCGAAGAGCACGGCGTCTCCGTCGAACGCGATGCGCACTTCGTCGGGGTGCGAATCGACGAGATTCGATTGCAGATAAACGTGCGCGGCCGGAAAGCCCGCGGCAAGCGCACCACGCACGTCTTCGACGTTGGCGGACAAGAACAGATTCGCCTTCAGCGGCTCGAGATATGAGTAAGGCGAGCGCCCGCGCGTGAAAACGGCGCGCTCGATCGCAAGCTCCGCGCCTTTGACCGAGCGAAACACCCGCAATCCCGATACCGGATCGTTACGCGACAGAATCACGACTTCGACGCGCCGCGCGCCGTCGGCGTTGAACGCGAGAAGCTTTCTGACCAGGTGAAATGCGATGCCGGGGCGTGCCGGCTCGTCGATACGCGACAGTTGCAGCTCGCGATAGCGACTGTCGTCGGAGGGATCGAAGACGCGATTCTCTTCCTCGAAGTTGAACAGCGCGCGCGAGCTGATCGCCACGACGAGGAGGCTGGACGGCGCCGACATGAGCGCATCTTACGACGAGCGCGGGCCTCAGGCGGCCTTAAGCTCCCGTTCCAGCGCCTTCATCGTCTTTCGGATCTCGGTTACTGCCCAGTCGAGCGCGCTGTCCTCGATATTGAGCGGCGGCGCGATGCGCACGACGGTTCCGTGTGTGTCCTTCGACAGAATGCCGCGCTCGAGAAGCTTCAGCACGACGGTGCGCGCGTCAGCAAGCTTGGGATCGATCTCTATGCCGATCAAAAGGCCCCTGCCGCGCACTTCCTGCACGAGCGGGCTGTCGATCGTGCGAAGCTCGGCGAGCAACGTTGCACCGCGCGCTCGCGCGCGTTCGATCAGGCGCTCGTCAAACAAGACATCGAGTGCCGCCATCGCCACCGCTGCTGCGAGAGGGTTGCCGCCGAACGTGCTGCCATGGTCGCCGGGCCGGAACACCTGCATGACCTCTTCCGTTGCGACGAATGCGGAAACCGGCAACAACCCGCCGCCGAGCGCCTTGCCGAGAATGACGGCGTCGGGTGCAACGGCATCGTGCTCGCAGCCGAGAAAGTAACCGGTGCGCCCCAATCCAGTCTGCACTTCATCGACGATCAATAGAACGTTGTGCGCGCGACAGATTGCCGCGCATTGTGCGAGATAGCCATCGGGCGGCACGATGATGCCCGCTTCTCCCTGCACCGCCTCGACCAGGAACGCCGCGGTTTGTGGCGTGATCGCGTGCTCGAGCGCTTGCGCATCGCCGTAAGGAATCGTCTTGAATCCCGGTGGAAACGGGCCGAAGCCCTCGCGATATTGCGGCTCGGTCGACAATCCCGTGATCGCTATCGAGCGCCCGTGAAAATTGCCGCGGCACGCGATGATTTCAGCGCGCCCATCGGCAATTCCCTTGACCTTGTAACCCCATTTGCGCACGGCCTTGATCGCCGTTTCGACGCTTTCCGCGCCGCCGCTTGCGGGCAACACACGATCGAGGCGCGTGATGCGCGCAAGACGCTCCATCAACAACGGCAGCTGATCGTTGTAGTAAGCGCGCGACGTCACTGCAAGCTTTTGCGCCTGCTCGATCAGCGCACCGACGATACGCGGGTGCCCGTGTCCGAAGCTCACCGCCGAATAAGCGCCCATCAAGTCGAGCACACGCCGACCGTCGGCGTCGGTGATCCACGACCCTTCGCCGCGCGCAAGGACGATCGGCAGCGGCTCGTAATTGCGCGCACCGGAGGCACGCTCGCGCGCGATCAATGCATGCGAGCGCGATGCACGTTGCGACGAGGGAGAGGATTTCGGGAGCGGCGTCCCTTTGGAGCGCTGTTGCATGACACGGTCTTCGACAAATCTATACGCTGCACATTACGCCTCGATGTCGATACCTGGAAAGGCGCAGCGCAGCAAAACGACGGTGTACAGATGGGTGCGCTTCTTGTAGCTTTCAAGCCGCCAAACCTGCGAAACGCAGTATCGCGGGTACCTGCTTTTCGAAGCCGCGAAACGAATGATCACCGCCTCCCTCGACGAGCTGATGCGCGCCGGCATAGAACGCGATCGCCTCGCGATAGTCGAGCACCTCGTCGCCGGTTTGCACGAGCATCCAGTATCGCTCCGGATGCGCGAGGCGACGAACGGCAAGCGCGCGTAGCTCATGCATGTGCGCATCGGTCACGACGAAGGTTGCGCCGGTATACATGTTCGTCTGCGGTCCGCGATAGGACGCAAGATCCTCGAATGGCCTGATCGCGGGATTGATGACGACCGCGCGCGCGTTGAAGCGTTCGCACAGATAGGTTGCGTAGAAGCCGCCGAGCGAGCTTCCGATGAGCGTCAACGTGTGCGAAGGATCATCGACACTGTGCTCGATCCATTGCCTTACTTCGGTGATCGCCGCTTGCGGGCTTTCACGCAGAAACGGAATGTGAAGAGACGGCCGCCCGCTGTCGGGGAGCGCCTCGACCGCGCGCGCGAAAAGCGTCGCTTTGACGCTGGCAGGCGAGCTTCGAAACCCGTGCAAATAGACGATCGTCGGCACGAAGCGATGTTCAGCGCCCTAGCGAGACTAAAGCCGCGAGTATTTTCTCGTGCACGCCGCCGAACGAGCCATTGCTCATGACGACCACGTGGTCACCGTTGCGCGCAAGTGATGCTACTGCATCGGCGATGCGATCGACGTCTTCGTTCACGAAAGCGCGAAAGCCGAGCGGGGCCAACGCCGCGGCAACGTCCCATCCCAGTTTCGCCGGCGCATAGCAGAACGTGTGATCGGCTTCGCGCAGGCTGCGTGCGAGCGCCTCTTTCATCGCCCCGAGCTTCATCGTGTTCGAGCGCGGCTCGAGCACGGCGATGACACGCTGTCCGTTCACGATGCGCTTCAATCCCGCGATCGTGGTTGCAATGGCTGTCGGATGATGCGCGAAGTCGTCGTACACGGTTACGCCGCGCACTTGACCGATGCGCTCGAGACGCCGCTTGACGCCACGAAACTCGGCAAGCGCTGCAAGACTCGATTGCACGGGCACGCCGGCGTGACGCGCGGCGACGATCGCCGCCAGTGCATTCATACGCGTGTGGCGTCCGTACTGTGTCGAATCCACCGGCCAACGCACGTAGCCTTGCGGCGCACCCGCATGGGTCACCTTGCCGTCGTGACCGATGCGCCACTCGGGCATCGGTTGGCCCTCGGGTGTGGCGATGTCAGCGCCCGCGAAGCGCTCGATTGCCGACCACGCGCCGCGCGCGAGCACTCGCGCGAGGCTTGCCTCCTCGGCATTGACAACGAGCTTGCCGCTCGCGGGAACGGTGCGCACCAGATGATGGAACTGTGTTTCGATTGCCGCGAGGTCGGGAAAGATGTCGGCGTGATCGTATTCGAGATTGTTCAAGATCGCGGTGCGAGGACGGTAATGAACGAACTTGCTGCGCTTGTCGAAAAACGCGGTGTCGTACTCGTCGGCCTCGATCACGAAGAAACCGCTGTCCGAGTGTCGGGCGGACACGCCGAAGTTGAGCGGAACGCCGCCGATCAGAAATCCCGGCGCGAGACCCGCGTGCTCGAGAATCCACACCAGCATCGCGGCCGCGGTTGTCTTGCCATGCGTGCCGGCGACCGCCAGCACGAAGCGTTTCGCGAGCACGGAGTCGCGGAGCCACTCGGGTCCCGACGTATAAGCAAGACCGTGATCGAGAATCGCCTCCATCAGCGGATTGCCGCGCGTGATCACGTTGCCGACGATAAACAAATCTGCATTCGCAGCGACGCCTTCCAGTTGGGCTGCGCCGTAGCCTTCGGTCAGCTCGATCCCAAGCTCGCGAAGCTGCGTCGACATCGGCGGATACACGTTCGCGTCGCAGCCGGTGACGCGATGTCCCGCGGTCTTGGCAAGCGCAGCAAGCCCGCCCATGAACGTTCCGCAAATGCCGAGAACGTGAAGATGCATTTCAGATAGTTGCCGGCTTCGCCGCGACGCTCGGCGCGAAGCGTCGCCAGCCGATCGCGAACCACGCGAGGGCAGCGAGATAAAGAATCAGGACCAGGCCGAACGCATAGGTCAGTCCCGTGGCGGTCTCGGCGCCGAGACTCACACCTGCAATGTCAACGAGAAGGCCGATTCCCCACTGTGTCGCAAAGCTGCCGGCAAACATGACCAGGTTGAGCGCGGTATTCGCGCGACCGGCGAACTCGACGGGGAAGCCTTCGTTGAGAACGGTGAACGCGAGAATGTTCGCGGCAGCGCCAAGCCCGTACAAGCCCCACCAGATCGTGCGGCCGGGAATATGCATCGCGATGCCGGCGAGCGCGAATGCATTCAACGTGAAACCCGCGGCAAAGAGATGCCGCGCGCCGATCCCTTGACGTGCGAGCGCGCTCGCGAACAAGCCGATCGCGATGTAGCCGGCAAGGATCAAAAGTGACAGTGCGAAAAGGCTCGTTGCCGCCTCGGCGCGCGACACGCCGTCGACTTCCATCATCCAGGGAACGGCCCACAGTCCCTGAATCGCCATGAACGCGCCCATGCCAAACCCACCGAGCGGTGCGATCCACCAAAAACGTGGATGCGCGAACACGCGGCGAACGCCCTGCCATTGCTCGCGAAGCCCGACGGCGCTCGTCGGTGTGGCGGCATCCGGCACGCGCAGCCAAAGCCACAACGCGACTGCATACGTGCATGCGGCGAGCACCACGAACACGCTGCGCCAACTCATGAAGCGCAGCGCGACTTCGAGCGGCGCAGTCGAGGCAAGCGCACCCAATCCACCCGCGACCATGATCCAACCCGCCAGTGACCCGTGGCGCTCGACGGGATACCAAAGTGCAAGGCCTTTAAGGGGCGCCATCAAGCATGCCGCGACGCCGGCGCCGATGATCGCTCGACCGGTCGCAAGTCCGGGCAACGTATCCGCGTAGGCAAACAACAAGGCACCGGTCGCAGCGATTGCAAGCAACGCCGGCTCGACGCGGCGAGGCCCGTAGCGATCGAGCAGCATGCCGAGCGGGATTTGCATCAAGGCAAACGCGACGAAATACGCGCTGGTGAGAAAGCCGAGCGAAGCGGGCGCGAGATTCAATTCGCGCGTCAGTTCCGGCGAGATGACCGCGTTGACGGTCCGATAGAGATAAGAAAGGAAGTACGCCGACGCGAACGCCGAGTACAGCGGAATGAAGGGTGGCGGCGCAGTCACGATTTCTGCCCGTCAAACGACCCGCGCGCGCTCTACGATGCGATCAGCCGTCGCTTTATCGATCGACATGCCCAGCGTACCGAACATCGAGCCCCAGGCGTTGCCGTCAAGACGCGTTGAGATGAAGGTCTCCGCTACCTCCTTGGTCGAGTGCTTGATCAATTCGGCGCCGGAAATCGCGCGGGCAAGCGACTCGGTCGCAGCGCGCGTCAAGAACTCGTCGTTGCAGGCCTGGTCGAGCAATCGATGTGTGTGCGTCACGAAGCGATCGAAGCGGGCATCGGCGCCTCGAACTTCGCCAATCTCCGCGAGCACGGCATCCAACGCGAAGCGATCTTTGACAATCGCGCGGCGCACATCCATGCACATCATGTTGGCCGTGCCCTCCCAAACGCTGTTCAATGGCGCCTCGCGATACAGGCGAGCAATCGGATTCTCTTCGATGAAACCGTTGCCGCCATGACACTGCAATGCCTCGTAGGCAATCGCCGGCGCTCGCGAGCAATTGAAGTATTTGGCAGCCGGTGTCGCGATGCGGGAGAAGCGCCTTTCCTGTTCGCTGGTTTCGAGGTGGTCGGTTGCCTTTGCCGCACGCAGCGCCAATAGTGTTGCAGCTTCGACTTCGATGGCGAGGTCGGCGAGCACGTTGGCCATCATCGGCTGCTCGGCAAGCGGGCGGGCGAATCCGCGTCGCGCCGACGCGTGCGAAAGCGCCAACGTCAGCGCCTGGCGCATCAATCCTGCCGATCCGACCGCGAAATCGAGCCGCGTCCAATGCGCGTGCGACAGAATTTCGCGAATGCCGTGCCCTTCTTCGCCCACCCGCAAAGCCAGCGTGCCCGCGTACTCGACTTCGCTCGATGCGTTCGAGCGGTTGCCGCACTTGTCCTTCAGGCGTTGAATGAAAAAGCGGTTGTAGCTCCCGTCGGGCAACGTTCGCGGCAGGAAGAAGCACGTCACCGCGCCATCGACTTTGGCGAGCGTGAAAAATCCATCGGCCACGGGGACCGAGCAGAACCACTTGTGACCCGTCAGCGTGTACCAATCGGCCCGCGCGCCATGATATTGATGGCTGTGCGAATAGCGTGCGCTCGTCTGGGTCTCGCGCAAATCCGATCCGCCCTGCTTTTCAGTCATCGCGTAGCCGACGACCACGCTTTTTTTCTGCGCCACTTCGGCGCGGCTGAATTCGTAGTCGTTGCCCGTGATTTTGTCGGACCAGATTTTCAAAGCCGGTGTGCCGATGAAGCCCGCGAACGCCGCATAAGCCATTCCGGTCGGGCAGCCGGTGCCTTGCTCGATTTGATTCCATAGGTACGAGAGAACGGCGCGCGCGTAGTGCGGCTGACGTTCTTTCGCAGTCCATGCAAGCGAGTGCACTTCGTGGCGATACGCAAGTTGCATGAGCTCGTGCCACGCCGGATGAAAATCGACCCAGTCGACGCGATTGCCAAAACGATCGTGCGTCTTGAGTTCCGGGTGGTGCTTGTTGGCGAGCCGCGCTGCGTCTTGCACGCGTTCTTCGCCGGCCAGCGCGCCGAGCGCCGCGCACCGCTCAACCGCCCACGGCGCTTCGCGTGCAATCGCCGCCGTCAACACGATGTCGTCACTGAAAGCGTTGAATCCGGTGGCCGGACGCGCCTGATTGCGCACCTCGTGCGTATCGAAGCGCGAACCGCTTTGGCCTAGCAAAGCATCGTGCTGATCGGGTGCGTTCATGAGGGTTTCCTTCGGAGGCGTGCTTGACGAACACGCCGCGGGACGTCGATCACGAATTATCGCCTCGACGCCGTTGCAACGGACAATTCGTGCATCAAGCGCGGGACTTCATCGGCGATTTCCCGCGACAGATAGCCGAGCGTGCCGAAGCGCGCGGCCAAGCGCTCGCCGGCACGTGCGTGCAATGCAACGCCGAATACAGCCGCTTGCGCGAGCGGCGCACCCCGCGCTGCGAGCCCGGCGATGATTCCGGCAAGTACATCACCCGACCCGGACACGGCAAGGCCTGCATTGCCGCCTTGATGTCGCCATGGCAACTCGCCACGCGCGGCAATCAACGTGGTGGCCCCTTTGAGCACGACGGTGGTCGCGCGCTTTTCGACAAAGCCCAGCGCTGCTGCGAGCGGATCCGCGACGATGGTCTCCTTGTCGCGCCCGGTCAGATGGGCAAGCTCGCCCGCGTGTGGCGTGCAAAGCAACGCAGCGTGCGAGGCTTCGCGGGTTTCGCGCATGACATCCATCGCGAGCGCATCGAGCACGATCGATGAGTCGGGTGCCGATATCAGCACCTCGTCGACGAGCGCGACCGTCGCTTTTGCATCCTGCATGCCGGGACCGATCAGCACTGCGTCGTAGCGTGGTTCGAACAATCTGCGATCGATTCGCACTCCGCCACTACCCGTTTCCTCGAGCGCAACAACACGCGCTTCCGGCACGGCGAGCGCCATTTGAATCGCGACCGTTTGCGCAGTCGCCATGACGAGCTTGCCAGCGCCCGCGCGCAGCGCCGCGACTGCAGCGAGTAGTGCCGCTCCCGGGATCTCGCGCGAGCCGGCGATGATCAACAGGCGCCCGCGCTCTTCCTTGTCGGCATCGCCTGGAAGCTCCGGCAACGGCCAGGCGCGCAGCATCGCGTCGTCGACATCGATCGGCTCGCGTCTGCGCGGCTTGCGCTTCCTGATGCTCATCGCGGCTTGGTTGGCTGGTCCTTCTCCGCCGTGACGGGAGTGCCTTCGGCTGCCAACGGTGCGGTGAAGTTCACGAGTTGCTGCACGAGCTTGCCGTGGCGACCTGCGCTGCGATCGAACACATACGCCGTCACCGAGCAGTTGGGTACGTCGGCTTTGCGATCGATCTCGAGAATCGTTTGCTCGTCGAGGCGTTCCAACAGATAGCGATAGCAGTTGACGATGACTTGATGCGCGATGATCAATACGCGCTCGCGCCGATGCTCGCGCGTGATCATGTCGAGCGTGCTGCGCAAGCGCAGGATCACATCGCACCAGCTCTCGCCTCCCGGGGGGCGGAAATAGAACTTGCCGACATGGGCGCGCTGCTCTGCAAGCTCGGGATATTTCTGTGCGATGCCGATCTTGGTGAGACGATCGAACGAGCCGAATTCCTTCTCGCGCAAGCGCTCGTCCGCAATCAATGAAACCGAATCGGCATCGATGCCCGACGCCGCGAGCACGATTCGCGCGGTCTCGCGTGCTCGCGCGTACGGCGAGCACAACACAACGCTCGGCTGCTCTTCCGGGCTTTGGGCCCCGAACCAGTGACCGAGCGATTCAGCTTGCTTCTGACCAAGCGGCGACAGCGGCACGTCCATGTCGCGGTCCTTGGTGTCGATCAGCGCAAGCGAGGCCGCCTCGGCGGCGTCACGTGCGACATTGCCAGCGCTCTGTCCGTGGCGTACGAGCCACAGACGATCCGGCCATTTCTGCTCTTGCGCCATCGACTAGGGCCTGTTCGCGCTATGGGAACGCCCTAGCGTGACGAAGGCTGCCACGTTGCCGCATCGAACAGCGCATGACCCTTGAACGCGTAGGCTGCGCCCAGTGTCTTGTGCAGATGCGCGCGGCGATCGAGGATCTCGACTTCAGCGCGCGTGAACCAACGAGCCTCGGTGGTTTCAACCCCATCGGGAGTCGCTTCACCGCGCAACGGACGTGCAGAGAATACGGTGGTGACGAACTCGAGCTGATCGCCATTCTCATAGACCACTGAAAAGCTCGGCCCGCCGAACACACCGACAATATGCGTGAGCTCGACGTGCATGCGCGCTTCTTCCCACACTTCACGCACAGCCGCAGTCGCGGGACTCTCGCCGGGATCGATCATGCCGCCGGGACTCGTCCACTGTCCGCTTTGCGCATCGCGCACCAGCAGCACGCGACCCGAGGTATCGAAGGCGTAAACGGCAACGGTGGGCACGAGCAGAAGATCGTTGCCGACTTTTGCGCGCAACGACTTCATGTGGTCGGACATCGGCATGATGATGTTCGAAGGGTCGAAAGGAAGTGAATCGTAACCCGTAACAAGCGCTACGCTTGGCCCGCCGCGGTCACCGGCAGCGTAACCGTCACGACGACCCCGCTGCCGTCGGCGCGATTGTCAGCGCGAACGCTGCCGCGGTGCAATTCCACGACGAGCCTCACGATATAGAGGCCGAGGCCAAGATGCGGCGCCACGCCATCCCGGCTGCCATCGGGCCGCACCGAGACCATCGACTCGAACAGGCGATCGCGCATCGCCTCCGGGAGCAATGGGCCATCGTTGCTCACCGAGAGCAATGCGGTGTCATCGACACGCTCGACACGCACAACGACAGGGCTTGCGTGCGCGCCGAACTCGATCGCGTTCGCCACCAGCTTGTCGAGCATTTGCGCAATGAGATCCGGTGCGCCTATTACTTCGATCGCAACGTCCCCGCATTCGAGAACGAACTCACGCGGCGCATAAGCCGTGCGATAGCCGTCGACGCAGCCGCGCACCAGCGCCGCAACATCGAAGCGCTCGAGCTCGGCCTCGTGCACGCTTTGCTCGAGCCGCGTCGCCTCGCCCATGCGCGTCAGGATTTGCGCGAGCCGATCGAGTCCTCCCTGTGCCCGCGTCAGGTACACGCGCGCCTCGTTGGGAACAGTGCCGCTCTGCAGATTATCGAGCGAGCTTCGAACGACGGCAATCGGAGTGCGCAGCTCGTGCGACAGCCGGCTGGCGAGTTGCTCGCGATGCGCCGCTGAATCGGCCAGCCGCGCGAGCACCGATGAAAAGCTTCGTGACAAGTCGCCGATCTCATCGCTCGAATCCGATCCCGCCGCGATATGTCGCACGCGTCCCTTGGCATCGATCGCTTGCTCGATCTCGTCGCGCAGGCGCCTGATGCGTCCTGACAGGCGTGACGCAAAAATCGTAAGCGCAACGGCGCCGATCAATGTGACCGCGAGCACGAGCGTGAACAGTCGCTCGAATGCGCGATTGCGCTCGGCGAGCACTGCATTGGTCGTTTCCTCGACGATCACCGCGCCTTGCACCGAGTCACGCACCCACACCGGATGGGCAGCGGTCACGATCGTCACGCGATTGTCGCGCGAGCTGCGGCGATCGGTCGTCAGAATCCCGGCGAGCGCACCCTCGACTTCCTTCGCGAATGGCAGCGGCCGTTCGAGAAAGTCATCGCTGAAATCCTCGGTAGGCTGCGTCAACAAAGCCGCATACAACGGGTGCAGCGTGTAGCGATCGATCCAGCTTGCCAGCTGACCGAGTCCTCCTGTCGCGGTTGGTTCGGGTTGCGGCGGCCTTCGCAAACTTCCCGCTCGCGCGAGAACGTTTGCGTCACGATCGACGACGAATATGCGAGCCGTCGTGCGCGACAACGCGTGCAGAATTTCCTCGATCTCGGGGGCGCCGGGCGTGTCGGCCGCGCTTGTCCGTCGGGTGTCACGCGTCGCGAACAAGGCAGGACGATCGTGCAATGTGGTAGCAACGGCCTGTGCGGTTCCGGCGAGCGTGCGCTCCTGCGCCTCGCGCAAGAAGCGTTCGAGCTCCTGCACGTACGCGTAGCCAAGCCAGGGAATCGCGAGAAACACCGTCAGCACGAGCAGGAGCTTGCTGCGAATGCCGAATACGAATCCGGGCGCGGGCCGCTCCATCGCTCCCGTTACGCGTTCCACCGATAGCCCATGCCGTACACCGTGGCCACGCCATCGAACGTAGCGTCGATCGCTTGAAACTTGCGACGAATGCGTTTGACGTGCGAAGTGATCGTCGCGTCGTCGACGACGATGTTCGCGTCGCGCATCAATGCGTCGCGATCCTTGACGTGACCCGGATGGCGCGCCAGCGAATGCACCATCCAGAACTCGGTCAGCGTGAGCGGCACGGGCTGGCCCTGCCAGGTCGCGTGAAAGCGCTTCAGATCGAGCGCGAGCGGACCCCGTTCCATCACGTCCTCGACGCTCGGCGGTGCGGCCAACAAGTCGTTGCGACGAAACAACGCCGCGATGCGGGCGGTCAGTTGATGCAGGCTCGCGTCCTTGGTGAGGTAATCGTCGGCGCCGATGCGCAGCCCCGCGACGATGTCGAAATCGGAATCGCGCGCCGAGAGGAAAATGATCGGCAGCGTTGACGAGAGGGCGCGAAGGTCACGACATAACGTGAAGCCGCCGTCGGGCTCGCCGCCAAGCCCGATATCGATGACCGCCAGGTCGGGCAAGCGCGTGCGAAACGCGGCCATCGCGTCGGCGCGATTCGCGAAACTCACGACTTCGTAGCCGTGACGGCGCAGCGCGTCGACATAGTTCGCACGAATCGTGGGCTCGTCCTCGACGATGGCGATGCGGCGTGTCATGGCGGCCGAGTATACGAGCGTCGACGGGTCGCAGATCGCCGCGTCATGGGTTTGCCACATTCGCGCGCCGATTTGCCGCAACGCCGCCCGCGCGCCTGCAGGAACGTCGAGCGTAATGCGAGCCGTGTCGCTTCCTGCTTCCGGCTAGGTCGACACGATGCGAACCGGTCCCACGTTTCCGGCGCATCTCAACGAGGCCGGCCGCGCCGCCGGGGGCTCCAACCTTCCGGCGGCGCACCTCACACGGGAAACCGATGAACACCGAAGCGTCCGCCCGCAAGGTCCTGCACGGTGAAGGGTTGCGCGAGCTGGTTCGTTTGACCTGCGAAGCGAGCGCAGTGGGCTTGTTCGCAAGCATCGCGCTGTTGATCGCTGCCTTTTTCATCGCCAGCGTTGCCGAGGCTGCGGAGTTGCAAGGCGGTGAATTGCGCTTCAAGGGCAGCGAGGTTGCAGCGCCGCTGGTCGCGACCGATGTCGAAATCAACGTTTCGGGACTCGTCGCGCGAAGCAAGGTGACGCAACGCTTCGTCAACCCCAACGACGATTGGCGCGAGGGTGTTTACGTATTCCCGCTGCCGGAATCGGCTGCCGTCGATCATCTCGAGATGCGCATCGGCGAGCGCCGCTTCGAAGGACAAATCCGGGAGCGCGCCAAGGCACGCAAGGAATACGAGCAAGCAAGAAGCGAAGGCAGGAAAGCTTCACTCGTCGAGCAGGAGCGCCCGAACTTGTTTACGACGAGCGTGGCGCCCATCGGACCCAAGGAAGAGATTGTCGTCACGATCGAATATCAGGAAAAGCTTCGCTACGACAGTGGGCGTTTTTCGCTGCGCTTTCCCATGGCGATCACGCCGCGCTACAACCCTGGTACGCCTTTGCAAACAGCGGCAACAGGCACCGGTTGGGCGCTCGATACCGACGTCGTTTCGGATGCATCGCGCATCACGCCGCCGGTCGTTCACCCAAGCGACGGCGCAGTGCTGCCGGTAACGCTGAAAATGACGATCGACGCGGGATTTCCGCTGGCGAAAGTCGACAGCCGCTATCACGGCGTGAAGCTCGACGAGCGGCCCGATGGAAAGACGATGGTGACACTCGATGGTCCGGTGCCCGCGAGTCGCGACTTCGAAATCGAATGGACACCGGATGTCGGTCGTGCGCCAGGTGCCGCGGTGTTCGGTGAGCAGAAGAATGGACGCGCTTACGCGCTTTTGATGTTGATGCCGAGCGTGGGCGAAGCAAACGGTACGAGAATGCCGCGCGAAATCACGTTCATCATCGACACGTCAGGCTCGATGTCGGGTACGTCGATCGTGCAGGCAAAGACGGCATTGCTGATGGCGCTCGAGCGACTGGTGTCGGGTGATCGTTTCAACGTCATCGAGTTCAATAGCAATGCACGGCCATTGTTTGCGACCCCGATGCCGGTCGATCCTGCCACGATCGGTCGCGCGCGCTCGTTCGTGAGCGGGTTGAAAGCGAACGGCGGCACCGAGATGCGCGAAGCGCTGACGCTCGCCCTCGCGCCTGGACGCGTCGAAGGCTTCGTGCGTCAAATCGTGTTCCTGACCGATGGCGCCGTCGGTAACGAGGACGAGTTGTTCCGATTGATCCGTGAGCGGCTCGACGATCGGCGCTTGTTCACGATCGGCATCGGCAGCGCACCGAACAGTCATTTCATGACCAAGGCCGCGCAATTCGGCCGCGGGACGTTCACCTACATCGGCAACGCGCGCGAAGTGCAGGAGCGCGTGGCTGCGCTGTTCCGCAAGCTCGAAAGCCCGGTACTAACCGACCTCACCGTGGAGTGGCCGTATCCCGTCGAAGCATGGCCGCACCAGCTGCCCGATCTGTATGCGGGTGAGCCGGTCGTTGTGAATGCGGCGCTTTCAGCGCTTGCGGGAGAGGTGGTGTTGCGAGGGCGTCGTGGTGGCCAAGCATGGCGCGCGAGCGTGCCGCTCGGATTGTCGGGCAACGCGGATGGCGTCGGCGTGTTGTGGGCGCGCGCGAAAATCGACGCCTTGTCGGATGCAGCGATCGAAGGCGCGAACGCCGACGATATGAAAAGCGAGATCGTGCGTGTAGCGCTCGCACATCATCTCGTGACCAAGCACACGAGTCTGGTTGCCGTCGACATCACGCCCACCGCGCCGCCGGGGATCGACGTGAGAAAGGTTGCCGTCGCGGGCAATCTTCCCGACGGTCAGTCGTACGAGGCGATCTTCGGTGGATTGCCGCAGACCGCAACACCGGCCACGCGCGATCTCGTCATTGCGTTCGTCTGTGCAATGCTTGCGATGCTGTTGTTCGGATTCGCGCGCAGTTCCGGCGCTGTCCATGCACTCAGCTGTATCAAGCGTTGAACCGCGCGCCGCCGCGTCATCCCCCGGATGGCGCGGCGGTGTTTTCGTCGTTGCGACAACTTTGCTCGCGATCTCACTGTGGCATGTCGCCGATGCGGCGTATCTGCATGCTAAAGCAGGTCTTGGTCAGATACTGCTGCATCGCGCTTGGAACGAGACAGGCCGAACCGGCATAGCGGCCAAGCCGTGGCCATGGGCCGATACGCATCCGGTGGCGCGTCTTGTCATTGCGGATCTCGACGTCGATTTGCTGGTGCTCGAAGGCGCAAATGGCCGGACGCTGGCATGGGGCCCGGGGCATGCGGAGCGATCTGCCATCCCGGGCTCGCGCGGACATGCGGTCGTCACGGGCCATCGCGACACACATTTCGCTTTTCTGCAAAAGCTGGAGCGCAATCAACGCATCGTGGTCACGACGGCAAATCGCACGACAAGAGCCTATCGTGTCGAGCGAGCCTTCGTGACGGACCATCGCAGTTTGTCGCTGCCTGCCGACGAGGATGCGACGACGTTGTCACTCGTCACCTGCTTTCCGTTCGACGGCGTCAATCCCAACACCCCGTTGCGCTACGCGGTCATCGCGCGCGCGGAATGACTCGCGGTTCGTGTCAGGGACGCGCAATGACCCGGAACGTCAGCGCCGCTTCGCCTTGGATGCGGTTGGACGATTGAACACTTCGAAGCAGCAGTTCCGCCGATCGTAGCGCTCGCAGCACTTGTTCACCTGATGGCCGACCAGCTCGCTCAACAGGCTTTCGAGCGCATTGCACGCTTCCGGGTATTTCGCCGTGGCCGCTGCAAGCGGACAGCCGTGACCTCGTATGACGAATCGATCGTTTTCGCGATCAACTTCGGTCGCCCCGCCCAGGTCATTGAGCAGCGCGCTGGCGGCATGCACGCGTTCTTCGAGCGTGCCGCGCTGCATCGTGCGGCCGTCCATCAAGCCGCGGCCGACCTCGCGCAGGATCGCATCGAACTCGCGACCCGGAACGCGAGACGCGAGCACGTGCAAAAGCTGGGTCAACAGCGGAATGTAAAGCCGCGAAAGCAATAGCTCCGCGTCCGCACTGATGCCGTAGAGATGCGCCGGCTTGCTGGTTCCTCGCTGCGAGCCGCGCGACTCGACGGTACCATCGCGCTGCAACGTCGCGAGCTGGGCACGAACCGCCGTGCGAGTGAGGCCGACCGCGGCCGCGAGCTCGTCGATCGTCGACGGCGCGCGCCGCAGATGCTCGACGATCCGGCCCGACGTTCCTTGCGTCAGTCGATTTTGGCGTTTCAGTGCTTCCAATGTGAGGCTTCTGCCGACGGGGTATCTACTAATTTGACAAATATTACTGCCTATTCTATATAATCATGCACTTGCTTGGCGACTTCACCGACCTCTAGCGGAGATTCCATGTTCGCCCACGGTACACGTACCCCGATGAAGGCAGCCCGCTTCGCCGGCGTAGCGCTCGTAACCACGCTGCTAGTCGTCGGTTGCGCAATCATAAGGTCCAACGACCCGCAACCCACGGCGGCAATGTCGCCGGAAGTCATCGAGGGTCAACGCATCTTCCGCTTTGATACGTTCGGCGACGAGCAATTCTGGACCGACAAGGCTCGATTGCATGAAGTCATCGAAAAAGAGGTGCCGCCGCTCGCAGCGTTGAAGCTCGGGCTAAAGGTCGACCTCGACAACCTGAACCTCGCACGCTTCGTCTTGCACAATCCGTTCGGGGTGAGCGGAACCAAGGAGCTGCTGCGACAGAACGCGGTCGTCGGAGTGCAGGCGACCTTCGACCAGAACGGCAACATCGACCGCGTGGGCATCACGTGCGCGCTATGTCATTCGACGGTGGACAACGCGCTGCTGCCGGGGATCGGGCGTCGGCGCGACGGCTGGGCCAATACCGATCTCGACGTAGGCGCGATCGTTGCGCTGTCGCCCGCGCTGAGCGCCGAGCAGAAAGCGGTCTACCGCTCGTGGGGCAAAGGGAAATACGACCCACGCTACAACATCGACGGCAAGAGCTCGCCGCTCGCGATGCCGCCTGCCTACGGCTTGGCGCAGGTGAGGAACGCCACGTTCACGGCAGACGGATCGATTTCGTATTGGAACGCCTACGTCGCCGTCACGCAGATGCATGGGCAGGGCAACTTCTCCGAGCCCCGACTTGGCATCGACGTCAAGCATTCGCCCGACCTGGTCACGCCGAAGCTCGCTGCCTTGCGCGCGTACCAACACAGCCTGCCGGTGCCCCCGCCACCCGCCGGAAGCTTCGAGGCAGCCGCAGCGGAGCGCGGCCGTGCGATTTTCGATCGCGCGTGTGCCACGTGTCATGTCGGCGCGACGGGAACCGACAACAACGAAGGCAACAAGCTGCACGCACCCGCGGATACCGGGGTCGATGGCGCTTACGCGGCACGCTCGGCAAGCAAGGGCTACCGCACGACGCCGTTACGCGCACTCTGGCAGCATCCGCCGTATTTTCACGATGGCAGCGCAGCGACGCTTCCGGATGTCGTCACGCATTACAACCGCGTGCGCGCCCTCGGTCTCACAGCAGAGCAGCAACGACAATTGGTCGAATATTTGAAGTCGATCTGAACGGCGGACGCTACGCGAGCTCATGCCAGTGTGACGCGAAGACCGTCGATGCCGAGCGTCGTGTAATCGCTCGACCAACGCTCGCCCGAGCGCACCGGCCATGCATCGGTCAGCGTTCCCGTCGTGACGATTTCGCCTGCGGCGAGTTGAGGGAATTGCGGCTGCGAAGCAAGTACGTCGCGCAAGTGCATCAGGGCCAACAGCGGGCTGCCGAGCACGTTCGCCCCGTGTCCCGTCTCGATCAGTTGATCCTCTCGATACAGAGCGAGATCGAAATGTGCGAGCTTGTCGACGAGCATGCTGCGCTCTTCGTCGGTGATCGCATGACGCCTTCCTACGCCCAGCGAGGCGTGCAACCCGAGCGCCGCGGTGCAATCGGCTGCCGTAAAGCGCCATTGCGGGAAAACGCTGTGGACGATCTCGAACCCGGGTGCGATCCACTCGATCGCGTTCAGAACCGCGCGTGGATCGTTGCCGGCGGGAATTGATGAACGAAGCCCGAACACGACCTCCGGCTCGATGCGAGGCTCCATCAATCCTGCTGTCGACAATACGCAGTCGTCGTCGCGTGCAAAGTGCACCGTGCGATCCCACACGTGCGACCACATCGACCGGTCGACGCCGTAGCGCTGCCAGATCGTCGTGTTCGTGAAGCCGATCTTGCGGCCGAGCGGACGCCAGCCGCGCGTGACGCGACGCGCATGCAATTGCGCGAGCACTTCGTAAGCATGCGGAACGTCGAAGCCCGGCACGCGTGCGGCGATCGGGTCGATCTGGCGGCTTTGCGCGAAAGCCGAGTCGAGCTCGTCGACGATGCTTGCGATCGCGCCGACCTTCAACTTCTGCCGTTGATCTTCTGGATCGCCGCAAAGATCGGGGCGCTGGCGAACACCATGTCGTCCCCCGGGAGCCCTAGCAGCCATTGTTCGCGCAAAATTCCTTTCTGGTCGACGAGGAAGTACGCACGCAGAGCACGAACCTTGTCGGGCGCCAACACACCGTAGCTCTTGATCGCCTCGAGATACCGATCGCTCAGCAGCGGAAACGGCGTTTTCACCGAATCCGAGAACGCCTTCAGAGCGAACCTGTTTTCGGAGCTGATCCCGATGATCTGCACGTTGAGGTCCTTGAACTTCTGATAGTCCAATCCGCGCTCGTGCACGTTCGCCGAGCATGTGGGCGCGAACACGGCACCAATGAACTCGATGAGCACGAGCTTTTGCCCGCGGAACTGGCTCAGGCTGACTTTTTGGCCCGCGGTGTCCTCCAGCGTGAAGTCGGGCGCGGCCTTGCCCAGTTCGAGCGCGGATGCGGACTTGATGTCTCCGAGCGCGAGCATTGCCAACATCATCATTGCGAAACCGATCGCTTTCATCACTTCTCCTATTCGATCACTCGAGTGGCGCGCTGCAATAGCGACGGCGCGAGGGACAGTCCCAGCGCTTTCGCTGCCTTCAAATTGATGACGAGCTCGATGTGCGGATTCGATTCCACAGGGATCGTCGCGGGCTTCTCGCCCTTGATGATCTTGTCCACCAGCCGCGCCGCGAGGCGTCCTGATTCATAAAAGTCGGCGCCGTAGCTTACGAGGGCGCCGCGCTCTACCCAGAATGCACCGCTGAACATGCTCGGCAGCCCGTGCTTCGACGTCAGATCGAGAATGGATCCGGGGATGTTCAATGCCAGCGTGCCGGGAACCATTACGGCATCGGCATCGCCTTTGCGAAGAACAGAGAAGACCTTTCGCGCTTCGTCCTCGGTTCGCACCGGCCGCTCGATAAGCGTGATCCCGAGGCGCCGCGCCGCTTCGCGGAAGATTCGTAACCCATCGACCGCGGACTCGTCGTTCGGATCGTAAGGAAAGATTACTCGCCTCAGACCGGGCAACAATTCCTTCAGGACCTCAAGTCGCTTAGGGACGAGGTCGTGCGACAAATCCGAAATGCCGGTCAGGTTTCCGCCAGGGCGTGCGAAGGTTCGCACCAGCCCGAATTGAACCGGGTCTGGCATGTCTGCCGCAAACACGATCGGCAGCGTCGTCGTCGCCGCCTGCGCTACCTTCGCCGCGTTGGGACCGTTGGCAAAGATGATCGTGCTGCCCGCGTTCAGCAAATCGCGCATTGCATTCGGAAGCGCCTTCACCTCGCCACGCGTAAAGCGCACTCCGATGGCGAATTGCTCCCCTTCTCGGTACCCCAGTGCGACGAGTCCATCACGAAGACCTGCGACCGCCGGCGTCGGCCCCCAACTTTCGGTGAGCACTCCGATCTTCGCCATGTCTTTTGACACGACGTTCCCAGCCAGAGCGACGAGCAACACGCCGAGCGAGAACCGGCGCAATTTGGACGTGCGCGGGCCAAGCCGCTTGCGATGGCTATGACCAGCTGACGAAACTCTTTGCCTATCAGTGCCGACCCTGTCCAACTTGGTCTGTATCGCCAATTCCACGAGACACCGATTCGAGGTGCACTGCGACGCAGTCTACTCCCTGCGTTTAGATAGTCCAGAAGGGCCTAGCGAAGTACTTTGAGCCGACGCAGCAGCGCAACCCCTGCCGCGAACATCACCGCCGCGACGACGATGCTCACGGTGATCGCAACGATCGCCGCGAAAACGCCGGAGATGCCGATCGCGCCCGTCAAGCCGGTGCCGACCCACACGCCCAAAGCCCCGCACGCGAGGATGACGAGCACCGAGATTACGATCGATGGAAACGAGTTGCGGCGCATTTCACGCACCGATTCCTGGCACCAAAAGGACATCAGCCACCGAGGTAGGCGCCGCCATTGACGTGCGACACCTGGCCCGTGACGAATCGCGATTCTGCACCGGCGAGCCATACGACGGCATCGGCGACATCGCGTGCGGTACCGCGTCGGGCGAGCAAGGGCTCATGCCCACGCCGATGGTGCGGCGACGCGGTCGAGCTTGCGGAATGCCGCACGGTATCGATCAACCCCACATCGGAAAAAGGCCCCGCCCGGGACCATCGACACCGAGATATTCCCAGCCCCACGCTTCCTTGATGACGTACGCGCCCAGCGAGGCCAGGACCAAGCCCGACCTGCTCTATGCGTTGATATGCCAGTATAGCGAGGTTATCTCGACACTCCTTCGTTATGAACTCGGTCCTTCGCGTCACCGCACTACTGATCGCGGCAGTAACTTCTTTCGCAGCACTGGCGCAAGCTCCGAAGACATTGCGCGTCGCCTTTCCGATCGCCGAAACAGGCTTCGATCCGCAGGCGCTCTACGACTCATACTCGGCAACGGTCTGCAACTCGATTTTCGATGCGCTCTACACCTACGACTACTTCGCGCGGCCCGCGAAGCTCGTTCCGAACACTGCCAATGGCATGCCGCAAATCAGCGACGGCGGCCGCACGTTCACGGTGAAAGTGAAACCCGGCATTTACTTCGCGCCGCATCCCGCGTTTGGCAATGCAAGGCGCGAGCTCACCGCGCACGATTACGTCTACAGCATCAAGCGCATTCTCGATCCGAAAGTCCGCTCGTATTCCCTCTATGCGTTCGAGAACCGGCTCGCCGGACTTGCGCCGGTGCTGGCGAATGCGCGAAAGAGCGGTGTTCTCGATTACGACGCACCGATCGAAGGCTTGCGAGCGCTCGATCGTTATACGTTGCAGGTTCGCTTCATCGAGCCGAACTGGTCGTTTCAATACTGGCTTGCGACTATCGCCACGGCTGCGGTTGCGAAAGAAGTCGTCGCGATGAAAGGCGACGCGGCCGGTCGCGTGATGGAAGACCCGGTCGGGACCGGCCCGTACAAGCTCGGAGAGTGGCGGCGCAGTCAGAAGATCGTGCTCGAAGCGAATCCCGACTTTCGCGACGTTCGCTATCCGACTCCGCCGCCTGGAAGCCCCGTCGAAGACAGCGAAACGGCGAAAGGGGTTGCAGGACGCAAGCTGCCCCTCGTTCCGCGGGTCGAGATCTCGATCATCGAGGAAGCACAGCCGCGCTTGCTTGCGTTTCGAGGCGGCGAGCTCGATTACGTCGACGTTCCCGCATCGCTTGCGCAAACGGTGCTCGACGGCACGAAGTTGAAGCCGGAGTTCGCGCAGAAGAGCGTGCGCCTGCAGCGACAGATCCAGCCCGCGCTTTCGTTCACTTTTTTTAACCTCGACGATCCCATCGTCGGCGGCTACACCCCCGACAAGATCGCGCTACGGCGGGCGATCGTCATGGCGCAGGATCGCAAGGAGAGCATCCGAATTCTGAGCAACGACCAAGCCGAGCTTGCAACGCAAATGATTCCGCCTCCGGTTCACGGACACAGCGCTGCACTCGCAATGAAGGACCCGTACGACCCGGCCGGCGCCCGCGCATTGCTCGACAAGTTCGGCTACAAGGACCGCGACAGCGACGGTTATCGCGAAACACCCGATGGCAAGCCAATCGTTCTCATGAAAGGTTCAACACCCACCGCCGCCGACCGTGCGGCAAACGAGCTTTGGAAAAAGAACCTCGACGCGATCGGACTTCGCACCGAATTCTTCGTCGAAAAGTGGCCGGAGCTGAACAAGCGCTCCGAAGCGGGTCAGCTCATGATCTGGAATCTCGCCTGGATCGCGGGCTTTCCTGACGCCGACAATTTCTATTCGCCGCTGTACAGCAAGAACATCGGTTTGAGTAACGACGCGCGCCTGCGCCTGCCTGAATTCGACAAGGCATACGAAGCGATGCGCGCGCTGCCGGAGGGACCAGAACGCGCAGCGCAGTATCGCCGGATGAACGAGCTGATCGCAGCGTACGCACCGTGGATTCTCGAGAGCTACTCGTATCAGAACCAGATTCAGCAACCGCGATTGCGCGGGATGAAGCTGCATCCGTTCTTGCGGGATCGATATATGTACTTCGATGTGGATTCGCGTTAGCTCACTCCACCGCACCCAGCCGCAGATTCGCCGGCACCGCAACCTCAATCAGCTTCGGCATCGGCAGATTCAGCGACCCCATCAGTGCAATGAAATCGTCACGCGAGCGATTCGCGATGCGTCCGTTCTCGCGCCGCTCGCGGCCGATCATCGATGAACGCCTGCCGTTGTAATCGTGCGCGGGATACACGATCGTTTCGTCCGGCAGAGCGAAAAGCTTTTGCGTGATGCTGTCGTACAACGCACCCGCATCGCCACCCTGGAAATCAGTGCGTCCGCATCCATTGATGAACAGCGTGTCGCCCGTGAACGCACATCCATTCCACAAATAGCTCGCGGCAGCGGATGTGTGGCCTGGCGTCGCGAGTACGCGGATGCACTGCGCTGCGCCGAACGAAACCTCGTCGCCATCACCGACTTCGCGATCGGCACCGCGCGTACCGGCGTCGCGAGGAACGATTACCGAAGCGCCGGTCATCTCGCGCAGACTCGCAGCCGACGTGACATGATCAGCGTGGACGTGCGTCTCGCACACATGCGCGAGCGTGAGACCCCGTCGCGCGATCTCGGCGAGGTCACGTTCGATCATGCGATCGACCGGATCGATCAGCACGCCGGCTCCGCCAGGTCGATCGAACAACAGGTACGTCAACGTGGACGACTCGGTGTCGAAAAGCTGCGCGAGATTGCGCTCGGCGTCCATGATCAGGGCCTCGTCAATCGCAACCGACCTCCTTCCGCGACGGCGCCGCATGGATGTTATCCACCCATGGCACATTCTGCGGATTCGGCTCGACATTCGCGATGTCGAGGTTCACGACGACAGGCTCCTGCCCGCTGCGACAAAGCACGCACGACAACGGCTCGGTCGGGCTCGCGTTGATTTCCTGGTGCGGAACGTACGGCGGCACATAAATGAAATCGCCAGGTCCGGCCTCGGCCGTGTATTCGAGGCGATCGCCCCACTTCATGCGCGCTTTTCCACTGACCACGTAAATCACGCTTTCGACCGGGCCGTGATGATGCGCGCCCGTCTTGGCGTCTGGTTCGATGACCACGGTGCCCGCCCATAACTTCTCCGCGCCCATTCGTGCATGCGTGATCGCAGCGGCGCGGTTCATCCCAGGCGTCTGTGCGGTATTGCCATCGAGTTGATCGCGTCGAACGACACGCACGCCGTGATGCTTCCAACGCGTCTCCGTCATTTTCGGCTCCGTACTCACAAGTGACCGACGAACTCCGGCGCCTGCATTCGATCGTGTAATCCATCGACGTAGGTGATCGCCAGTTTCGACAGATCCTCGTCGGTCAGCGCTTCGAGACATCCCACGTTGACGCCGATCATCTTGCCGATCGGCGTGTCGTTGCCGATGCCGAACGCGCGCACCCCGCAATGCCTGCAAAAATAATGCTCGTTCTTGTTCGAGCCGAACGTGTACTTGGTCAACTGATCTTCGCCGGCCAGCAGACGAAATCCCTCGAATTTCGCCACAGCCGCCCAAAAGCGCGTTCTTCGACAGATCGAGCAGTTGCAACGGTACGTGTTCTGGGTGAGGTCCAGCTCGGCCTCGAACTGCACGGCTCTGCAATGACAACTGCCGCGATACGTTTCCGGCATGGCCTTTTCAGCACCTCACTTCACGAGCCCCATCGATTTCGCCGTATTCATGTACTCCTGCGTGCGCTCCTTCAAGAACGCGGGCATCCTGTCGTAGCCGATGTCGGTGACCTCGAACCCGCCCTCGATCATCTTGCGACGATGCTCGGGATCCTTGTTGATGCGATCCATCATGTCGGAGACTTCCTTGCGCAGGCTTTCGGGCGCCGACTTCGGCAATGCGATGCCGCGATAGGCGCCATCGATCCATTTCACGCCCAGCTCTCCGAACGTCGGCACGTCGGGGAACTGCGGGACGCGTTTTGCGGTAGCGACAGCCAGCATCCGCATCTTGCCCTTTTGCTGAATCGCGAGCGGCGTATACGACATCGCCGCCGACACGTGACCGCCGAGCACAGACGACACGAGGTCGCCCGTTCCCTTGAACGGCACGTACGTCGTTTTCACGCCGAACTCGCGCACGAACTTCTCGTGCGCCGCGTGATTGGCCGAGTAAAGCGAAGAGCCGGCGATCGTCACCGAGCCGGGCTTCTCCTTCGCGGCCTTGATCAGGTCATCGATGCTCTTGAATGGACTGTCCGCCGAGACGATCAACGCGTCGGGTGTGTAATGAAAAAAGTAGACTGGCGTCATGTCCTCGGTCTTGTAGCTCACCGTTCCCTCGAGCGGCTGCAACACGATGTGCGGCAGATTGATGCCCGCAATCGTGTAGCCGTCGGCCGGCAACGAATTCAACTGCTGCCACACGAGCGCCCCGCCCGCTCCAGCGCGGTTGATGACGACCATTTCCTGCTTGAAGAGTTGACTGAACGTCTGCGCCTGCAAGCGAGCCGCGATGTCGGACTCGCCGCCTGCCGGAAACGGCACGAGATACTGCACGGGCTTGTCGGGATAGGCGGCTTGCGACGGCATCGCTGCCACCATTACCAGCGCTGCGGCGAGCACGTTCAAGAAACGCACGACGGTTGCATTCATCCGATCTCTCCTGGGCGTAAACACGCTTCAGCGGTCGCATCCTACTCGACTCGTAACGTTTCGCGCACGGCGAAAACCAATCCGAGCCGGGCGTATCATGATCGCCTTAATCAAGGAGATCATCATGGCACAACGCGAAGTCGTCGTTCTTTCCGGCGTCCGCACTCCGATCGGCGATTACGGCGGCAGCTTGAAGGACATTGCGCCAACCGACCTGGCCGCACGCGTGGTGCGCGAAGCCGTATCGCGGGCCAAGATCGATCCGAAAGAAGTCGGTCAATGCGTATTCGGCAACGTGATCCACACCGAGCAGAAGGACATGTACCTCTCGCGCGTGGCTTGCGTGAACGGCGGCCTTCCGCATGAGACCGGCGCGCTCACTTTGAATCGCTTGTGCGGCAGCGGCCTGCAAGCGATCGTCAGCGCGTCGCAATACATTCTGCTCGGCGACACCGATGCGGCCGTTGCCGGCGGCGCGGAAAGCATGAGCCGCGCCGGCTATTTGTCGACGACGCAGCGCTGGGGCGCGCGCATGGGCGAGTCGAAGATGCTCGACATGATGGTAGGCGCACTCACCGACCCATTCGACACGATTCACATGGGTATCACCGCCGAAAACGTCGCGAACAAGTGCGGACTCACGCGCGAAGTGCAGGACCAGTTTGCCGTTGAAAGCCATCGGCGCGCGCACTCGGCCACCACTTCCGGCCACTTCAAGGACCAGATCATGCCGATCGAGCTCAAGAGCAAGAAAGGCCCGGTCATGTTCGATCACGATGAGCATATCCGCAGCGACGCGTCGGTCGAAGGCATGGCGAAGTTGAAGGCCGTGTTCGCGAAAGAGAATGGAACGGTAACGGCGGGTAACGCATCAGGCATCAACGACGCGGCCGCAGCGGTCGTGCTGATGGAGCGCGGCACCGCCGAACGTCGCGGTTACAAGCCGATGGCGCGCATCGTTGCGTATGGCCACGCTGGCATCGATCCGAAGATCATGGGGCTTGGGCCCGTGTCGGCGGTCAAGGCCGCGTTGCAAAAGGCCGAGCTTCGCATTGCCGATATCGACGTCATCGAATCGAACGAAGCATTCGCCGCGCAAGCGCTCGGCGTTTCGAAGGAGCTCGGGCTCGATGCCGCGAAAGTGAATCCGAACGGAGGTGCAGTCGCGCTTGGTCACCCGATCGGCGCGACCGGTGCGATCCTGACGATCAAGTGCATGTACGAATTGAAGCGAACCAACAAGCGCTACGGTCTTGTGACGATGTGCATCGGCGGCGGGCAGGGAATTGCCGCGGTCATCGAGCGGATGTAGCAGCGCCCCACTTGGAGTGCCCATTTGGAGTAGCCCTCACGCGCTCGTGCAACTGCGCGAGCGCGATCGGATCGTTTAGGAGCGTGCTGCGCTCGACAGTGGAAAGCTCCAGCGGTCCTCCCTCCAAGGCGCGATCGGTCAGCACGACGCGCGCTTGATGCATCGCAGCGGTTTCGCGCGAGCGCGTACTGCGCGCGGCAATCGCAATCGCATTGACCGTAGGATCGACAACGGCATCGATCAGGCCCGGCAGGCGAGCGCGTGTGCGCGCGTAACGCTGCATATCCCGGATTTCGCGCGGCGGATCGGTTTCCTCGGGAATGACAAACAGGCGTGCGCGCCGTGCCCAGCGGCCCGGCGCGATGCGACTCGTCAGCACCGCGAGCGGGATCGACAGGGCGAGTGCGCCAACGACCGGCGCAAGCCACGGTAGAAACGCGGGATCGAGCCACAACACCAGTGCCGCCCACGCAAGGCCGAGCACGGTGCCGGGCCCGTGGCGCGTGATCGCATCGCTCCACGGCGTTTGCGCGTCCTCGCGCGATGGCGATTTCCAGCGAATCGTCTTTCCTGCCAGCGCGGTCAGCACGAATCGCGTATGAAACAGCATCCGGATCGGCGCGAACAACATCGACAACAACATCTCGAATAGAACCGACAGCGTGAGTCGAAACGCTCCGCCAAAGCGCCGCGCCTGCGCACGCGGCACGATCATCACCGACAGGAATTTCGGCAACAACAGAAGCATCGCAGTCGCGCCAAGCAGCGACAGCGCCCATTGCGGATTCCATTGCGGCCACGTGGGAAACAGTTGATACGGCTGCGGGAAATACATCGGCTCGCCGAGCGTTTGCACGGCGAGCATCGTCGTCGACAACACGAGAAACGCGAACCACAGCGGCGCCGACAAGTACGCCATCACGCCAGTCATGAACACCGCGCGATGCGCCGGGTGCAACCCGCTCGCAAAGAATAGCCGGAAGTTCATGAGATTGCCCTGGCACCAGCGGCGATCGCGCTGCAGCTCATCGGTGAGGTTGGGCGGCATTTCCTCGAAGCTGCCCGGAAGGTCGTAAGCGATCCATACCGCCCACCCGGCGCGACGCATCAACGCCGCTTCGACGAAGTCGTGCGAAAGAATCTCTCCCGCGAGCGCGCCGCGCCCGGGAAGACGCGCCAGCGCGCAATGCCGGATGAAAGGCTCGACTCGAATGAGCGCGTTGTGTCCCCAGTAATGCGCCTCGCCGAGCTGCCAAAAATGCAGTCCCGCAGTGAACAACGGTCCATACATGCATGTTGCGAACTGCTGCATCCGCGCATAAAGCGTGCCGCGTCCCGCCGCGCGCGGCGCGGTTTGGATGATCCCGCTGTTCGGATTCGCTTCGGCAAGCTTAACGAGGCGCGTCATGCACGCGCCGGTCATCACGCTATCTGCATCGAGCACGATCATGTAGCGGTAGCGGCTTCCCCAGCGCCGGCAGAAGTCGGCCACGTTGCCGGCTTTTTTCTTGATGCGATGCTGCCGCCAGCGATAGAAAATGCGTCCTTGCATGCCGAGCTCGGCGACGAGCGCTCGCCAGGCGGCGAGCTCTGCAACACGCGTGTCTGGATCGGACGTGTCGGAAAGCACGAAAAGATCGAAACGATCCGCATACGGCGTGCGCGCAAGCGATTCCCACGTCGCGCGAAGGCCCGCGAACACGCGCGGAACGCTTTCATTCGCGATCGGCATGACGAGAGCAGTGCGCGCATCCGCTGCAATCGGCGCATCGGGCGGCGCAGAGCGGGATATCGAATAGCGATCGCGTCCGGTTGCCAACACGAGGAAACCCGCAAGAGCCGTCCAGAAGCCCGCCGAGACCCACGCAAACAGCACGGCGAACAGCGCCAGCACCGCGAGCTCGAGCGCAGCACCGCCTCTGTATGGCAACACCGAGCGCATCGCCTCGGCTGCAATCCAGGTCTGCGCAATGATCAGAGCGGGCAACAGGAGTCGTCTACGAACTCCTGCGTAGTGCCAGCGTCCGCGCGGGTCCGGTGAATCCGGCGCCGTCCATGACGAATCGCGATATCGCGCGAACAATCCGAGCGACCACGGTCGCGGCGCCATCGGTGTGCGCGCAAGAGGCGGCGTCACCGGCGGCAAGGTCGGCTTCGCGAGATCGGCATGAGGATTCACCTCGTGCATCGCGTGCTCGTGATCGAAGGTGCGTTGAATCTCATCGAGTCGTTTTCGCATCTCCCGCCGTAATTCAATTCGGCGGAATGATGTAGCTCCAGGTCGTGGAAACCGTGTTGCCATCGGTTCTCAGGAACGCTCTCAAATCGACGGGCCTGGCATCGTCGAGGCGGCGAACGCGCAAGCGCACCCGGGCACCTCCGGTAACTTCGTTACGCGCAACGATGTTCTCCACGATCTCCGCGTTGCTTACTGCGGTGACGATCGCCTCGATCACCGCTTCGGGCGAAAGCTTGCGTAGCGCAGGTCCGTCGAAATCGATGACAAAGCCGATCGTCGGATCGTTGCCGCGCGAATAGCCGTGACCCCGACGCGACGCCGACACCCAGCTCTGCGGGCCGTGCGTTTCGTTGTCGCGCTGGAAGTGCAGCCGATATTCGACATCGAACGGCTCACGCACCGCGGGCGGTGTGTCCGGCACCCAGTACGCGACCACGTTGTCATTCGTTTCGTCAGGCGATGGGATCAGCACCAGCTCCACGCGTCCCGCTCCCCAGTTGCCGCGAGGTTCGACCCAGATCGATGGCCGCAGTTCGTAGCGCGCTTCGAGATCCTGATAGTGCTCGAACTCGCGGTCACGCTGCATCAGACCGAAACCGATTGGATTGACAAGCGCAAAGGACGTCACCAATAGGCGCCGCGGATTGACGAGCGGGCGCCACAGCCATTCGCCGGTACCCGAGTGAATGAGCAGTCCGTCCGAATCGTGCACTTCCGGACGGTAGTCGTCGTGGTGAGGACGCTGGTTCTCGCCAAAATGGAACATGCTCGTCAAAGGTGCAATGCCGAACTTGGTCACGTTCTCGCGCAAGAAAAGCCGTGCCTTGACATCGATCAGCGTCTCCGCGCCGGGGCGCAGGATGAAGCGGTAAGCGCCCGCTACGCGCCTTGAATCGAGGAGCGCGTAAATCACCAGCTCACGCGCGTTTGCCCCGGGCCGCTCGATCCAGAAGTCCGTGTAGCGCGGAAACTCTTCGCCCGATGCGAGTGCGGTGTCGAGCGCAAGTCCGCGCGCAGAGGCGCCGTAACGCTGACCCTTGCCAACCGCTCGAAAATAACTCGCGCCCAAGAACGCGATGACCTCGTCACGGTACTTTTGCGTATTGATCGGGTAGTGGGCGCGAAATCCACCGAAATCGAGGCCGCGCCAAATACCCGGATCGATAGTGTTCTTACCTATATCGAACAACGCCGGATCGAAGCGAATGTCGCGCACGACGTCATTTACGATCTCGTGCATCCGCACCGGCTGATCGTAGAAAGTGCCCATCGGAAAAAATTGCAACTCGAACGGCAGCTTCTGTTCCCGCCAAACCGAGCGATCGGTGCGATAACGGATATCACGATAGCGGTCGTATCCGAGCGACGCCAACTCTTTGGGAAGACGCACGCTGGATGGCTGGTACGGGCGCGCAGCGAGTTGTTGCGCGCGCTTCGCAACATCGTCGAAGTCGAATGCAGCGACCGCGCTCGCATAAGAAACGAGCGAGCAGATTGCGATGATGCGCAGTAAACGCACGAACGATCGGCCCATCGTGTTAGTGAGAAATGCAACAGGAATACGTGGGGTCGCTTCGCGTCCGCCACAAGGCGACCGCGCCGTGTATGTCGGAAACTACTCCGGCGCTACCTGAAAACGCAATCTCGAACAGCAACGCACGGCGACCGATCGGCCCGAGCAAAAGCGCAGCTCGTGCCCATTCTATTCGCGTCCGTTACGATGTCGGCATGTCGCCGGTCCCCGGCGACCAAATCGAAGGAGGCGCCATGCTCGACGTCCGCAACCCGACCCGTGTGCTCGTAGCGTTCCTCGTCATGCTCGCCGGCGCAGTCGCGCACGCGCAAAGCTGGCCGCAAAAGCCGGTCCGCATCATCGTGCCCTATCCCGCCGGCGGCACGTCCGACATCCTGGCGCGCACGATTTCAATCAAGCTCGGCGAAGCATGGGGGCAATCGATCATCGTCGAGAACAAGCCCGGCGCGAACGGCAACGTCGGCGCGGAGTTTGTCGCGAAGAGCCCGCCCGACGGGTACACGGTGCTGCTTGCCGACGTTGGCGCGATCGCGATCAGCCCGAGCGTTTACACGACACTCGGCTATGACCCGAACAAGGATTTCGCTCCCGTCACGATGGTCGCCTATTCACCTCACATCCTCGCGGTGAATCCAAACGTGCCCGTGAAGTCGGTGAAGGAGTTGATCGACTATTCGAAGGCGCAAAAGGGCAAGCTCAATTACGCCGCATCGAGTGTCGGCAGCGCGCCGCACTTGGCGGGCATCGATTTCGCAAATCGCACCGGAACACAGTGGGCCTACATTCCGTACAAGGGCGGAGCGCAGGCGATCACCGATGTCGTCGGCGGTCAGGCGGACGTATTGTTCAACGGCATGCTCGCCACGTATCCGCACGTCAAGAGTGGCAAGCTGCGCATTCTCGCCGTGTCGAGCGCAGCGCGAATCCCCGCGATTGCCGACGTGCCGACGGTCGCCGAAAGCGGCGTGGCCGGCTTCGAGACCGGATCGTGGCAAGGCGTCCTGGCGCCTCCCGGCACGCCGCGGGCGATCGTCGACAAAATGAATGCGGACATCATCAAGGTGCTGCAAGACAAGGAGACGCGCGACAAGCTCGAAGCGCAAGGCGCGCTCGTACGAACGCAAACGCCTGAGGAAATGACGAAGTTCATTCGCGACGAGACGACGCGCTGGGGCAAGGTCGTCAAGGATGCTGGCGTGAAAGTGGAGTGATGCAGGTAAGCGGAAGCAACGCCGTTACATGATCTGTACCGACGGAAGCGGCTTCATCGCGCGATCGAAAGTCGCCACCGCATTGCATCCATGTGCGGATCCGAGCGCGACGATCAGGCAATCGGCAAGATCGGCCTGTGGGTGGGCATCGAACATCTGCAAAGCGGAAGCGATAGCGGCGGGACGTTGCCAACGAAGCGTGGCGTTGGCGAGCAGCGCCCGCCACGCTTCTGCCACAAGCGGCGCTTTCAATGCATAGCTAGTGCCTGTATTTACGACAACGGGTCTCGCGCAGGTCGCTCCGCGATAAGAAGCTCGCTAGCCCACATTCGCCGCCAGCCGCCGCCGCGCAGACGCCATATCAATCCCGGTCCGCCTCGCAAAATCCGCGAGTTGATCATCGCCGATCCGCCCGACCGCGAAGTAGCGCGCGTCGGGATGCGCAAGATAGAAGCCCGACACCGAAGCCGCAGGCAGCATCGCGAAACTTTCCGTCACGCTCATCCCAATCGAGCTTGCATCGAGCAACTCGAGCAGCGGCGCCTTCACCGCGTGATCGGGACACGCTGGATAGCCAGGCGCGGGACGAATGCCGCGATAAGCTTCGCGAATCAGCGCAGCGGCGTCGAGCGATTCGTCGCGCGCATAACCCCACAGCTCACGACGAACTTCGCGATGCAGCCACTCGGCAAGCGCTTCGGCGAGACGATCGGCAAGCGCCTTTAGCATCAACGCCGAATAGTCGTCGTGTGCGCGCTCGAACGTCGCAAGCTTGCGCTCGACGCCAAGCCCCGCGGTCACGGCGAACGCCCCAACGTAATCGCGCTTGTTTGCCGAGACAAAATCGGCGAGCGCGTAATTCGGCTTGCCGCTCGGACGAACATTCTGCTGTCGCAAGCCATGCCACACGAGCGCAACATCAGCGCGCGATTCGTCGCGCCATAACACGATATCTTCGTCACGCGAATTAGCGGGCCAGAAGCCGACGACCGCGCTCGCGCTCAGCCAGCGCTCGTCGACGATGCGCTTCAGCATCGCGCGACCTTCCGCGAGCACGTTGCGCGCCGATTCGCCCACCAGCGGATCGTCGAGAATCGCGGGAAACGCGCCCGACAATTCCCAGGTCTGAAAGAAAGGTCCCCAGTCGATCAACTCGGCAATCTTCGCGAGGTCGACATTGCGAAGCTCGCGCCGGCCCAGGAAGGTCGGAACGGTGGTCGCGCCTTCATCACCTCGGAAAGCATTTCCTCGCGCCACGTTCAGCCCGATCAACGACGGCGCCTTCTTGCTCGCATGCTGCACGCGAATGCGCTCGTAATCGTCGAGTACTTCGCGCACGAACGGATCGCGCTGATCGACCGACATGAGATTGGTCGCAACCCCCACCGCGCGAGACGCGTCCGGAACATAAACCGTCGGACCGCGATAATTCGGCGCGATCTTCACTGCCGTATGCACGCGCGACGTCGTGGCGCCTCCGATCAACAGCGGAATGTCGAAGCCTTCGCGTTCCATTTCGGCAGCGACGTTCGCCATTTCCTCGAGCGATGGCGTGATGAGCCCGGACAGTCCGATCGCATCGGCTTTGTGCTCGCGCGCAGTCGCCAATATCTTCTGCGCAGGAACCATCACGCCCAGGTCGACGACGTCGTAGTTGTTGCATTGGAGAACGACGCCGACGATGTTCTTGCCGATATCGTGCACGTCGCCCTTGACGGTCGCCATCACGATGCGGCCTTTCGATTGCGACGCGGCGCCCGATGCAAGCTTCTCGGCCTCGATGAACGGCACCAGATGCGCCACCGCCTGCTTCATGACGCGCGCGCTCTTCACCACTTGCGGCAGGAACATCTTCCCCGCGCCGAACAAATCGCCGACGACGTTCATGCCATCCATCAAAGGACCCTCGATGACTTCGATCGGCCGACCTCCACGCGCAGCGATTGCAAGACGCGCTTCTTCGGTGTCCTCGACGATCCAGTTGGCGATGCCTTTTACGAGGGCGTGCGAAAGGCGCGCGGCGACGGGCTGATCGCGCCAGCGCAAATCCTCCTCGATTTTTCTTCCCTTCGCCTTGTAGCCTTCGGCGAATGTCACGAGCCGCTCGGTCGCATCGGCGCGACGATTGAGCACGACGTCCTCGACGAGCTCGCGTAGCGCAGGATCGATCTCGTCGTACACACCAAGCTGCCCGGGGTTCACGATTCCCATCGTCAGCCCGGCACGAATGGCGTGATACAGGAACACCGTGTGAATCGCTTCGCGAACGGAATCATTTCCGCGAAAGCTGAATGACACGTTGCTGATGCCGCCCGACACCTTCGCATGCGGAAGATTCGCGCGAATCCAGCGCGTCGCGTCGATGAAGTCGACCGCATAACTCGCGTGCTCGTCGATCCCGGTCGCGATCGCGAATACGTTCGGATCGACGATGATGTCTTCGGGAGCGAATCCAAGCTGATCGACGAGGAGTTGGTAGCTGCGCTTCGCGATGCCGGTCTTGCGCGCGAGCGTATCCGCCTGGCCCCTCTCGTCGAAGCACATGACGACCACGGCGGCGCCGTAGCGCTGGACGAGCTTCGCCTGGCGCAGGAACTCCGCCTCGCCTTCCTTCATCGAGATCGAGTTCACGATCGGCTTGCCTTGCACGCATTTCAGACCGGCCTCGATCACCTCCCACTTCGACGAGTCGATCATCACCGGCACGCGTGCAATGTCGGGCTCCGAAGCGATCAGATTCAGGAAGCGGACCATTGCGGCTTTGCTGTCCAGCATCGCCTCGTCCATGTTGACGTCGATGATCTGCGCACCGTTTTGCACCTGCTGACGTGCGACTTCGACCGCCGAGGCGAAATCGCCGGCCAGGACCAGCTTCGCGAAAGCGCGACTGCCGGTGACATTGGTGCGCTCGCCGACGTTGACGAACAGCGAATCGCGGCCGATGACAAGCGGCTCGAGGCCGGCGAGGCGCATCTCGCTCATCGCCGGAGGTGCCAATATCGATGCGAGATCAAGCCGCGGCAAGCTCGCGATGAGACGAAGGCAAGCGCGGCGCGACACCCTCGACCGCTTCGGCGATTGCGCGCACATGCTCGGGCGTCGTTCCGCAGCATCCGCCGATCAGATTGACGAAGCCGCTGCGTGCGAATTCACCAACGAGCCGCGCCGTCTGCTCGGGCGTTTCGTCGTAGCCGGTTTCCGCCATCGGATTGGGCAGGCCCGCATTCGGATAACACGATACGAATGCATCCGCGACGCGCGCGATCTCGGCGAGATAGGGCCGCATCAGCGCAGCACCAAGTGCGCAATTGAGCCCGACTGCAAACGGCTTAGCGTGCCTCACCGAATGCCAGAACGCGGTCGGCGTCTGTCCCGACAGCGTGCGACCCGATGCATCCGTGATTGTTCCGGACACGATGACGGGCAAGCGGACGCCGCACGCATCGAATGCCTGCTCGATCGCGAACAGTGCGGCCTTCGCGTTCAATGTGTCGAACACCGTCTCGACCAACAACATGTCGACACCGCCTTCGATCAACGCCTGCGTCGACTCGCGATAGGCTTCGACCAAGGCGTCGTAAGTGACGTTGCGCGCGCCGGGATCGTTGACGTCAGGCGAAATCGACGCCGTGCGGTTCGTGGGGCCGAGCGCGCCGGCGACGAACCTCGGCTTGTTCGGTGTGCGCCTGCTCCACGCGTCCGCGCTTTCGCGCGCAAGCACCGCCGCGGCATGATTCATCTCACCCACACGCTCTTCGAGTCCGTAGTCGGCTTGCGCAATTCGCGTCGCGTTGAACGTGTTCGTCTCGACGATATCCGCGCCGGCTTCGAAATAGGCATCGTGAATGTCGCGAATCGAGCGCGGCCGCGTCAGCACGAGAAGATCGTTGTCGCCTTTGAGGTCGTGTCCATGATCGAGCAGACCGCAACTCGCCGCGCCGCGGAAATCGTCCTCGCTAAGGCGAAGTCGCTGCACCATCGTGCCCATCGCTCCGTCCAAAATCAGGATGCGTTGCTCACAAAGGCGCGTAAGTTCAACGGTGCGATTCGGTTGCATGACAAAACTCCTCGGACAATCGTGCGGCAACAAAAAACCCGTTCAGCCAGCGGCCGGACGGGTCGTCGGGTGCCGCTTTAGCTGGATTTGTAGAGCGCCCGCAAGCTGGGAGCCGAACAGAAAGGCCCCGGTCAAATCGGCGCTTTGAATGACTAGGCCGAGTTTAGGGCATCGCGCAGGCGAGTCAAGCGCGCACCTTGACAACGTGCGGGCACGCGACAGAAGGTCGATAACTGCGGGTTATAACTTCAGCGCCAAAATGCCGCATATCCGCGGACTAGAATAGGCGTACGAGCCACCACCCCGCTCGATTCTTTCCATGAACCATCTCTCACCGCAGGAAGCGAGCAAGCTTCTGCAAAACAACCCGCAGGCAGTCTTCATCGATTGCCGCAGCGAGATGGAATACCTTTTCGTCGGTCATCCGGTGGGAGCGCAGCACGTTGCGTGGAACGATGGGCCGGACTGGGATATCAATCCGCACTTTGTCGGTCAGGTCAAGAAAATCGCGAGCATGAATCGTCCCGTCGTGCTCATTTGCCGCAGCGGCCATCGCTCGGTCGACGCGGGACTCGCGCTCGAGGAAGCGGGCTTCAAGGAAGTGTTCAACGTCCTCGAAGGATTCGAGGGTCCGCTCGACGAGGATCATCATCGCGGCACGCTCGGGGGCTGGCGACGCGAAGGCTTGCCGTGGGAGCAGTTGTAGGGTTGTCGGATCGTGATGCGTCGCTGATCCAGAATCGTTCCTGTTGACGACAGCCTCGAAACCGCAGCAATCCACGCGTTGATGTCGTCGTTTTGTCGCCAGTCCTTCTTCGGCGCTCGCGGCAATGCAGCGTTGTAAAGCCCATCGTCATCTATCGCACTAACACAGCGGTAACTCGCAACATAGCGCTGGCGCGCTCGTCGCCTAAACGATAAGCGGCGCGTTTACGTAAGTTCTCGCAAGGTTGAAAACGCGCTGCAATCGAGTTCGCGTAATCAAAATTACCGAATGGTCGAATACGATGGCAG
>DATLOI010000105.1:0-3732 GCA_035536295.1 Casimicrobiaceae bacterium
GGAGCTGGCTTGTCAATGCGAAGCGCTCCGCCGTCGGAAACTTCCGCGTCACCGCATACACCGCTTTGACAAAATTCATTGCCAGTTGCCAAACCTTCAAATCACGAAAGCTGTCGTTTCCCACGACATCGCTCCCTCGATCCTCGGTCCTCGATCCTATTCCCGCTTCATCATCGCGACGAATCGGTCGAATAGATAACCAACATCGTGCGGCCCGGGGCTCGCTTCGGGATGTCCCTGGAAGCTGAACGCAGGCTTGTCAGTCAACGCGATTCCCTGATTGCTGCCATCGAACAGCGACACGTGGGTCACACGGACATTGCGAGGAAGCGACTCGGGATCGACGGCGAATCCGTGATTCTGGCTGGTGATCAGAACCTGGCCGGTGTCCTTGTCAAGCACCGGATGGTTCGCGCCGTGATGGCCGAACTTCATCTTGTGCGTGCGCCCGCCCGTGGCGAGTCCGAGCAACTGATGGCCGAGGCAGATGCCGAATGTGGGCATGCCGGTCGCGACGATTTCACGAATCGCCGCGATCGCGTAATCACAGGGCTGGGGGTCGCCCGGGCCATTGCTCAGAAAAACCCCGTCGGGCTTCATCGCCAACACTTCGCGCGCAGGCATCTTCGCCGGCACGACGGTGATGCGCGAGCCGCGATCGGCCAGCATGCGCAAGATGTTGCGCTTGACGCCATAGTCGTAAGCGACGACGTGGAAGCGCGCGTCCGCGTGCACGCGATGTCCTTCGCCGAGCTTCCACGTGCCCGACGTCCACTCGTAGGGCTCGCGACAACTCACGACTTGCGCAAGATCCAGTCCCGCCATCGAAGGTGCTGCCCTCGCGCGTCCTATGGCCTCGCGCTCGACGCCCGAGTCAAGCCCGCTGCCAGCCACGATGCAGCCATTCTGGGCGCCTTTTTCGCGCAGGATCCGAGTGAGCTTGCGCGTATCGAGATCGGCGATTCCCGCGACATTCGCTGCTGCGAGATACGAGGACAAATCGCTCTCGCTGCGAAAGTTCGACGCAAGACTCGGCAGATCGCGAATGACGAGTCCGGCGACGTGCACACGCTGCGACTCCTCATCTTCTGCATTGACCCCGACGTTGCCGATGTGCGGATAGGTGAGCGTGACGATCTGGCCCGCATACGAGGGATCGGTGACGATCTCCTGGTAGCCGGTCATCGAAGTGTTGAACACGACTTCGCCGACCGCGATGCCTCGTGAACCGATCGATCGACCCAGGAACACTGTGCCGTCGGCAAGCGTGAGCAGCGCCGGCACCACGGCAGGAAGCAGCGACGGGCGGGCAACAGCGAGCGAGGCGTCTGGGGCGTTCATGGCAGCCGATCCGCGCCGCGGAGCGCGGTCGCGGACGTGAAAACGGGGAAGGCATCCGGTCTCCCAGGCCCTCCCCGTATCAAGAGCGACGAATTGTACCGCGAAGCGGCCTAGGCCCGCAAATTACAACCACCTGATCGGATCGCAAGCTCGTCGCCGCAGCGGTGATGCAACGCAGGCCCGCTATTTGCCAATCACGGCAAGCGGCGCATCGAAGGTCGCGTCGAGGTTGACCTTGCGGCCCACATCGACCACCGGAGTCTTGGTTCGGATACGCCCGGCGAGGCGAGGACCCTTCGACGTGATCTCGAGCACGTATTCGTCCGATCCGTCGAGAACGTCTTGTTCTTGCCGCCGATGAAAATCTCTTCGTCGATCACCTTCCCGGCATCGGTGGACGTGAACGTGTATCCGGAGAAGCGCTGGGCGAAGTGCTGGCTCTTCCAGGCACCCGAGATGATTCCGGGCACCATAGCTTCTCCGGCGCCGACGCGTGTGTCCTGGGCGAAGGACTTCGCGTCTGGCGCACGGTCCGAGAGCACGACGGGTATCAGGTTGCCTCCCGTTGAGCGATAGGTGACCGCAGTCGCCGTCGAGAGCACGACCTTGTTACCGTCGACTGAAAGCGTGCCTTTGGCGGTGCCGGACTGAGCTGAAGCGGTGGGCGCAACGGCGATCATCAACGCGATCTCCTTTGGTGTTTATTGTCTGAGTGAGTAGCTGCAGTAATTGCGGCGAGCAGCTTTCAGTACGACGCCGCGAAGCCACCATCGACGTGCAGGATCGCCCCGGTGACGTAATCGGCAGCGGGAGAGGACAGGAATACCGCGGCGCCGGCGATTTCCTGAGGATCGCCCCAACGACCGGCCGGCGTGCGCCGTTCGACCCACGCGGAGAACTCCTGGTCGGCGATCAATGCTGCGTTCATCTCGGTGCGAAAAAATCCCGGCGCAATGCCGTTCACCTGCACGTTGTGTGGCGCGAGCTCGACAGCAAGTGCGCGCGTGAGCTGCTTCAAGCCACCTTTGCTCACGGCGTAAGGCACGATGTTGGGACGCCCAAGGTCACTCGCCAGCGAGCAGATGTTGACGATTTTCCCGCGACGTTGCGCCTTCATCGTCGGCACGACCGCTTTGGTGACGTAGAACGGTCCGTGCAGATTCGCCGCCATCAATTGATGCCAGTCGCTTGCCTCGAAACCATCGAGGGGCCCGCGCTTGTTCACGCCGGCGTTGTTGACGAGGATGTCGATGCAGCCCGCGCAATGCACGATCGCATCGATCGCCGCGTCGACCGCGCGCTGGTCGGTTACGTCGAACGGCGCGATTGCAGCGTCGATCCCTTCGGACGCCAGGGCTTTGGCTGCCGTATCGAGCTTGTCGCGATTGCGTCCGTTGAGCGTCACGCTCGCGCCGGCTTGTGCAAGCCCGCGCGCGATCGCCAAGCCGAGACCGCTTCCGCCACCGGTGACGAGTGCGACGCGACCCGACAAATCGAAAGGCTTCACTTCAATTCGAGCACATCCGACATCGTGTAGAAACCGGGCTTGCTTGCCGCGCGCTTATTCGCAACGAAGCGCGCGGCACGCAGTGCGCCTGCGGCAAACGTGTTGCGCGAAGTCGCAACGTGCCTCAACTCGACGCGTTCGCCCTCGCTCGCGAAAACCACCGTGTGCTCACCGACGACATCTCCGCCGCGCAATGTGGCGAATCCGATCGTGCCCGGCTTGCGAGGTCCTGTGTTCCCCTCTCGCGCGAACACGCCCGAGCGATCGAGCGTCGTCGACGTTGCCGTTGCCGCCGCTTCTCCGAGCATCAGCGCAGTGCCTGAAGGTGCATCGACCTTATGGCGATGATGCATCTCGACGACCTCGATGTCGTATGCGCTGCCAAGTCGCGACGCGGCCAGCGCAACGAGCTTCGCAAGTACGTTGACGCCAACACTCATGTTCGGCGCAAGAACGATGGGAATCGACGCGGCGTGCGAGGCAAGCTCGGCCTTTTGCTCGCTCGACAACCCCGTCGTTCCCGCGACAAGCCCGACGCCGCGCCGCGCGCAATGCCTTGCGTGCGCGAGCGTACCCTCGGGTCGCGTGAAATCGATCAAGACAACGCTTTGCGCGAGCGCTTGCTCGATATCGTCGCCAACGACGACGCCACACGATCGTCCGATGCGCTCACCTGCATCGCGACCGAGCATTGCGCTCCCCGCGACATCGAGCGCAGCGCCGAGCGCCAGGTCGTCACTGCCAAGCGTCGCCTCGATCAGCGCCTGGCCCATGCGGCCGCCGGCGCCCGCCACGGCGATTTTCACGGAGCGCTTTTCAAGGTGGCGCCGGCCGCGACCACGTCGCCGTCCAGGCGCGTGAGCTTGCCGTCCTCGAAGAACACC
>DATLOI010000106.1:0-74175 GCA_035536295.1 Casimicrobiaceae bacterium
TGGCGAACGGGACTGCGGGAAACACTCCGATCAGCTCGCCGCCGGCCGTCGGGCGGAGTCGCAATGTGAACAGCGCGTCACCCGTCGCGGAAAATCGCAACACGTTGCTGCCCGCGGTTTCAGAGCGCGCGATCACCGGCGACGGGACATTACCTGCATAGGTCAGCACCATCGTGAAGGTTCCGCCCTGTCCCGGCGTATGCGTGCTGTTTGACGATTCGACGTAGCTCCCGCTCAACGTGCAAGTCGTCGTGCCGCCCGCGAATGCGCAATCGCCTAGCGTGTAGCGACCTGAGCCGACGCCACCACCAATGTCGCCCAGCCCGACATAGCGAAGTTGGCCGCTCGTCGACGTCGATTGGCCGAGGAGCGCGGCATCGCAATGCGAAGCGAAAAGCGAGCTGATGGCGCACACGCCGCCAAAAAGTAAAACCGAACCTTTCACGAGCACTCCTCGAGGTCGTCGACAGGGGAAGTCGTTCATCTTAATCTCGGATCGTCTCGCCCGTACACTCGCCCAAATTCGGCGTCGCCTGACGCGTCACGGCAGCCGGCCACGCGACCATTCCACTTTCGACGCTCGTGTGTCGTCGGCGACAGTGGAAAGCTTCCGCCCGGCGGAGCATGGCAACGACTGGCACGAGCTTCGCGTCAATCCTGCGAACGCCATGCGACGCCACGCCCTTCTCGTACTTGCTTGCCCTCGTAGCGGGGCTACGGCCGTTGCGGCTGCCGTCGCAAAGGCAGGTGCGCACGCCGGTCGCGCGTTCGTCAGTGCCGCCTCGGGTGACGTCGAGGAGACATTCCAGGCCGCATCGGTATGCGCGCTGAATGAACGTCTGCTGGGCTCGCTTGGCCTGCGTTGGGACACGCTCGTCGCACCCCCGGAGCGCTGGCGCGAGCGGCCGCAGCTGCGCGAGCTCGTCAACGACGCCGATGCACTCATTGCAAACGACTTCGGCAGTGCCGCACAAATCGTACTGAACGACCCACGCCTTGCCATCACCGCGCCGTTCTGGCGTGATCGACTCGTCGAAGCGGGGATCGATGTCGGAGCCGTGATCGTCGTGCGACGTCCCGTCGAAGTCGCTGCATCGTTGGCTCGGCACGAGCCATGCGCGCCGGAAAAGTCACTCGCGTTGTGGCTGCACTATCTCGTGCAAGCCGAGCGTGCAACGCGCAATGCGCCCCGCGTACTTGTAACCTACGATCGACTTCTCGATGCGCCCGTTGGCGTCCTCTCGCACATCCTCACCGAAACGCGTTCGCTTTTGAAACTCGATCGGGTTGCGCGCGAAGCCGCGCTGATGGCGATACGTCCCGATCTCAAGCACTTCGGTGAGGTCCGCTCACTTGCGACCCGCGCCCTTTCCTCGGGAATCGATGCAGTGCTGGACGAGGGTTATGCACGCCTCGCCGAACTCCCGCCAGGAAGTGACCCGAAGAGAACCATCGAATCGATCGTGCAGGCCGCGTCTCCATCGTTGACGCAGGCAATCCCCCCATGGCTCGCGCATGAGCTCGCAGTGGCGCGCGCCGAAGGGGAGCGACGTTTCGACGCCTTGACCGACGCGCAGCGCGAAATCGCCGCGCTGAAAGAAGAGATTGCGCAGCACCACGACACGAATGCGGGACGCGCGGAGAACGAGACGAAGCTCAAGGCCCGCATCGATGAACTCGCGCGCGCTCGCAGCGAAGACGACCGGGTTGCGCATATCGACGCGTCTCTCCTCAAGCTGGCTGCCGACGTCGACCGCATTACGTTCGCGCTGACCGATCAGCCGGCGCGCGAGCAGTCGCTGCGGCTCGAGCTTTCCGAAGCGCAGCGCGATCTCGAAGATGAGCGCTCTGCGATCTCGAAGCTCTCGCAATCGCTCGAAGAGGAGCGCTTGTCCAGCCAGGCGAACGCAAATCAACTCAACGTGATGCAAACGCATCTTGCGACTGCCGTCACCGAAGTCGAGCAGCTGCGCGTCGCCGAGGCCGCGTGGACCGCGCACAACTTGCAATTGACCGACGAGCTCGATGGGATTCGCACATCATTGCTGACGCTCGAATCGGAGCGCGATACGCTGCGACGCGAACGCGATCACGCCGCGACTGAGCTCGCACGCGCAAGTGCCGACCTCGAATCCGCGCGCACCGATCTCAAGATTCTCGATCACGACCGCAATGCGCTCGCGGCTCGCGCGCAGGCAGTGGGAGACGCAGCGAATGCATTGCGCGAAGAGCTCGCGCGACGCGCGGCTGCCGAAGCGGAGCTCGTTGCCGAACGCGGTCGCCTCACCGCAGAAATACGCAACCATGCCGATCGCGTCAACGTTCTCGAGCGCGAGTTGTCGCGTCGCGCGGCCGAGTTGACGACCGTAACGGGGCGTCACGAAGTCGCGTCGAAAAAACTGGCGGAACTGCAGCAAAGCTGGATCGGGCGCAAAGCGCTCGCCGGAACGCAGCGGGGTCGGGCATGATCAAAAAGGGTGTCCGCGTCGCGCCGCTATAATTAAGTGTCACGGGCCGCTAAATGGCTGCTGCGATCGATTTTATTGGTGAGCGCGAAGCGCCGACATTCGACGATCCGGTCGGAATGCTGCGCGCATGTCATCAGCGCCTGGAACGGCAGTTGGCAACTCTCGCGCGACTTGCGCGCCATCTTCCTGAATATGGCGCGGATCAACAGGCCCGAAGCTCGGCGCGCGCGCTCTTGCGTTACTTCGATTCGGCGGCGCCGCATCATCATGCCGATGAGGAAGCGAGCGTATTCCCCCGCCTTCTGATGCGAACGAGCGAAGCGCAAGCGCTGCTCGCTGAGCTGAACGCGGATCACGACCGACTCGATGCATGCTGGCGCAAGCTGCGTCCGCTGATGTCGGGTATTGCAAGCGGCCAACGAGCGAACCTGCCGCCTGCACTCGCACAGGAGTTCGAGGCGTTGTACGCGGCGCATCTTGCTCGCGAGAACAACGAGCTGCTGCCGCTTTGCGCCGAGCGACTCACGGACGAAGACCTCGAAAGGATTGGAAGCGAGATGGCGCTGCGGCGCGGAGTCGCGACACGTGGCAACGCTCCGTCTTGTTCCTAGCGGCCCCACCGCGCATGTGTTGCGCGGTGTCACCTCGGTCAATCGCCGCCGCGTCGAGTACGCATGGATCACGCCGACACGCGCGCGTCGCCGCGCGCCGACACTCGTCCTGCTGCACGAATCGATCGATTGCCTTGCGGCGTGGAAGGAATTCCCGCGCGCGCTGGTGGGTGCAACCGGATGTCCAGCACTCGTCTTTTCGCGGCCGGGTTGCGGCCAGTCAGACCCGCCACTCGAACAACGGCGCTCCGACTATCTCCACGTCGAAGCAAATGCAGTTCTCCCCACACTCCTGTCGCAGCTCGGGATCGATCGGCCGTTGCTCGTGGGTCACGGCGATGGTGCATCGCTCGCGCTCATTCATGCGGCGAGCTTCGCCGTTGCAGGCGTCGGCGCGATGGCGCCATACGCGTTTGTGGAAGAGCAAACGCTCTCGCGAATCCGCGTGGCGCGCGCAGTCTATGAATCGAGCGACTGGAAGAAAAAACTTGCGCGGCTGCATCGGGATCCCGATGCAACGTTTCGCGCGTGGTCGGACACCTGGATCGATCCTGCGTTTCGCGATTGGAATATCGAGACCACGCTCTTGTCGGTGACTGCGCCGATCGTCCTGCTGCAGGGCGGGGACGATCCGTTTGCAACCGATGCGCAGCTGACTACGATTGCCCGGGCCGTGAGCGGGCCGGTCAAATCCTTGGAGCTCGAAACGGTGGGGCACAGCCCCTGGCAGGATGCTCCCGAGGCCGTGATTGCCGCGCTCGACGAGCTCATCGAAGGCATCGCGCCGCGCGACTAGGGCCTGTTAACAGGCCTTAATCAACGTTCGCGTTTTAGCGTCATCGCTCGTGCATAAATCGCGTCGCGCGGCGCACCGGTGACACTGGCGACCACGCGTGCCACCGCCGCAGGAGCCAATACTGGCGCGAGCTCACTGATCCATCGCTCGATTTCCGGCGTGATGGTTGATGGCGTCGTGTTCTCCTCAGTCGCATCGACGACGAGCACGAACTCTCCGCGTACCCGAGTCGCGTCCGCGTCGAGCCAGGCTTGCGCGTCACCGAGCCGTATGCGAACGATCTCTTCGAAGACCTTCGTCATCTCGCGCGCGATTACACACATCCGCTCGCCCCCAAGCGCTTGCGTCAGCTCTACGATCGTCGCACGTACGCGATGCGGCGCTTCGTAGAAAACGAGCGCAACCGGCAACCCCGCGAACGTTTCAAGCAGCGCGCGACGCGCTTTCGCTTGCTGAGGAAGGAAGCCAACGAACACGAAACGCTCGGCAACAAGGCCAGCCGCCGATGCTGCAGCAATCGCTGCACACGCGCCAGGAATCGGCACGACGCGATGGCCCGCTCCATGCACAGCGCGTACGATTCGCGCGCCCGGATCGCTGATCGCCGGCGTTCCCGCATCGGTGACAAGCGCAACACTGCCGCCGTTGGCGAGCGCTTGCAACACTTCGCCGGCACGCTGCGATTCGTTGTGAGCGTGCAACGCGCTCGCGCGTGCCGTGATTCCAAAGCGGGCGAGCAGGGTCGCGGTGACACGCGTGTCTTCTGCGTAGATGCGATCGACGGCACCGATCACGTCGCGCGCTCGCATCGTCCAGTCGGCCAGGTTCCCGAGCGGAGTCGCAACCACATATAATGTTCCACGCGACACGTTCTGTGCCGCGCGGAAGCTTTCTCGCGTCGATTTCCCTTTTGCCACGTCCTTTCGCACGCTCCGTTCTCATCACGCTTCGCATTGCCGCGATCGTCGCGTTAGCAAGCGCGAGCGCATTCTGCGCGGCGCAGCCTGCTGCATCAAGCATTCCGCAGGTCCCCAATCCTTCGCTCGTCGATCCGACGCGGCCGCTGCCACCTAGCGTTCCGCCACCGACTCGCGAGCCGCCTCCGGCGCCGCCGATCCAGCGTGTGGCCGACCTGGCGCTGGTGCTTCCGCTCGCCTCGCGCGATTACCAGCTCGCGGCGGAAGCGGTTCGCGATGGATTTCTCGCAGCGGCCGAAGCAGCCGGAGCAACCAAGCGCGTGCGCGTGATCGGCCACGAGGACAACAACTTCATCAATGCGTTCGAGGTAGCGAGGCTGACCGGCGCTCCGGTCATCGTCGGCCCGTTGTTGCGCGACGACCTCCGCGCGATTGCAGCCAGCGACGCGCCTCTGCCGATCACGCTTGCATTGAACCAGTTCGACGATGGCGTCGCCGTTCCTCCGAACGTTTACACACTCGCTCTATCACTCGAGAGCGACGCGCGCGTGCTAGCCCGCAGGATGCGCAATGATCGAGTGAACGCCGTCGCGGTGATCGGCGGCGATGCGCCGCTCACCAAGCGGTTCGTACACGCCTTTGCGTCGGAATGGCTGCTTGCGGGTGGGGGACCGCCGCAAAGCTACGCATTCGAATCGTCGAGCGATGGATTGTCCACGCTACGCCGCAATCTTTCCAAGTCGACCGCGGATGCTGCGCTCATTGCGCTCGACGGTTCCGCCGCAGCGCTTGCACGCAGCTTCGCGCCGCGCATGAAAGCCTACGCGAGCTCGCTCGTGAATCAGGCGTTCGACCCCGCAACGCAGGGCGACCTCGAGGGTGTGGTGTTCGTCGACGTGCCGTGGATCGTTGCGCCCGATGACCGCTCGCTTGCGAAATTACCGCGCAAAGCGATGCCCAATCTCGTGCTCGAGCGGCTGTATGCGCTCGGGCTCGACGCCTTCGAAGTCGCGCGGCGCTTCGTCGATGGAGTTCCCAGCAAGCTCGAATTGCTCGGTGCAACCGGCAAGTTGACGCTCGGCGACTCGCGGCAGATCGCCCGCGAGGGAACGTTCGCGGTGTTTCGTCGCGGGCAAGTGTTGCCGCTCGATGGCACGCGCTGATCGCGCGCAAGCGCTCGCGTCGGGCAGGGATGCCGAAGCGCGTGCAGCGTCCTATCTCGAGTCACAGGGCCTGCATGTAATCGCAAGGAATGTGCGCAACCGCTTTGGCGAGATCGATCTCGTGTGCCGCGAGGGTGGGACACTCGTATTCGTCGAAGTGCGTATGCGTCGCTCGCAGCGCTATGGTGGCGCAGCGGAAAGCATCACCGCTGCGAAACGTGCGCGACTGGTCGCGGCATGCGAAGGCTACGTCGCGACGCTGGCAAGCACACCCCCTTGTCGAATAGACGCCGTTTTGATCGATGGCGATGGGCGTGAGCAAATGCAGTGGTTGCATAACGTCGTAAGCTAGTCCGCTAGAATCGCTGAGCATGAGTCACGAAGCCCGCACCAAGGCGCATTTCGCGGCGAGCGCGCAGCTCAAAGTCGACGCTGCCGATGTACTCGCGCCCGCGATCGCGAAAGCCGCTGACACGATGACGACGTGCCTTTTCGCGGACGGCAAGATTCTCACATGCGGCAACGGTGGCTCGGCAAGCGATGCGCAACACTTCGCGGCGGAAATGATCGGCCGGTTCGAGCGGGAGCGTCCCGAGCTTCCCGCAATCGCGCTTTCGACCGACACGTCGATCCTCACTGCCGTCGCCAACGATTACTCGTTCGAGCAGGTGTTCGCGAGGCAGGTGCGCGCGCTCGGTCGCAAGGGGGACGTGCTGCTCGCGTTCTCGACCTCCGGCAACTCGGCGAACGTCATCGCGGCAATCGATGCTGCGCGCGAGCGCGAAATGCACGTGATCGCGCTGACCGGCAAAGGGGGAGGCCGCATCGGTGAACTGATGATCGACGGCGATGTCCACATCTGCGTACCGCACGACCGCACGGCGCGCATCCAGGAAGTGCATCTCCTCGCAATTCATTGCATGTGCGACGCGATCGACCACACGTTGCTCGGCGACGATGCATGAAAAACCATTGAAGGCGACCATCACAATGACTCAATTCGATCCGATTCCCTCGCGTTCTGTATTGATGGTTTCGGCGCTGGCGTTCTCGTTGCTCGCTTCCGGTTGCGTACCCTTGATCGTTGCGGGAGCCGCGGGAACCGCGCTCGTTGCAACCGACCGTCGTTCAACCGGCGTGCAAGTCGACGACGAAGCAATCGAGCTCAAGATTTCGCAGCACGAGAATTCGCGCTACGGTGGCCGCGCGCATATCAGCGCGACGAGCTATAACGGCATCGTGCTGTTGACCGGCGAAGCGCCCGACCAGGCGGCCAAAAACGAAATCGGCGAGTACGCGCGCACAACCGAACGTGTGCGCGCGGTGCAAAACGAGATCGTTGTCGCGCCTCCCTCACCGCTCGGCAGTCGTAGCAATGACACCTACATCACGTCGGTGGTGAAGACGCGCTTTCTCGAGGCGAAGGACGTATTCTCGGCAACACACGTCAAGGTCGTCACCGATCGGCGCGTCGTCTATCTGATGGGAATCGTCAAGCGCAGCGAGGCGGATGCGGCTGCACGAATCGCCGCAACGACCAGCGGCGTCGAGCGCGTGGTCAAGGTATTCGAGTATCAGGACTGATGAGTGATGTGAAGATCGCGACGAGTGATGATGCGCTGCCTCGCATCGCTGCGTTAGCGCGACCCCTGGTGTTCACAAACGGTGTATTCGACCTCTTGCATCGCGGCCATGTCGCCTACCTCGAAGAGGCGCGCGCACTCGGTCGTTCACTCGTCGTCGCGGTGAACAGCGACGCGTCGGTGCGAAAACTTGGCAAGGGCGACGAGCGACCGCTCAATTCACTCGATGATCGAATGGCCGTGCTCGCGGCGTTGGCCGCGGTCGATCTGGTCGTGCCGTTCGACGACGACACGCCACGCGATTTGATCGTGGCCTGCGCTCCCGATGTGCTGGTCAAGGGCGGCGACTACTCGGCCGAAACGACCGCTGGCGCGACGGAGACGCTCGCACGCGGCGGCCGCTTCGTCGCGATCCCGTTCAAGCATCAACGATCGACGAGCGCATTGCTGCAGCGAATCCGTACGCACGGTAAACACACGGTGCGCTAGAATCCATGTGATTCCGAGAAGATCATGCAAGCCCAAACAGCCGACCGCGAAGTCGATGCCCGCGGCCTCAACTGCCCACTGCCGATTCTGCGCACCAAGAAAGCGCTGAACGATATGCAAAGCGGCCAGCTGATCCGCATCATGGCCACCGACCCTGCCAGCGTTCGCGATTTTCAGGCGTTCTCACGCCAGACCGGCAACGAGCTCGTCGAGCACGGCGAGGCGGACGGGACGTTCTGGTTCTTGCTGCGACGAAAGTAGCTGACGCTAAAAAAGCGGGAATCGGGGATGGGGAATTGGGGTTAGGGAGCGGTGCCGACGAGTGAGCACCCTAATCCCAATTCCCGCCTTCCAGCGTCAGCGTCGATACCGATTCAGGAAATCGGCCACGATTCCCTTTTGCGAGCGATCGATCGCCGCATCGAGCGTGCGGTCTGCCGGGTCGTATTGCTTCGCTTTGCGAAATGCATTGATCGCATCCTGATGGTAGCCCTGCGCCTGCAGCGCCTGCCCGAGGCAACGCCACGCGTCGGCGCTGCCGAGCTCGAGATCGGTCCAGCTCCTGCATAGCTCGGCCGCGCGTCGATAGTTGCCCGCCGCGAACGTTCGCGGACCTTCGCTGCGCAGCGCCGCCACGCGCGCCCGTCGTTCGGCAAACTGCGCTTCCAGCTCGGGATCGATCGGTCCCGGAGGCGGACCGCTTTTCGCAGGATTGCTCGAGGAGACTCCGGGAATATTCAACGACACGTTCGGCAGGTTGATGCCCTTGATGAGACCGCCGTCCGCAACCAGACCGCCTTTGAGTTGCGCCGCCGAGGGGAGCGAGTCGCTGATTGTCGTATGCGCCCAATCGATCGCTTCGGCCATCGGCTGATGCCACGCGACACCGTACAACCACAGCATCGCGCCCAGCCCACATACCCCGGTGACCGCATTCAGCACGCCGGGCGGGCCGTGCGTGACCAGCACGTCCTGCGCGAAATCCCAATCGGTTTCCTGGTTCTGGATGAGCTTTTCGTACGCGACTGCCACGAGGATCGGCGCGAGCAGCGGAAAGCCGAATGCAACACCCTCCCACCACACGCGGAACGCGCGCTGCAGAGCACGCACGAATTGCGATTGCGCGTCGCGCTTTGCGTAGGCATCCGAGATCGAGAACTGCAGATAAACGCCGAACAGCCACTTGCCAGGTGTCGAGCCCACGGCAGCAATCAACAGCGCTTCGATCGGTATCCAGGTCAGCGTGATGATCGTCGGTGCGATCAGCGGGTGACTCGCGAGATACGCAAGGTATTCGGGCAGCGCGCCCATGCCGCGCAACTCCGACATGAGAAGCGCCAGCACCAAACCCCAAATCGCATAATCGAAAAGACGCGCAGCCAGCCGATGCCAGGGCTTGGGCTCGCTCGTGCGGCCCGATTTCGCGCGCTCGAGCTCGGCCATGCGGAGCTGAAAGATCCAGCTTGCATCTTCCTGTGGCGCATTGGTGCCGAGAAACACGCTCTTCTCACGACGCCAGTTGAGAATCGCCAGATCGGTCTGCGGCATCAGGCCCTGCCCGAGCGGCGTCGAGCGCCTTCGCAGATAAGCGACTCCATGCACCACGCCGTAGATCGCCGCGAGGCCCACCAGCGTCAAGGTCAGCCAGACGAGCACCTGCTTGGCGACGAGCATCGCGTCCGCCGGCGTGACGAACATGATTCCCGCCGCGATGAATGCCGCGAACAGGACGCACAGGCCCACGGTCACGATCGGCGAGCGCCCGAACGAAGCGACGCGCTCGGTGAGGCCGGGGTGATGCAGATTGCGCTCGTGCTCGGGCTCGTCGACGAGCACCGCTTCCATGTGCTCATCGAGCGCCGCGTCGACGTCGCCTTCGGCCGCGATCTCGATCGGGTTGGTGGGTGCACCCACATCGGTGTGCTCATCGCCTTCGACGACAGCGCGATTCACGACATGGGCGATCTTCTCCTCGGTCGAGCCGCTGCTGACCGAAAGCTCCTGATCGTAGCGTGCGCGCCGCTCGGGATCGCTCAGTATGCGGCTGGCATGATTGATGAAGCGTAGCGCTTCTTCGACATTACCCTGCCCGTCGCGCGTCTTTGCGTAATACTTCCGAATGAGCCGGCGCAGCGACGCACGCACCGCCTCGTCGGGGGCGGCGGGCGGGATGCCGAGGGCTTCGTAAAGCGTGGCCTTCATGCGGCGGACCGGAGCTGGCGACGATATGCCATTGGAATCTTGGTGGAAAAGCCGGGCGCTGACAAGCAAACGCGCCAACTTCCGAACCACGTCCGACATGCGGTATGCCGGGTTGCACACTTCGCGGCCGGCAAGGGCCGCACGGTCAATGCGGCCGAATGTGACAAAAGCGGCCGCAGGTCCGCTCCGAACGTCGCTGCCGTTGCCTATTCCTTTGGCGTTTCGCCTTTAGGCACATGCGCCGCGAGCTTCTCGCGGATGCGCGCCGACTTGCCCGAGCGCTCGCGAAGGTAATAAAGCTTCGCGCGACGCACCGCGCCCTTGCGCTTGATCTCGACCGAGGCGATTAGCGGCGAATAGGTTTGAAACGTGCGCTCGACGCCTTCTCCGCTCGAAATCTTGCGCACGGTGAACGACGAGTTGAGTCCGCGATTGCGCTTGGCGATCACGACGCCTTCGTACGCTTGCACGCGCTTACGCTCGCCTTCGACGACGTTGACGTTGACGATGACCGTGTCACCGGGTGAGAAGTCGGGGACGGTCTTGCCGAGCCTTGCGATTTCTTCGCGCTCGAGCGTCTCGATGATGTTCATCTTGCAATTCCCTGTTGTTGTTGACGGCAGAGCAGGGACTTCAGCCCTGATGCGCATCTCGTTGATCCCACTTTACTTCGCAGCTTCGCGCTCAATCTCGGCTACAAGCTTTGCCTCTTCCTTGCTAAGCGTCCGACCAGCGAAGAGATCGGGACGCCGCGCACGCGTGCGCTCGAGCGACTGCTTCAACCGCCAGCGCGCAATCGCCTCGTGATGCCCCGACAACAAAACGTCGGGCACCGCGTCGCCCTGGTAACGCTCGGGACGAGTGTAATGCGGGCAATCCAGCAGTCCCGCGACGAACGATTCCTGCTCGGCCGACCTGGGCTCGTTCAACACGCCGGGAAGCTGACGCACGATCGCATCGATCAACATCAGCGCGGGCAACTCGCCTCCCGACACCACGAAATCCCCGATCGCGATTTCCTCGTCGACTTCGCGCGCGATCAAACGCTCGTCGATTCCTTCGTAGCGACCCGCGAGGAGGACATAACCCGCATCGCGTTGCGCCGCCAGTGCCGCCACTCGCGCGTGCGTGAGCGGGGTTCCGGACGGCGAAAGATGAATCGTACGCGTCGTCTTGCACGTCTTCGTCGCGGCCATTCGCGCGCCCGCAATCGCCTTCGCCAACGGCTCGGCCAGCATCACCATGCCTGGCCCGCCGCCGTACGGTCGATCATCGACGGTCCGATAGCTGTCGGTCGTGAAATCGCGCGGATTCCAGGTGCCGAGCTGCCAGAGGCCGCGCTCCCGCGCGCGCCCCGTCACGCCAAACGCTGCTGCGTGCTCGATCATCGCCGGGAACAGCGTGACGACATCGATGCGCACTTGCGCCCCTAATCAGTAATCCGCTTCCCAGTCGACGACGATACGCCGCGCTTCCAAGTCCACTTCGCCGACGATCGCCGGCGCGACAGGAATCAAAAGCTCGCGCCCCTGAGTCGACACCACACGTAGCAGCGCTTGTGCTGCGCTGTCGCTGACACTCGCCACCGAGCCCAGCGCGTCGCCGCGCTGGTTCACCACGTCGAGCCCGACGAGATCGGCGAGATAAACCTCGTCCTCGTCGATCTGTGGGAGCGCCTCGCGCGGTACTGCTATTTCACTTCCACGCAATCGCGCCGCCTCTTCGCGCGTTTCGATTCCTTCGAACTTCGCAATCACGCCACCGGCGTGCAAGCATCCTTCGAATAGCCGGAACGACTTCGGCGCTTCATCCACAATCCACCACGTCTCGTATTCAAGCAGCGCATCAGGCTTGGCGGTGAAGGTTTCGACCTTGATCCATCCGCGCACGCCAAACGGCGCTCCGAGGCGACCCATCACGACCCACTGCTTTTCGTTGCTCGGTGCGTTAGGCAGCGGGCGCTTCCACAGGCGCGACGACTTCCGCGACTTGGCCGGGCGTTGGTCCGCGCTTGACGAGCATCGCGACGGTATCGGAAAGCTTCGCGCCACGCTCCTGCCAATAGGCGATGCGATCGCTCGAAAGCCGAATCGCTTCTTCGCTTTGACCCGCGATCGGGTTGTAGAACCCGACACGCTCGATGAAGCGACCGTCGCGCCGATTGCGCGAATCGGCAACGACGATGTTGTAGAAGGGACGCTTTTTGGCACCCCCGCGAGCAAGACGAATGACGACCATGGTGGGTTGTTTTCTGGCGAGGCCGAACAGGAAAAAGACGTTGATAATACTACGGAAAGGGCTTTCTCGGCAATACGATCTACGTAGCGCGGAGTTCAGTCTCAGCGCCCCGGCATCAACCCCCGCATGCCGCGCATCATTTTCTGCATCCCGCCGCGCGACACCATTTTCATCATCTTCTGCGCTTGCTCGAACTGGTTCAGCAACTGATTGACTTCCTGCACGGTCACGCCCGCGCCCGTCGCGATGCGGCGCTTGCGCGACGCCTTGATGAGCTCGGGCTTCGCGCGCTCGCCGCGCGTCATCGAGTTGATGATGCCTTCGATACGCGCGATCTTGCGATCGTCGACGTCGGCTCCCTGCGCGGCTTTCGCGAGCTCGGCAGGAAGCTTGTCGAGCATCGCTGAGAAGCCGCCCATCTTGCGCATTTGCGCAACCTGTTGCTTGTAATCCTCGAGGTCGAAGCCTTTGCCCGACTTGACCTTTTTCGCGAGCTTTTTCGCTTCGTCGACGTCGACGGTGCGGTGCACTTCCTCGACCAGCGACACGACATCGCCCATGCCGAGAATGCGCGAGCTCATGCGCTCCGGATGGAAGACCTCGAGACCGTTGATCTTTTCGGCAACGCCGATGAACTTGATCGGCGCGCCGGTCACGTGTCGCACCGAGAGCGCCGCGCCACCACGCGAATCGCCATCGAGCTTGGTGAGAATGACGCCGGTCAGCGGCAGCGCGTCCTTGAATGCGCGCGCGGTGTTCACTGCGTCCTGGCCCTGCATCGCATCGACGACGAACAGGGTTTCCACCGGGTCGACGGCGCGGTGCAAAGCGCGGATCTCGTCCATCATTTCCGCATCGATCGCAAGCCGCCCCGCCGTATCGACGATGACGACGTCTTCGTAATGGCGACGGCTCCATTCAACCGCGGCTTTGGCTATCTCGACCGGGCTTTCGGTCGGCGTCGAAGGAAAGAAATCGACGCCGACCTGCGCGGCGAGGGTTTTCAATTGATCGATCGCGGCGGGACGATAGACGTCGACCGAAACCAGCAGCACCTTTTTTTTCATGTCCTCGCGCAACAGCCGCGCGAGCTTCGCCGCAGTCGTCGTCTTGCCGGCGCCCTGCAAACCTGCGAGCAGGAACACCGCGGGGGGCCTGGTCGCAAGGTCGAGCGGCGCTGCGGCGGCCCCCATCAACGCAGTCATCTCGCGATGCACGACGCCGATGAACGCCTGACCCGGCGTGAGCGAGCCTTTCACTTCCTCGCCGACCGCCTTGTCGCGCACGCGATTGACGAATTCCTTCACGACACTCAGCGCGACGTCGGCTTCGAGCAGCGCGAGGCGCACTTCGCGTAGCGCCTCGCCGATGTTGTCGTCGGTTAGACGCGCCTGTCCGCGCATCGTCTTGACGACGCGTGACAGGCGATCGGTAAGGTTGTCGAGCATGCGATGGTTTAGGTGGGGTCGGATGGGAAGGCGCTCAACGAGACCTGCGCTACACTCGCTCGCGCGGCGTGATTCCGCTATCGCGCCAGCGCCTTCGCACTAGATGAGCATTCTAATTCACGCGCTCGCGGCTGCTCTGTATGCGGTCGCCGCGTGGGCACGCTGGCCCGGTACGCGGCAGTCAGCAGATTCGCACGCTGCAACGCTCGCGTGGATTTTGCCCGCCGCCTTGGTCGTGCACGCCTTCGCGTTGGCACGTTCGATCGCCACGCCTCAGGGGCTCGACCTTTCGCTGCAAAATGCGGTGTCGTTGGTCGCCGCGCTTTGCGTCCTCGTGACCTGGGCGACGGGGTTTTTGCGCACGCTTCCGGCGAGTGCGGCGATCGTATTGCCTGTCGCCACGGTCGCTGCACTTCTTCCGGCGGTTTTTCACAATCCCCATCGCTTTGCGTACGCCGGCGAGCCTTGGGCTGCGGCGCATATCGCCGTCGCATTACTTGCTTACGCGTTCCTGCTGGTCGCAGCCCTCACCGCGCTTTTGATGACGGGTCTCGAAAAGCGACTGCATCGCGGCTTGCCTGCCGAAGCCGGCGATGAGACGCCGCCGTTGCTCACACTCGAGCGTTACCTGTTTCGCCTGATCGCAGCGGGATTCGTGTTGTTGACGTTGACCGTGGTCAGCGGTGCACTGTTTTCCGAAGAGGTGTTCGGCAAGCCATTCACGTTGACGCACAAAAGCCTGTTCTCGATTCTCGCGTGGCTCACGTTCGGTGCGCTGATTCTCGGACGTTGGCGATTCGGCTGGCGTGGTCGCAAGGCGCTGCACTGGATCGGCGCCGGGACGGCGCTCCTCGTTCTCGCGTATCTCGGTAGCAAGTTCGTGCTCGAAGTATTGCTCGGGCGCTAGGGATGAAACATCCCCCCACGCTCCCTTCGCTCGCTGCCCCCCAGGGGGCGGATGAGTCGGTCGGGGCGGCCCTTCCCGACTGACATGGACGCGATCAGCGACGGTGCGCTGTGGATCACGCTCGCGGTTCTGCTCGTGATCTCGGGGCTGTTCTCGCTCGCCGAGACGTCGATGATGGCCGCGAACCGCTATCGATTGAAGCATCGGGCAGCGCGCGGTGAGCGCGGCGCCAAGCTCGCGTTGTCGCTGCTCGGGGAAACCGATCGCCTGCTCGGCGTGATCCTGCTCGGCAACAACCTCGTCAACGCGGCCGCGGCAACGCTCACGGCCGTTCTGGTCGAGCGGTTTTTCGGTGAAGGGCAGTTTGTGCTCGCCGCAGGCACAGTCGCGATCACATTCGCGATTCTCGTGTTCTCGGAAATCACGCCCAAAGTCATCGGCGCGGCGCACGCCGATCGACTCGCGCCTTACGTTTCGTTCGTGCTCGTGCCGCTGCTAAAGCCGCCGATCACCTGGATCGTCAGCTTCGTCAACATTTTCGTGCAAGGACTGCTGCGGTTGTTTCGCATTCGCGAAGCCCCCGACAGCGCGGAGCGACTTAGTCCGGAAGAGATGCGATCGCTCGTGCTCGAAGGGCAGTACTTTCGCGGCAAGCATCGCGCGATGCTCGCGAATCTTTTCGAGCTCGAGAACATCACGGTGGACGACGTGATGACACCGCGGCACCTGATTCACGGGCTCGACCTGGCTGCGAAGCCGACTTTGCTGCGGCAACAGCTCTCGACGAGTTATCACACTCGCCTGCCGTGTTATGAGGAAACGCTCGATAACGTGATCGGCATGCTGCACGTAAAACAGGTGCTCGCACTCCATTCCGACGAGATCGACGCCGAGCATTTGCGTCCGGGTTTGCGCCCGCCGTATTTCATTCCGGCAGGAACTCCGCTGTTGACGCAGTTGCAACAGTTCCAGTCACGCCGCGAGCGCATGGGGCTCGTCGTCGACGAGTACGGCGAGTTGAAAGGACTCGTGACGATCGAGGACATCATCGAGGAGATCATCGGCGAGTTCACCACGACAGCACCGGGCGCTGGCGTCGACTATCGTCGTGAGGCCGATGGAAGCATCGTGGTCGACGGCATGGCGCTGCTGCGCACGCTCAATCGCCGCCTGGGCACCCGTTTTCCCCTCGATGGCCCGAAGACGCTGAACGGGCTCGTCGTCGAGGTGCTGGGCGACATTCCCGACGCCGGTCTCACCTTCGATGTCGCGGGCCAAAAGATCGAGATTTTGCAAACACAGGACCGGGCGGTGCGTGTCGTTCGGCTGCTTCCGCCGATCGGCCGAGCCTCGTTACCTTTACAAAGCAAGGACGAGCGGGCATCATCCAAAAGTTGATTTTATGCAAATGGCATAGCGGCTGTCGGCCAGAGGTAAGCAGCAGAGCTTAGCGGCATATTTATTGCTGCGCCACCGGGTCCGACGCGCTTTGCGCATCCATCACGACCGAATCCGGCGCCTAAATCCCGATGGCCACCCACGCCGCCCAGCGCAACCTTTCCGGGCTCGCCCGCGCGCTCGCTCAGCACGGGATCGTCAGCGAGCCGGATGCGGAAGCGATGCAGGGTCAGGCTGCGCAGGCAGGGGTGACGTTCGTCGAGCAGGTCCTGCAGAACAAGCGCATGACGCCGCCCCAGCTCGCCGCCTTTGCGGCGCGCGCGTTCGGCGTCCCTTTGTTCGATCTGTCGGCGTTCGACCTCGACCAGGTGCAAAGGGACCTGTTCGACGCGAAGATCGCAGCGACGCGCCGCGTCCTTCCGCTGTCCAAACGCGGCAATCGCCTCTTCGTCGCCGTGTCCGATCCCGCCAACCTGCAGGCGATCGAGGAAGTCCGCTTCCAGACGAATCTGGTCCCCGAGCCGGTCGTCGTCGAGGACGACAAGCTCGGCATCGCGATCGCGCGGCTCGCGGAAACGAGCGCCACCACGCTGAAGGATCTCGCGGAACTTGGCGATCTCGAAGTCGATCTCAGAGACGGCTCGTCGGCCTCGCCCGAGGAAGAGTCCGACGTCGAGGACGCGCCGATCGTCAAGTACATCCAGAAGATCCTGCTCGACGCGATTTCGATGGGGGCCTCCGACATCCATTTCGAGCCCTACGAGAAGAACTATCGCATTCGCTATCGCGTCGATGGCATGTTGTCGGAAGTTGCGCAGCCGCCTCTCGCGATCAAGGACAAAGTCGCTTCGCGCATCAAGGTGATCTCGCGGCTCGACATCGCGGAAAAGCGGGTGCCGCAGGACGGGCGCATGAAGATCGTGCTCAGTAAAACGAGATCGATCGACTTTCGCGTCTCGACGCTGCCGACACTTTTCGGCGAGAAGATCGTGATGCGTATTCTCGATTCGTCGGGCGTGAAGCTTGGCATCGAAGCGCTTGGTTACGACCCCGATCAGCAAGCCGCGCTGCTGAGCGCGATCAAGCGACCGTATGGAATGATTCTGATGACGGGGCCCACCGGCTCGGGCAAGACCGTGTCGCTCTATACCTGTCTCAATATCCTGAATCAGCCCGGCGTGAACATCGCAACCGCCGAAGACCCGGCGGAAATCCAGCTCTCCGGCGTCAATCAGGTGAACGTCAACGAAAAGGCGGGGCTCACGTTCGCGAACGCGCTGCGCTCGTTCCTGCGTCAGGATCCCGACATCGTGATGGTCGGCGAAATCCGTGATCTGGAAACGGCGGAAATCGCGGTCAAAGCATCGCAAACCGGCCACCTCGTGTTGTCGACGCTGCACACCAACGACGCGCCAACCACGCTTACGCGCTTGGAGAACATGGGGGTGGCGCCGTTCAACATCGCATCGTCGGTGATCCTGATCACCGCGCAACGGCTCGGTCGGCGACTGTGCTCACAGTGCAGGGCTCCCGAAGACATTCCACCCGAAGCGTTGCTGCGCGCAGGATTTCGCGAAGAGGAGATCGATGGCACCTGGCAGCCGTTCGGGCCGGTCGGTTGCGAGGCATGTAAAGGCAGCGGCTACAAGGGCCGTGTCGGCATCTACCAGGTCATGCCGATATCCGATGAGATGCGTCTTTTGATCATGCGTAACGGCAACGCGATCGAGATCGCCGAGCAGGCGCAGCGCGAAGGCGTCAACGACCTGCGTCAATCCGGCCTCATCAAGGTCAAGGCCGGTGTAACCTCGCTCGAAGAGATCGAGGCCGTCACCAACGAATGATTCGAGCGAAGCGAATAGAGGGGTAGCCGATGGCAACCGCGACGACCACAGCCGCACCACGCAGGGACCGCACGACGGTCAAGGAATACACGTTCGTCTGGGAAGGCCTCGATCGCAGCAACCGACAGGTGCGCGGCGAGCTCAAGGCCGCTTCGGAGACCGTGGTCACGACCAGCTTGCGCCGCCAGGGAATTCGCGTCACCAAGCTCAAGCGCCAGACGTTCTCCGGCGGCAAGAAGATCAGCGACAAGGACATCACGTTCTTCACGCGTCAGCTCGCGACGATGCTGAAATCGGGTGTTCCGCTGTTGCAGTGCTTCGACATCGTGGCCCGAGGCCACGGCAACGCGCGCTTCTCGCGGCTGATGATGGACATCAAGAGCCGCATCGAAACGGGCTCGTCGATGTCGCAGGCGTTTCGCGCGCATCCTGCACAGTTCGACGACCTGTACTGCAATCTCGTTGCCGCCGGCGAAGCTTCAGGGACGATCGATGCGATTCTCGACCGACTCGCGACGTACAAGGAAAAGATCCTCGCGCTCAAAGCGAAGATCAAGTCGGCGATGTTCTACCCGATGTCGGTGATCGTGGTGGCGATCGTCGTGGTGTGGGTCATCATGGTATTCGTGGTGCCGGCGTTCAAGGAAGTGTTCACGAGCTTCGGCGCCGACCTGCCAGCACCGACTTTGATGGTGATGGCTATCTCCGATTTCTTCGTAAACTATTGGTACGTGATGGCGCTGATCGTTGGCGGGACGATCTTCGCGTTCATCACACTGTTCAAGCGATCGAAAGCGTTCCGTTTCGCGTTCGATCGAGCGGTGCTGCGCCTGCCCGTCGTCGGCGAAATCCTTCGCAAGGCGACGATCGCGCGCTGGACGCGCACGCTGTCGACGATGTTCGCTGCCGGCGTGCCGCTGGTGGAATCGCTCGACGCAGTGGCAGGCGCATCGGGCAACGCGCTCTACGCAGCGGGCACGCGCAAGATCCAAATGGAGGTGTCGACCGGAACCAGCCTCACCAACGCGATGACGTCCACCAACCTGTTCCCGACGATGGTGTTGCAAATGACGCAGATCGGCGAGGAGTCGGGCTCGCTCGACGGGATGCTCGGCAAGATCGCCGACTTCTACGAGCGCGAAGTCGACGACGCCGTCTCGGCGCTGACGAGCCTTCTGGAGCCGATCATCATCGTGTTCCTCGGTGTCGTGATCGGCGGCCTCGTCATCGCGATGTACCTGCCGATCTTCAAGCTCGGCTCGGTGGTGTAGCGCGCACCTTTAAGCGGTAATGCTCGAGCTGGCATTGAATCCGGCGGTCGCGACGGTCGCCGCGACAGTGGTCGGCCTGTTGGTCGGCAGTTTCTTGAACGTTGTCATCCATCGCCTGCCGCGCATGATGGAGCGCGGCTGGCAGGCTCAATGCGCGGAGCTGCGCGGCGAAGCGCCGGCGAGCCCGCCTGCCTACAATCTGGTCGTGCCGCGCTCGGCTTGTCCGCAATGCGGTCATCGCATCGCTGCGTGGGAAAACATTCCAGTTGTTTCGTGGCTCGCTTTGCGCGGGCGCTGCTCGGCGTGCAAAGCGCGAATTTCCGCGCGCTATCCCTTGGTCGAGCTGTTGACCGGGATCGTGAGCGCGCTCGCGATCGTTCGTTTCGGGCCGACCTGGCAGGGTCTCGCGGCCTGCCTGTTGCTGTGGTCGCTGATCGCGTTGACGTTCATCGACGCCGACACGCAGCTCTTGCCCGATGATCTGACGTTGCCGCTGGTCTGGGCGGGACTTGTCGTCAATCTCTTCGGCCTGTTCGTTCCGCTGCAGGAAGCGGTCATCGGCGCCCTCGCCGGATACCTGTCGCTGTGGCTAGTCTACTGGGCGTTCAAGCTGATCCGCGGCAAGGAAGGCATGGGCTATGGCGATTTCAAATTGCTCGCCGCGCTGGGAGCGTGGCTCGGCTGGAAAATGCTTCCCGCGATTGTCTTGATGTCATCGGTCGTTGGCGCTGTGCTTGGAATCGCGATGATCGCTTTCAGAGGTCGCGATCGCGCCCAACCGATGCCGTTCGGGCCGTATCTCGCGATCGCGGGGGCCCTCGCATTGTTCCTGGGACCCATGCTCGTCGCGTTCTATCTGCCCTCGTCATGACGCTGGTCGTGGGCCTGACCGGCGGCATCGGCAGCGGCAAATCATCGGTCGCAAACGCGTTCGCGGCGCGCGGCGCGCCGGTCGTCGACGTCGACGCGATCGCGCACGAAATCTCGATTGCCGGCGGTGAAGGGCAACGTGCCGTTGCCCACGCATTCGGCACCGCCGCGATAGCGGACGACGGTGCGCTCGATCGCGCGTGGCTACGTCGCCAGGCGTTTGCCGATCCGGGATTCCGCACCCGCCTTGAAGGCGTCCTGCATCCGTTGATCCGAGCCGAAGCCGATCGACGCGTTGCCCGCTGGCAGGAGCCTTATGGAATCGTGATGGTGCCGCTGCTGCTCGAGCGCGCCGGCGCGAAAGAGCGTGTCGATCGCGTGCTCGTGGTCGACTGCCCGGAGGAAATGCAAATTGCACGCGTGATGGCGCGAAGCGGACTTTCGGAAGTTGAAGTTCGCGCGATCATGGCGGCGCAGCTTTCTCGCGACGAGCGTTTGCGTCAAGCCGACGACGTCATCGACAACTCCGGCGCATGCGACGCGATTGCGCCGCAGGTGGCGCTACTCGACGCACGTTATCGCGAGATGGCCGCGCACGCGCGAACTCGGGCAGAATGACGGTTGATGCAGCCGTTATCGACGATGTGATTCGCTACGAACATCCGCTGAACGAGCGCGTGCGAACGCTGATGCGGCTCGAGGACCTGTTCGCGCGCGTCGGTTTCTTCGCGGCGGAAGAGGCCGCGCCCGAGCATCATGCTGCGCTACTCGCGCTGTTCGAGATCACCGATGTCGCAGCGCGCGCAGATCTCAAGGCGGACTTGGTGCAGGAGCTCGAGCGCCAGAAGCACGTTCTCGGGCCGCTGCGCAGCAATCCCGGGATCGATCGCGCGGCGCTCGATCGTCTGCTCCATGACATCGACAGCGTGATCTCGCACTTGCTTGCGCAGCAAGGGCGCGCCGGTACGCATTTGCGCGACAACGAATGGCTGATGGCGATCAAGCAGCGCACCGGCCTTCCCGGCGGCGTATGCGAGTTCGATCTGCCTCACTATCATTACTGGCTGAATCGCTCGCCCGAAGAACGGCGGCGCGATCTTTCCGGCTGGATCGAGCCGTTCAAACCGATCGCCGAAGGCACTGCCATCGTGCTGCGCTTGTTGCGCGAGAACGGCCGCACGAGCCTTCACGTCGCGCATCGCGGTTCCTTTCAACAAATGCTGACGACCGCGAAGGTTGCTCAGCTATTGCGATTGTCGCTCGCGCGCGCGCTACCTTGCGTCCCCGAGATCAGCGCGAACAAGTACGCGCTGAACATACGCTTCATCGGGCTTTCCGGAATGGATCGTGGGGCGGTCTATCCGGACGATGTGGAGTTCGAGCTGACGTTTTGCAACTTGTAAAGGGTGCTAGTCCTTCGCCAGTGCGCGTTGCTGCGCAAACGCGGGCAACAGCGAGCCTACGATCATCCCGGCGATGCTCCACAGCAGTCCAACCAGTTGCGGCGGCATCAGCCCTTCCGGATTGAACGCCTCGGAGAGCAGCCAGGCAGCGGCGCCAAGGATGATCGACAGCATCGCACCTTGCACATTGGCGCGCTTCCATGCGAGTCCGAAGGCAAGCGGAACGAATGCGGTGACGAGCGTCACTTTGTAGGCGTTCTCGACCATCTTGAAAATATTCGCGTCCGAGTTCCATGCGAAGCCAAGCACGACGATTGAAAACCCGACGACGGTGAAGCGCATCGCCCACAGGAACTGCTTGTCGGTCCAGCCGGGGAACGCGCCGCGCAGGATGTTGTTGGTGAAAGTGACCGAGGGCGCGAGCAACGCGCCCGACGCGGTCGACATGATTGCCGACAAGAGCGCGCCGAAGAACATCACCTGCGCGAAAATCGGCATGTGATTCAGGACCAGGCTCGGCAGTATCTTTTGCGAATCGTCTTCGAGAAGCTTTGCGGTCGCCACCGGGTCGACCAGCGTCGCCGTGTAAGCGAGATACATCGGGATGAACGCGAAAATGAAGTACAGCACGGCGCCGATGATCGTTCCGCGACGAGCGGTTTGGACGTTCTTGGCGCTGGTCACGCGCTGGAACACGTCCTGCTGCGGAACCGAGCCGAGCATCATCGTGATCCAGGCACCGAAGAACCAAAGCATGTCCTTCGCTTCGGGCTTGGGCCAGAACTCGAACTTGCCCGCTTCAACCGCGCTCGTGATCACCTTGTCGACGCCGCCGACAAGACCTGTCGCGACGAACGCGATGTAGACCATGCCGAGCAGGATCAGGATCATCTGGAAGAAATCGGTGAGCGCCACCGACCACATGCCGCCGAACAGCGTGTAAACGACGACAATCGACGCACCGATCAGCATCCCCTGCTGCAAGCTGATCGCGTCGACCGAGAGAATGTTGAACACGAGTCCCAGCGCGATCACTTGCGCGGAGGTCCAACCAAGGTATGACGCAACGATCGCGAGACTCGCGATCACTTCGACGACGCGGTTGTAGCGTTCGCGGTAATAGTCGCCGATCGTCAAAAGGTTCATCCGGTAGAACGCCGCGGCGAAGAACACGCCGACGATGACAAGGCACAGGCTCGAGCCGAACGGATCGGCGACGACGCCCCTTAGGTTTTCCTTGAGGAAAGTGCTCGAGATGCCGAGCACGGTCTCGGCGCCGAACCAGGTCGCGAAGACCGTGGCTATCGTGATGTAGAGCGGGAGGCTGCGGCCCGCGACCACATAGTCCTTGGAGTTACGAACGCGCGTCGCGGCAAATAGACCGATCGCGATCGTCACGGCGAGATAGAGAAGGACGAAGCCGATCAGTCCCGAGTGCATGGTGGCCGATTGAGCGAGTTGGCGAGTTGGGCGCCGGCACCCCGGCGTGCGGCGAGTGTAGCAAATGCGCCGCGCGAAAGCGCGTTGCAAAGGGTCCGCGAACGAGCTTCGCTACAATTCGATGGCGCGAATGACACCGAATCGAACCGTCGCCTGTCCCACCTGCGGGAAGCAAGTCGCTTGGACGCCGGAGTCGACGTGGCGCCCGTTCTGTTCGGAGCGCTGCAAGCTCATCGATTTCGGTGCGTGGGCGAACGAGAGCTATCGCATTCCCGCGGTCGACAACGACGACGACGAAGAGCCGCTCACCGGCGGAGATCGCGAAGAGCGCTAACCCGGCGGCTGACTCACCATGCGCCGCGACGCATCGCGATGCCGTGAGCGCCGGACATTCTCGCCGTGTGCAAGTCGGCGAGCGCCATTCCGCCGAGCGCGTACACGGGGATGTGCGTCGATTCGACGATGCGCGCGAAGCCTTGCCAACCAAGCAACCTCGCATTCGGGTGCGTTGGTGTCGCTTGCACCGGACCCAGCACGGCAAAATCGCAGCCGAGTTGCGCTGCGCGCTGAAGCTCGGCCGCATCGTGGCATGACGCTCCCACGATGAGATCGTCGGGTCGGAGGTGGGCACTCGCAAGCTGTTCCGACGTCCAGTGCACGCCGTCGAGTCCAAGACAGCGCGCCAAGGACTCGTCGCCGTTCAGCAGCACCCGTGCGTCATGCTTTCGAGCGATAGGCAGCAGCCGCTGCGAGAATCGTACGATGCGATCCGGCGACCACTCCTTTTCGCGCAGCTGAACAAGCCTGAGACCATTTGCGAACGCAGCGTCCGCGCGCTCGAGAAAGATTTCCTCGCCGACATCGATCGCACACGTGATTCCGTAAACACGAGGAAGATTCAGCGCCGCGAGTACGCGCGTGTTCGCGGGCAGCAACGGCGCGACGTCGAACGCGCCCGGCGTTTGCCACGCGAACGCCTGGCCGTCATGACCGTGCGGCTCGCCGTCGAAAGCGAACACGCGAAAAAAGTGCAGCTCGACATGCGCGTGCGGATAGACGAATTCCTGCACGATCCATGGAGCGGCTTCACGCACGACGATGCCGAGCTCTTCGTGAAGCTCACGCGAAAGTGCATGCAAAGGCGTCTCGCCAGGTTCGAGCTTTCCTCCGGGAAACTCCCAGTATCCGGCGTAGGGCTTGCCCGCGGGACGCTGCGCGAGAAGCACCTGCCCTTGCGGCGAAAAAATGACGGCTGCCGCAACGCGAACGATATCGCTCACGACTTTTTCTTGGCGGCCTTCGCGAGCGCGCGTGCGCCCGCATACCCTTTCGCGAACTGCCAGGCGACGCGCCCCGACCGTGAGCCGCGCTGTAGCGCGTATTGAATCGCTTCGCGGTGACGCTCGTCACGCTCCTTCTGTGTCGAGGTTGCGTTGACGCCGAAGTGTTCGAGCCAGCGGTGCACGGCGGCAAGGTAATCGTCCTGGGCAAATGGATAGAACGAGATCCAGAGCCCGAAGCGCTCCGACAGCGAAATCTTTTCTTCGACCGACTCGCCCGGATGCACTTCGTCGCCGACATGCTTCGTCTCGAGGTTCTCGTGCATGTACTCGGGCATCAAATGCCGGCGATTCGACGTCGCGTAGACAAGAACGTTCGATGCGCCGCCTGTGATCGAACCGTCGAGCACGACCTTCAGCGCCTTGTAACCCGCTTCACCTGCGTCGAACGTCAGGTCGTCGCAAAACACGACGAAGCGCTCGGGCCGGGTTTCGATGCGCTCGACGATGTCGGGAAGGTCGATGAGATCGGCCTTGTCGACTTCGATCAGGCGCAATCCCTTTTTTTGATACTTCGCGAGCATCGCTTTGACGAGCGACGATTTGCCCGTGCCGCGCGACCCGGTGAGAAGCACGTTGTTCGCCGTCAAGCCCGCGACGAACTGGCGCGTATTGCTGTCGATCGCCTGTTTTTGCGCATCGATGGCGACCAGCGAATCGAGCGCGATCGCGTGCGGATGCGCGATCGGCTTGAGATACCCGCGCCCGCGCTCCTTGCGCCAGCGCGCAGCGGTGATTCGCGTCCAATCGAGATCCGCTGCCGGCGCAGGCAACAATGACTCGACGCGAGCGAGCACATGCTCGAGGCGCGTAAACATCTGCTCGACGCGCTTGGCGATGCGATCGTCGACGGACATCAGGAGCGATAGTCGGCGTTGATCGACACGTAGTCGTGCGAGAAATCGCAAGTCCACACGGTCGCGCTCGCTCCACCGCGCTGGCCCAGGTCGACGCGCACGCGAATCTCGTCCTGCTTCATCACGCGTTGTCCGTCCTCCTCGCGATAATGGCGTGAGCGCCCACCCCTATCGACGACGAGAACATCGTCGAGCCAGAACGAGATGTCGTTGGGATCGGTGTCGCTCGAGGCGCCGTTGCCTATCGCGCACACGATGCGTCCGAGATTTGGATCGGAGGCAAAAAACGCGGTCTTGACGAGTGGCGAATGCGCGATGCGTAGCGCAATGCGACGGCACTCGTCGCGCGAGCGGCCCCCTTCGACGGTGATTTCGATGAACTTGGTCGCGCCTTCGCCATCGCGCACGATCGCTTGCGCAAGCTGGCTGGCGACTGCTGCGATCGCCTCTTGCACGCTACGCAGGCGCGCATCACCGGTGCTGCGAATCGGCGTGATCGGGACCTGCCCGGTAGACGCGATCACGAAGCTGTCGTTGGTCGATGTATCGCCGTCGACCGTCGCGCAATTGAAAGTGGCGTCAGCGACCTCGCGCGCGATGGCACCGAGTACGTCCGCCCCGATCGGTGCATCGGTCGCGACGAACGCGAGCATCGTCGCCATGTTCGGATGAATCATTCCCGAGCCCTTGGCAATGCCGGTCACCGTCACCGGAACGCCGTCGACCAGAACGCGTCGCGACGCGGCCTTGGGGACTGTATCGGTCGTCATGATCGCGTGCGCAGCGGCAAGCCAGCTATCGTCGCGCAACGCCGCGTGCGCAGCGGGCAACGCCGCAGCGATGCGATCGACCGGCAGCGGCTCCATGATGACGCCGGTCGAGAACGGTAGAACTTCCTCGGGCGCGCAACCGATCAATGACGCAACGGCTGCACACGTCGATCGCGCCGCTGCGATTCCCGGCTGACCTGTGCCCGCGTTGGCATTCCCGGCATTGAACACCAGCGCGCGCATCGATCCGCCGCCGCGTTGCTGATAATTGAGATGCTCGCGACACACGATGACCGGCGCGGCGGCGAAGCGGTTTTGCGTGAAGACGCCCGCGGCAACCGTTCCTGGCGCACACGTGATCAACAGCACGTCGTCGCGTTGCCAGTTCTTGATGCGGCCCGCCGCGGGGCCGAGCGTGATGCCCTGGACCGGCAGTAACGCTTCGGGTGTTGGCGCGGTATAGCGGACAGGCATTTCAGGGATCAGGGACCCTGGTTAGCCCAGACGCCCGTGGCAATGCTTGTATTTCTTCCCCGACCCGCAAGGACACGGATCGTTGCGGCCGACTTTTTCTCCCGCTCGCGCAAACGGAATCGCCTTGGGCGGCGCTGCGGCAACCGCCGTGTCGCCGTCGCCATTCGCCGGCCCGGCCAACGCTTCCTCGTAATCGGCGTGCTGGTAGCGAACGTTGGAAACGGGCGGTGGCTCCTCGACCGCCTGCACGTCCTCTTGCGTGCGCACTTGCACGGTCAGCACGATCTTGACGACGTCGTGCTTGATGCGATCGAGCATTTCGGAGAAAAGCTCGAATGCTTCGCGCTTGTATTCCTGCTTGGGATTCTTTTGCGCGTAGCCGCGAAGATGAATTCCCTGGCGCAAGTGATCGAGGTTGGCGAGATGCTCGCGCCAGTGCTGGTCGAGCGTTTGCAGCATGAGGCTGCGCTCGAACTGGCGTATAACCTCGCTGCCCGCCTGCTCTTCCTTCGCGCGCCATTGCGCGACGGCCATCTCGACAATGCGCTCGCGCATCGCTTCGTCGCCGAGGTCGGGCTCCTTGGTCATCCAGGATCCCACTTCCGCGCCGACTTGATAGTCGGATTGAAGCGCTGTCTCGAGCCCCTTCAAATCCCACTGCTCCTCGACCGACTCGGGCGGCACGAAGCGGCGCACCGTCTCGTCGACCTGGCCGCGCACCATGCTCTCGATCGTTTCCGCGATATCGGCAGCCTCGAGCAACTCGTTGCGCTGCTGATAGATGACTTTGCGCTGATCGTTCGCGACGTCGTCGTATTCGAGCAGTTGCTTCCGTATGTCGAAGTTGCGCGACTCGACGCGGTGCTGCGCTTTTTCAATCGAGCGATCGACGATCGGATGCTCGATCGGCTCGCCTTCAGGCATTTTGAGGCGCGTCATGATGCCGGACAGCCGCTCGCCACCGAATATGCGTAACAACGAATCCTCGAGCGAAAGATAGAAGCGCGAGCTGCCCGGATCTCCCTGCCGTCCCGCGCGACCGCGCAGCTGATTGTCGATGCGGCGCGACTCGTGCCGCTCGGTGCCGACGATATGCAAGCCACCCGCTTGCACGACGGCATCGTGACGCTTCTGCCAATCGTCGCGAAGCACTTTGATCTGCGCTTCCTTGTCCGCAGGCTCGAGCGTTTCGTCTTCGCGCAGTTTCAATATCTGCGGCTCGATCGTCCCGCCCAGCACGATGTCGGTACCGCGTCCCGCCATATTCGTTGCGATCGTGATCGCGCCGGGCTTGCCTGCTTGCGCAACGATCTCGGCTTCACGCGCGTGCTGCTTCGCGTTCAGCACCTGATGCGGAAGCTTCTCCTTGTCGAGAGTCTTCGACAAAAGCTCCGAATTCTCGATCGATGTCGTGCCGACCAGCACCGGCTGTGCGCGCTTCTGACAATCGCGAATGTCGGTGATCACCGCATCGACTTTTTCCTGGAACGTGCGAAAGACCTGATCGTTCTCGTCCTTGCGCACCATCGGCAGGTTGGTCGGCACCACGACCGTTTCGAGGTGATAGATCTGCTGGAACTCGAATGCCTCGGTGTCGGCCGTGCCCGTCATTCCGGCGAGCTTGCCGTACATGCGGAAATAATTCTGAAACGTGATCGAGGCGAGCGTTTGGTTCTCACGCTGAATCGGCACGCCCTCTTTCGCTTCGACTGCTTGATGCAATCCATCCGACCAGCGCCGGCCCGCCATCAAGCGTCCGGTGAATTCGTCGACGATGATGACTTCGCCGTTTTGCACGACGTAGTGCTGATCGCGATGAAACAGCGCGTGCGCGCGAAGTGCCGCGTGCAAGTGATGCATCAATGCGATGTTCGATGCGTCGTACAGACTCGTCCCAACAGGGATCAGCCCGTCACTGCCGAGAATGCTTTCGGCTTTCTCGTGACCCTCTTCAGAGAGCAGTACCTGATGTGCCTTCTCGTCGACCCAGTAATCGCCCGGACCTTTTTCGTCGGCCTGGCGCGTAAGCCGCGCGGGCAATTCGTTCAGCCGGTAATAGATCTCGACGTTATCGTCGGCTTGGCCTGAAATGATCAGCGGCGTGCGCGCTTCGTCGATCAGGATCGAATCCACTTCATCAACGATCGCGTAGGTGAGACCGCGCTGTACGCGCTCGGGCGGCGCGAACACCATGTTGTCGCGCAAATAATCGAATCCGAACTCGTTGTTGGTGCCGTAGGTGATGTCCGCGCCGTATGCGATCTGCTTGTCTGCGTGCGGCATCTGCGAAAGATTGACCCCCACGCTCATGCCCAGGAAGCGATAGATGCGACCCATCCAATCGGCGTCGCGCTGTGCGAGGTAGTCGTTCACGGTGACGATGTGAACGCCTTGTCCGGACAGCGCGTTGAGATACGCGGGTAACGTCGCAACGAGCGTCTTGCCCTCGCCGGTGCGCATTTCGGCGATCTTGCCGTAATGGAGCGCGATGCCGCCAAGGAGCTGCACGTCGAAGTGACGCATGCCGAGCGTCCGCTTGCCGGCTTCACGCACGACGGCGAACGCTTCGGGAAGCAGTGTCTCGATCGATTCGCCGTCGGCGACGCGCTTTTTGAACTCGTCGGTCTTGGCCCGCAACTCCGCGTCGGACATCGGGGCGATTTTCGGCTCGAGCGCGTTGATCTCGCGAACCGCCTGGCCATAGCCTTTCAAAAGCCGCTCGTTGCGGCTGCCGAAGATGCGAGTGAGGATGCTGGAGATCATGCCTTGAGCCTTGACGGTCCGACCTCGCGGTAGATGGTCGGTGACCGGCCAAAAAACAAGGGGTGAGAATGCCTCACCCCCGGTGTATCGATCGCCTCGCGAGACGCTGGGCGTGCCGCGAGGAACTTATGGATCACTGCAAGGCTAGAAATCGTGCAGGATTCTGCGGAACGCCGTGATGGCGGACTTCGAAGTGCAGGTGAGGACCCGTCGAGCGACCGCTCGATCCCACACTTGCGACGCGCTGGCCGCGAATCACGAGATCGCCTTGACCCACGCCGAGCTCGCGTGCATGCGCATAACGTGACACAAGACCGTTGCCGTGATCGATCTCGATGAGTCTACCATATTGAGGGTGCCAGCCCGCGTAGGCGACCTTGCCGCTTGCCGCTGCGACGATGGGAGTTCCCACCTCCGCAGGAAAGTCGACCCCTTCGTGAAAGCCGTTCTGCCCGGTGATGGGATCGATGCGATGACCGAAATTCGAGGAAAACCAGCCATCGAGGATCGGTTTTTGCGTCGGAATGAATTTGCGTTGCGTCGACGTCTGCACGACCAGCGTTTCGAGCGCGCCGAACTCGGCGCTTCGCCTTTGCACATCGAGCGAAAGCTGGTCGAGGATCGAACCAAATTCATCGATGGACAGCGAACGCGCTGCCGCCGACGCGGGACCGCCGCGTCCCGGCAAGCCGCGCGTCGACGGGTCGTGCGGCTTGAGGCCGGCAACCGCTACGAGCCGCTCGCCCAACCCCTGGAGCCGCATCAGCTCGGCTTGCAGCTCCCCGACGCGAATCGCCATCGCGTCGAGATGTCCCTGAACGCGCTCGTGCGACACGCGCGCCTCGTTGCGCTGATCGGCGGGTGCGATTCCCTGCAACCATGGATGTCCGACCGCCCCCGCCCAGCGCAGCGTCACCAGATTGAACGCGAGCGTGAACGCGATGAATGCGGTAAAGACGCCAGCGATCGCGAGGGAAAAGTGACGCCAATCGAGCGTGATCGTTCGTGCCGGCGATGCGGCACTCGCTACGAAGATGATGTTCATTCGGCGCTCACCCGAGCAAGTTCCCTTTCGATCGCTGTTAGCTGCCACGTCCGTCCGACATGACGCGACGCGATCCGCTTCCCTTGTCCCGCGTCATCGACAACGACGAAATGCTTCGGGAGTGGAATTCGCGACGGTTGCGCGAAGAGCGCTTGTTGCGCTCGATTCGACGCTCGCTGCCACGGCCGGTCGCCGAACGGGTGTCGGTGGCCAGCGGCGAGTCGCCGTCGCTCGAGCTTTCAACCAGTTCCGGGGCTATCGCGAGCGTGGTCCGCCAGCACGCCCCCCGCATCCTCGCCGCGCTTGCCCGCGACGGTTGGAAATTTAGCCTAATCAAATGCCGCGTGCAACCGTTTTTTATGCCAATGTCATCATATAAAAACGTTTCGCGTCAATGGGATAGCTCATGCGGACGACCGCTCGTCGCCTTGCAGCGGCAACTGACGCCAGGGCCCTTAAAAACCGCGCTGATGCGGTTTCTCGCCAAGCGCTGAGCCTTAAGCGGTCATCGCGAAACGAGAATCAAACGTTGTAAGCTTATTGCCCCCGGCGCCGACTCACGGCAGATGGGGCAGGCGCTGGCTGCTATCCCAGCAGTCGAACAACATTTGACCCAAGAGGAGACTCTATGAAGTTGCTAGCAACGTTGCTCATGTCCGCAAGCCTTGCCTTGACCGGCACTGCGCTCGCGCAGGAAAAGAAGGACGCGATGAAGGATGCGAAGCCAATGACCATGCAGGAGTGCAAGGATTACATGGCGATGGCGCAGAAGGACGCTTCGAAGAAGGACGAAAAGAAGGCCACCATGTGCGCCGACATGATGAAGAAGGACGAAATGATGAAGAAGGACACGACGAAGAAGTAAGTCGTGTCTTTTTGCCTTGAAACGCCCGGCGAGTGCCGGGCGTTTTGTTTTCAACGGGTGAGAGGCTATAACAGCGGTCCGAGCACAGGGACCAGCACGCGCTCCGCCGCGAAAAACAGGAGAACGGCGGCAAGGAGCAGCAGCGTGAATTTGGCGACCTGTTTGATGAACGTCAGGTAGCGCTGATCGCGCTTGATGAGATACAACGCGAGCGCACCACCGATCGTCGCCAGTGCGAGAAAAAGCAGCAGGCGAACGATCACCATTCGTGGTGACCCTTCCCAGCCGAACCAGGACCGGTTATCGCCAGAGCGACCCGGTCGCTAGGCGGGCTTCAACTGCCAGTCCTGAAACGCAACCGGTGCATCGGTCTCGGCGGGATACGACACGATCTCGAACGCGCGCGATGCAAGCAACGCGCGCGCAAGACGGTTGTTGAGCGCATGTCCCGACTTGAACGCCGAGTATTCGCCGATCAACGGATGTCCCAGCAGGTACAGATCGCCGATCGCGTCGAGCACCTTGTGCTTGACGAACTCGTTCTCGTAGCGCAGCCCTTCGCTGTTCAGCACGCGCGATTCGTCGAGCACGATCGCGTTCTGCAGGCTCCCGCCGAGCGCAAGTCCGGCTTCGCGCATCGTCTCGACCTCGTGCATGAAGCCGAATGTGCGTGCGCGCGCCACTTCCTTCACGTACGAATGCTCGGCGAAGTCGATCATCACGTGCTTGTTCTCGGATCCGAACAACGGATGCGGGAAGTCGATCGTGAAATCGAGACGAAATCCGTGATACGGCGTGAATCGCGCCCACTTGTCGCCGTCGCGCACTTCGAGCGGCGCCGCGATGCGCAGAAATTTCTTCGGCGCCGCCTGCTCGACGATTCCTGCCGATTGCAACAGGTAGATGAACGGACCGGCGCTTCCATCCATGATCGGGACTTCGGGCCCGGCGATGTCGACGCGCACGTTGTCGATGCCGAGCCCGCACAGCGCCGACATCAGATGTTCGACGGTCGACACGCTTACCTCGTCGCGCTTCAACGTCGACGAAAGACGCGTATCTCCGACTTGGTCGGCAAGCGCAGGAATGTCGATCGGCGCACCCAGATCGGTACGCCGAAACACGATCCCGGTGTCGACCGGTGCGGGATTGAGGACGAGCTGGACTCGGGCGCCGGTGTGGAGGCCCACGCCCTTGGTCGCGATCGTCTTGCGGAGCGTGCGCTGTTTCAGCATGGTCGTGGGGGCGCCCGCACCGATTGGAACGGGCAACATGAGAGTTTATCACTCGACGAAGGGTGTGCGGTAGGACGACTCATTGCATCAGTCCGCTTGCCTGCGCAAGAACGCCGGGATATCCGCTGCATCGAATGCAGAGCTCGCGGACGACGGCGTTGCGATACGCCGGCGCACGACGGCGGGCTGATCGAGCTTGTCGTAATCGATCGTCTCGATATGCATGCCGATTCCGTCGGTGCCGGTGCGCTCGATGAATTGCGGAGTTTCGAGAATCTGCAGTTGCGGCGCCCGTTTGACGTCGCGAGCCGAGCCGCCGAGGCCGGTGGCAATCATCGTCACGCGCAGTCGATCTTCCATCGAGTCGTCGATCACGGTGCCGACGATCACCATCGCGTCCTCCGCGGTGAATTCGCGGATCGTCTCCATCACCTCGTGATACTCCTTCATCTTGAGTCCCGACGAAGCGGTGATGTTCACCAACACTCCGCGCGCGCCGGCCAGATTCACGTCTTCGAGCAACGGGCTTTTCACCGCGGCCTGCGCGCCCTGACGCGCACGATCCGGACCGGACATCGTGGCCGATCCCATCATCGCCATGCCCACTTCCCCCATCACGGTTCGCACGTCCGCGAAATCGACGTTGATGAGCCCGGGGTTGTTGATCACTTCGGCGATTCCCGCGACGGCGCCATGCAGCACGTCGTTCGCGGCGGCGTACGCTTCGAGAACGCCGATGTCCTCGCCCAGCACCTGCATCAGCTTGTCGTTCGGGATGATGATCAGCGAGTCGACCTTCTTGCCGAGCTCCTCGACGCCGGTTTGCGCCACGCGCGTGCGTTTTGCCTCGAACGAGAACGGTCGCGTCACGACTGCGACGGTGAGAATGTTGAGCTGCTTTGCGATCTCGGCGATCACCGGCGCGGCACCGGTGCCCGTGCCGCCGCCCATGCCCGCGGTGATGAACAGCATGTCGGAGCCTTCGATCAACTCGGCGATGCGATCGCGATCCTCCATCGCTGCGTCACGACCGATCTCGGGCTTGGCGCCTGCGCCGAGACCTCGCGTCAACGACGAGCCGAGCTGCAATTGCGTGCGCGCGGTCGATCGTTTCAACGCCTGCGCATCGGTGTTTGCGCAGATGAATTCCACTCCGCCCAAGCCGCGACGGATCATGTGCTCGACGGCGTTGCCGCCGCATCCCCCGACGCCGATGACCTTGATGATCGCGCCGTCCTGCGGGTCCTGGTCGATGATTTCAAACATTGTGTTACTCCTGTCTGGATGAGTTGCGTTGTGCGACAGCTTGTCGTTGGAGTGCCGAAACCCGGGTCTGGGATCGTGGGTCTTGGATCGAGGGAACATCGTCGACATCACGCGCGTCGGCGCTGCTCCCGCGATCCTCGATCCTTCTTCCTCGACCCGCCTCTTGCCCATCAAAAATTCGCCTTGAACCAGCGCCGCATCCGCTCGGCGACGCCTCCGATTCCTTCGACCTCCTTGCGCGCTTCGTGCGCGCGCTTCCATTGATCGCGGCCCTCGATCAGAAGGCCCATCGCGGTCGCATAACGCGGGTTACGCACCATGTCGGCAAGGCCTCCCGCATACGCGGGAACGCCGACTCGAACCGGCAGATGGAACATTTCTTCGCCGAGCTCGACCATGCCGTGCAAAAGCGCAGTACCGCCGGTCAGCACGATTCCGGATGACAACAGCTCCTCGAAGCCCGAGCGGCGCAGCTCCTGTTGCACGAGTCCGTAGAGCTCATCGACGCGCGGACCGATGACTTCGGCGAGCGTTTGACGCGAGAGCTTGCGCGGTGCGCGATCGCCCACCCCCGGCACTTCGACGATCTCGGATGCGTCGGCAAGCTGGCGCAGCGCGCAACCGTGACGAATCTTCAGCTCCTCGGCATCCTTGGTCGGTGTTCGCAGCGTCATCGCGATGTCGTTGGTGACCTGATCACCAGCGATCGGAATCACCGCAGTGTGGCGAATCGCGCCGTTGGCGAACACGGCAAGGTCGGTCGTGCCGCCGCCGATATCCATCAGGCAGACACCGAGCTCGCGCTCGTCCTCGTTCAGCACCGCGGTCGCCGACGCAAGCGGTTGCAGAATCACGTCGCTCACCGTGAGCCCGCAGCGGCGCACGCACTTGACAATGTTCTCGACGGCCGAAACCGCACCGGTGACGATGTGCACTTTCACTTCGAGCCGCACACCACTCATGCCGAGGGGCTCGCGCACGCCGTCCTGACCGTCGATGATGAATTCCTGTGGAAGGATGTGCAGGATTTGCTGGTCGTTCGGTATCGCGACCGCCTTCGCCGTCTCCATCACCCGATCGATGTCGGGCTCGCTGACTTCCTTTTCCTTGATTGCGACCATGCCGCTCGAGTTGAGGCTGCGGATATGGCTTCCAGCGATTCCCGTAACGACGTCGCTGATGCGGCAGTTCGCCATTACTTCGGCTTCCTCGATCACGCGCGCGATCGATGCCATCGTCGCGTCGATGTTCACGACCACGCCTTTGCGAAGACCGCGCGAAGGTTGCGTGCCGAGGCCGATGACGTTCATTCCGCCATCGGGCGTCACCTCGGCGACGAGCGCGACGATCTTCGACGTGCCGATGTCGAGTCCGACGATGATGTCTTTTTTTATTTCTCGAGCCATTCTTATCCGCGCCCTTTTGAGGACGCTTCGCGAAAGTCCGGCACGCGCGCCGCGAATCCGTTGCGGTAACGCAGATCGACGTATTCGATTCTTCGGCCCTGTCGAGCGAGCGCACCGACCGTCTTGCCGTAAGCGGCGACGAAGCGATTCAGTCGGGCATCGGTGTCGTCGCGACCGAGGTCGAGCGTGAGCGATTGCGATTCGCCGAGTGCGCGGACTCGCCAGCCACCGCGCGCGGACATCGTCACTTCGTCGATCTCGAGCGAAAGCGTTGCCAGCGTCGCGCTCCACTCGCGATAGCGTTGCGTCATCTCGGCGGCTTGCGCTCGCGGTCCGGCGAAGCGTGGCAAGCGGCCCTCATACGCCGCTCGAAAAAGCTCGCCATGCGTGCTGACAAGGTCGATATCCGCGAAGCGCGCCAGCGGCTCATGCTCTTCGACGGCGATTTCGAGGCGCTGCGGCCATTGCCGGCGCACGGCGACGCGGCGCACCCACGGCACATTGCCGATGACGCTTCGGGCCCGTTCGAGATCGAGGGTGAAGAACGTTCCGCCTATCTCCTCGCGAATGATCGACTCGAGATGCGGTGCGCTGGCGCGCTTGAGCGGGGTGGTCACGACAACCTCGCGAATCGCAAATGCAGGTTGGCGCGCCAGCCAACCGAGGGTCGCCAGCAACAAGGCGAGCGTTGCCATGATCGTCAGCGTCATCGCCAGCGCCGCGAGTGCTTTTGCGTCACCCCACATGCGCGCCTCGCAGGATTTCGATGCAAAGGTCCTCGAACGAAAGCCCCGCTTCGCGTGCCGCCATCGGTACGAGGCTGTGTCCGGTCATGCCAGGCGACGTGTTCACTTCGAGGAACGACCAGCTTCCGTCGGAACGCAAGATCAGATCGAGGCGCCCCCATCCGCGGCAACCGATGATGTCGAAGGCCTGCAGCGATTGCGAACGAATCGCCTGCTCGGCTCTTTCTTCGATTCCGGACGGACAGAAGTAGCGCGTCTCGTCCGAGAAATACTTGTGGTGATAGTCGTAGTTGCCTTGCGGCGCCTCGATGCGAATCGATGGCAATGCGCGACCGTTGAGAATGGCCACCGTAAGCTCGGTTCCCGCGACGAACTCCTCGACGAGCACCAAACGGTCGTGCTTCGCGGCTTCCGCATGCGCAAGCGCAAGCTCGTCGTGATCGACGTGCGATACTTTGGTGATGCCGATCGTCGAGCCTTCGCGCGACGGCTTGACGATCAGCGGCAAACCGATCGTTGCAACGATCTGCATCCAGTCGCTACGCTCGTCGACGACTGCATAGCGCGGAGTTGGAATTCCCGCCGCAAGCCAGACAAGCTTCGTGCGCCACTTGTCCATCGCGAGTGCGGAGGCCATGACGCCGCTGCCCGTGTACGGAATGCGCAGCGTTTCGAGAGCGCCTTGCACGGTGCCATCCTCGCCGAAGCGCCCGTGCAGCGCGATGAATGCCCGATCAAAATGCTCTCGTTTGAGATCCCACAGATCGCGCTCGGCAGGATCGAACGGATGCGCGTCGACGCCTTGCTTTCGCAATGCGGCGAGCACTGCATTTCCGGACAGGAACGAAATCTCACGCTCCGACGAAGGACCGCCCAACAGCACGGCAACTCTGCCGAAATGCGCGCTCATGGCTCACCCACGATGCGAACTTCCGGGTGGAGTCGAACGCTGGTGCGATGCTCGACGACCTCGCGCACATGCATGATCAGCGCTTCGATGTCCGCAGCCGTTGCCCTGCGCGCGGGATTCACGATGAAGTTCGCGTGCTTGGTAGAGACTTGCGCGTCGCCGATCGTGTAACCCTTGAGTCCGCATGACTCGATCAAGCGCGCCGCATAGTCACCGGGCGGATTGCGAAACACGCTTCCCGCGTTCGCGTGAGACAGCGGTTGCGTTGCAATGCGCTCTTTCAGGAGCTCCTTTATGCGTTGGCGCGCTGCGGGTCCGTTGCCTTCGGGAAAGCGGAACCAGGCGGCAGTGAACATGGCAGCGAGCGGCGAGCCATCGCGCTCGCTCACGTGCCGGTATCCGATCGCGAACTCATCGGACGTGCGCATCGCGAATGTGCCGTCGCGGCCGAGCATCTCGACTCGCGCAACATGTCGCCACGTCTCGCCGCCATAGCAACCCGCGTTCATCGCAAGCGCGCCGCCGACGGTTCCCGGAATTCCAGCGAGAAACTCCGCGTCGGCGCAATCGTGTCGCGCGGCGAAGCGTGCAAGCTTCGGACACGCGGCGCCCGCGTCGGCGTAGACGAGTCCGTCCTGCACGGCCAGCATTGCGCCCGGATCGTGCATGACGATCGCAACGCCTCGAACCCCGCCGTCGCGAACCAGAAGGTTGCTGCCAAGACCAATCACGAGCATCGGCTCGCTCGCCGAACGACTGCGCATGAACGTCGCGAGGTCGTCGCGATCCGCGGGCGCATACAACCAATCAGCACGTCCCCCCACATGCCAGCTCGTATAGCGTGCGAGCGGCGCATCGGCTGTAAGCGTGCCGCGGAGCGCGAATCGGAGTGGCTCGCTCATGATCATTGCTCGCTCGCCAGCTGCGGCGCGACGGCGCCGATCGAGCCTGCGCCCATCGTCAGCACGATATCGCCGTCGCGTGCAAGTGCGCGAATCGCCTCGGGCATCGCGTCGATCGTCTCGACGAACACGGGCTCGACTCTGCCCACGACACGAACGGCCCGCGCAAGCGCGCGCCCGTCGGCCGCGACGATCTGCGCTTCACCGGCGGGATAGACATCGGTTAGGACCAGCGCATCGACAGACGATAGGATGCGCACGAAATCTTCGAACAGATCGCGCGTGCGTGAATAGCGATGCGGCTGAAATGCGAGCACGAGTCGACGCCCGGGGAAACTCGCTCGCGCTGCGGCGATCGTTGCCGCCATCTCGACAGGGTGATGGCCGTAATCGTCGATGAGCGCAAACGAGCCACCGTCTTTCAGCGCGACATCGCCGTGACGCTGGAAGCGGCGGTCGACGCCTCTGAATTCAGCGAGCGCCTTCGCAATTGCTGCGTCGCTCACACCGACTTCGCGACCTACGGCGATCGCGGCAAGCGCGTTCTGCACGTTGTGAACGCCGGCCGCGTTGAGATCGATTGCAAGATCGGCCGCGTCACTCGCCTTCGCAACGAAACGCATGCGTCCGCCGACATTCGCAAGGCCGACTGCGTGCAAGTCCGCATCCTCGGCGAGGCCATAAGTGACCACCGGCTTCGCGATCTCGTCGCGCAGCGCGCGAACCGTTGCGTCGTCGATGCAAAGCACGGCGACACCGTAGAACGGCAGACGCTGCACGAAATCGACGAACGCCCTGGTCAATCGCGTGAAGTCGTGACCATAGGTTTCCATGTGATCGGCGTCGATATTGGTCACGACCGCGATCACCGGCGACAAGTAGAGAAACGATGCGTCGGATTCATCCGCTTCGGCAACCAGAAAATCACCTTTGCCAAGTCGCGCGTTTGCATCAGCCGACAAGAGACGTCCGCCGATGACGAACGTCGGATCGAGCGCACCTTCGGCGAGCACCGATGCGATCAACGATGTCGTCGTCGTCTTGCCGTGCGTTCCCGCGACTGCAATTCCCTGCTTCAGCCGCATCAGCTCGGCGAGCATCAGCGCACGCGGCACGATCGGCACGCCGCGCTCGCGCGCTGCGACGACTTCGGGGTTGTCGATTGCAACCGCGGTCGACACGACGACCGCATCGGCGCCTTCGGCATTGCCGGCCGCATGACCAATGTGAATGTCGATGCCCATCGCCGCGAGACGGCGCGTGATCGCACTCGCAGAAAGATCGGAGCCGGACACGCGATAGCCTTGCGTTGCAAGCACTTCGGCAATGCCGCTCATTCCAGCGCCGCCGATGCCGACGAAATGCACGCGCTTGACCCTGTGCTTCATCGCGCGCCTCGATCGGCCAGCTCGAGGCACACGTCCGCAACTCGCTCCGTTGCACCGGCCTTGCGAAGCGAGCGTGCGGCGTTCGCCATTGCGAGCAAGCGCGGGCGATCGAGCGTGGCGATCCAGTCACTTAGCTTTCGCGGCGTGATGTCGCGCTGCAACCACATCGTCGCTGCACCGCGGCGCGCAAGTTGCTCCGCGTTGTCGACCTGATGATCGTCGGCCGCGTGCGGGTACGGCACGAGAAGGCTCGCGACTCCGACTGCCGCGATCTCGGCGACGGTGGTCGCGCCACTGCGACAGATCACGACATCGGCATCCGCGTACTGCGTCGCGATATCGTCGATGAACGCGACGCAATGCGCTTCGACGCTCGCGTCGGAGTACGCTTTTCGAAGCGCATCGATATGCTTTTCACCTGACTGATGCGTGACCATCGGCCGCGCTTGCGCGGGGAGCAAGGCAAGCGCGCGCGGCACGTTGTCGTTCAATGCAAGCGCACCGAGGCTTCCGCCGACGACGAGCAGGCGCAGCGGGCCCGTGCGCCCGCGGAATCGCTCGTCGGGCGGCGCAACGGCCTCGATCGACGCGCGCAGCGGATTGCCGACCCACTCGACTTTGCGATCGCGCCCTTCGCCGAGCACGCCCGGAAAGCCGGTGAGAATGCGATCCGCGCCATGCGCGAGAACGCGATTGGCAAGACCCGGATGCGCATCGAGGTTGTGCACGACCAGCGGAACGTTGCGGGCGACACCCATCAACGCGCCGGGAAACGAAGCGAAGCCGCCGAATCCGACGACCACGCCCGGCCTCCTTCGCGCGAGAACTTTCCACGCCTGGCGGCATGCATTGGCAATTGCATACGGGCCCAGCAACAAGCGCTTCAATCCTTTGCCGCGTACGCTGCCAAACGAGATTCCTTCGAAGTCGACGCTGTGCTTGGGCACGAGGCGACTTTCCATTCCATCCTGTGTTCCGAGCCAGAACACGCGCGCACCGCGCGAAGCAAGCTCGGCGGCCACGGCGAGCCCTGGAAAAATGTGGCCGCCGGTGCCGCCCGTCGTGATCATCACCGTAGCGCTCATTCGGCGTATCCGCGCAACAGGCGGCGCGATTCGTAATCGACGCGAAGCAAGATCGCAATTGCGATGCAGTTCGCGACGATTCCACTGCCCCCGAACGACAACAGCGGCAACGTGAGTCCCTTGGTCGGCAACACTCCCATGTTGACGCCGATGTTGATGAACGCTTGCACCCCGATCCACACGCCGATGCCCTGCGCGGTGAGCGCAGCGAACGGGCGTGACAAGCGCGCCGCCTGGCGACCAATCGACCACGCACGAAACAATAGCCACACGAAACCCGCGAGCACCGCGAGAACACCAACAAAGCCCAGCTCCTCGGCGATCACCGCGAGCAGGAAATCGGTGTGCGCTTCGGGGAGATAAAGAAGCTTCTCGACGCTTGCGCCAAGACCCACGCCGAAAATTTCACCGCGCCCGAATGCGATCAACGAATGCGAGAGTTGATAACCCTTGCCGAGCGGATCGGACCACGGATCGAGAAATGCTGTGAGCCTTTGCAGGCGATACGGTGCCGCGACGAGGATTGCGCCGAGCGCCACCGGCAGCAATGCAGTCAATCCCAAGAACAATCGCCAGTCCAGCCCCCCCAGAAACAGGATGGCGAACGCGATCGCGACGATGACCACGAACGCGCCGAAGTCGGGCTCCATCAGGAGAAATCCGCCAATCAACACCATCACCGCGAAGAGCGGCGCGAATCCTCGCGTCAACGTGTGGCGCAGAGGCTGCTCCGCGTGCAGGAACGCGGCCTTGCGTAACGCGTAGCTTGCTGCGTACACGGTGACGGCGAGCTTCATGAACTCGGACGGTTGCACGTTGACGATGCCGAGGGATAGCCAGCGTCGCGAGCCATTGACAATCTTGCCTACACCGGGCAGAAGCACGAGCAACAAGAGCCCCGCGCCGATGATGAACAGATACGGCGCCATTCGCTGCCATGCTTTCATCGGCACTTGAAACGCGACACCAGCAGCGACGAGACCGACGGCAACGGACGCTGCGTGACGCGCGAGGAAATACCAGGGCCGGTGTCCGGTGTGTTTGGCAGCCTCCGCCATCGCGATCGATGACGAGTAAACCATCACGACACCAAGCGCGAGCAACAACAGCGTGACCCACGCGACCGATGCGTCCCAGGTGAGCATCGCGCGCGGATTATTGGAATCGCGGCGCGACAGCAGCGCCATTGGCGCGGCAATGGCCGTCTCGGTCAGGCGCTTGCGCACGGGCGCGCCTCCTCGAGCTTTTGTCGCACCAGCGCCGCGAAGCGGTCGCCGCGCTCGGCGTAGTTGACGAACTGGTCGAGGCTTGCGCAAGCGGGCGACAACAGGACGGCATCGCCGCTTTTCGCATGTGTGAATGCGCGCGCAACTGCGGCATCGAGCGTTCCAACACTCTCGATACGCACATTCGCTCCGGCGAGACCGTGCGCGACCGCCGGCGCGTCGCGCCCGATCAGCAGGACCGCCTTGCAAGCGCGGTCGACGGCGGACTTCAATGACGCGAAGCTTTGTCCTTTGGCGTCTCCGCCGGCGATCAGCACGACCGGGCGACCGATGCCCACTAGCGCGGCCTCGGTTGCGGCGACCGTCGTCGCTTTCGAATCGTCGACGAACAGAACACCCTCCTCATCGGCAATTCGTTGCATCCGATGGGGCAATCCTTCGAAGCGCACGAGCGCGTCGCGCACCGGCTGGGTAAGCTTCGCAACGGCGGACACGAGTGCAAGCGCTGCGAGCGCATTGATTGCATTGTGTCGACCCACGAGCGTGAGTGACGACGTCGGGAGTACCAACTCACCACCGCGCGCAAGCCACTCTCCGTTCGCGCGCGTGACGAGCCCCCACTCCTCTTCCGACAGGGGAACGGTCGCGCCGAACGTTTGCACCGTCCGACCTGGCAAGCGCATCAATCGCGCGATCGGATCATCGCGATTCAACACCTGCACCGACGCATTGGTGAAAATGCGTCCTTTCGCCGCCGCGTAATCGGCAATTCCCGCGTAACGGTCGAGATGATTCGGAGTGACATTCAAGACCGTCGCCGCAATCGGTGCGAGCGATGAAGTGGTCTCGAGCTGATAACTCGAAAGCTCGAGCACGAAAAGATCGGGCCACGCCTCGCCCTCGCGAATCGGCGTCAATGCATCGAGCACCGTCGCGCCGATGTTCCCTGCGACGACAGTGGCCAGTCCCGCCGCGCGCGCGAGCGCTCCGGTCAACGATGTCACCGTCGTCTTGCCATTGGTGCCGGTGATCGCGAGCACTTTCTGACCGCCCGGCAAGGCGCGCGCGAATAGCTCGATATCACCGACAAGCTCCACACCCGCCGCGACGGCTTCCGCAATCGCCGGATGATCCTTTGCAACGCCCGGGCTGATCGCGATCAGATCGGCGTCTTCGAAAGTCGAGCGTGAGAACGGACCCGTCTCGATAGCAACGTGCGTTAGTTCGCGCGCGAGTGCCTGCGCATTCGGTGGTGCGTCGCGCGTGTCGGCGACTCGCACCCGCGCGCCTTGCCGCGTGAGATAACGGGCGAGCGACAGCCCGGTCAGCCCGAGTCCCAACACGACGGCATCGCGACCTTTCAGCGTCATCGCAATTTCAACGTCGACAAGCCAAACAACACGAGCAGCATCGTCACGATCCAGAAGCGCACGACAACCTGGTTCTCCTTCCAGCCCTTGAGCTCGTAGTGGTGATGAATCGGCGCCATGCGGAACACGCGCCTGCCCGTCAACTTGAACGATGCAACCTGCACCATCACCGACAACGTCTCGATGACGAACACGCCGCCCATGATCAGGAGCACGATCTCCTGACGCACGATGACGGCAATCGTGCCGAGCGCCGCGCCCAAGCCCAGAGCACCGACATCGCCCATGAACACTTCGGCGGGATACGCGTTGAACCACAGGAACCCAAGACCGGCGCCGGCAATCGCGCCGCAAATCACCGCGAGCTCGCCCGCACCGGGGATATACGGAAACTGCAGGTACTTCGCGAATACGGCATTGCCCGAGACGTATGCGAAAACACCCAGCGCAGCGCCCACCATTACCGTCGGCATGATCGCGAGACCATCGAGGCCGTCGGTGAGATTCACCGCGTTGCTCGTGCCGACGATCACACACCAGGTAAGCGCAAGAAAGCCGAACACACCGAGCGGATAGCTCACCGTCTTGAAGAACGGCACGATGAGATCGGCCTTCGGCGACAACGACAGCGCAAATCCGCTCGACAGCCAGTTCCAGAAAAGTTTCAGGAACTGCGAGCTGTCTGGTGAGGACACGGCGAATGCCAGCCACACCGCCGCGATGAATCCGATGATCGACTGCCAAAAGAACTTCTGCCTCGCTGACAGCCCTTTGGGATTGCGATGCACGACCTTGCGGTAGTCGTCGATCCATCCCACCGCACCAAAGCCGCTGGTCACGAGCAGCACGACCCACACGAAACGATTTTCGAGATCGCCCCAGAGCAATGTGGTCACCAGAATCGCAACGAGGATCAGCGCGCCGCCCATCGTCGGCGTGCCGGCCTTGGTCAGATGCGTTTGCGGACCGTCGTCGCGCACCGACTGCCCGATTTTCATTCGCGTGAGCCACGCGATCATGCGCGGCCCGATGACAAACGAAATGATGAGCGCCGTCATGCACGCAAGCACCGCGCGCAGCGTAAGGTACTGAAAGACGTTGAATGCGCGGATGTCACGTGCCAGCCATTCGGTGAACCACAGGAGCATCGCGTCAATGCTCCGTCGCCGACGAATTGCCGGTCAATGCCGCGATGACGCGCTCCATTCGCATGAAGCGCGATCCCTTGACGAGAATGCTGACGCCCGCCGTTGCTTCATTCGCAAGCGTGTTCGCAAGTGCCGTCACGTCGTCGAAATGCCGCGCGCGCTTGCCGAACGCGTCGCTGCACACCGAAGCAAGCGCACCCGTCGTATAAAGCCGATCGAGATTCGCGCTGCGCGCGTATTCGCCGACTTCGCGATGGAATGCCGGCCCCGAATCGCCGACTTCGCCCATGTCGCCGAGCACGAGCCAACGCTCGCCGCGAGCGCGCGCGAGCACGTCGATCGCCGCGCGCACTGAATCAGGATTCGCGTTGTACGTGTCGTCGATCACGAGCGCACCGCTTGCGACGACGTGCGTTGCAAGCCGTCCCGCCACCGGTTGAAACGCGTTCAAGGCGCGCACGATCGCATCGAGCGAAGCCCCGACGGCGAGCGCTGCAGCGCACGCGGCCAGCGCGTTCTGCGCCATCGCTCGCCCGGGAATTGCCAGCGACACGCGCGCTTCTCCGGCCGGGGTGGCCAAAGTCAACAACGAGCCCGTGCCGTTCATGACGATGTCGGCGCGCACATCGGCCGACGCGCGCGATCCGAACCCGATCATGCGCACTTGCGCGCGGGCGGCAGCTTCGCGCCACACTTCAACGCCCGCATCGTCGTCGTTCACGACCGCGATTCCATCATGCGGCAGCGCGAGAATCGCATCGGCATGCTCGGCCGCGACTTCCGCGACGCTGCGCATGAACTCCTGATGCTCGCGTTGCGCATTGTTGACGAGCGCGATCGTCGGCCTGGCGAGCGGCGCGAGCTCGGCGGTCTCACCGCGATGGTTCATGCCCAGCTCGATCACCGCGGCGCGATGCGCGGGCCGTAATCCAAGCAATGTCAACGGCAAGCCGATCGCGTTGTTGAGATTGCCTTTGGTTGCGAGCACCGCGTCGGAGCCGTAATGGGCAGCCAGCGCCGCCGCAGTCATTTCCTTGACCGTCGTCTTGCCATTGCTCCCGACAACGAGCACAAGCGGCAACTTGAATCGACTGCGCCACGAGAAAGCGAGTCGCCCGAGTGCAGTCAGTGGATCGTCGACGCTGACGAGGTTGCCTGCGAGTGTGGTGGCACGCGACTTTGCGACGAGCGCACCGACCGCGCCCTTTTGCATCGCTTCGGCGACGAACTCGTGCCCGTCGAAGCGCTCGCCGGAAAGCGCAACGAACAAGTCCCCCGCGATGACGTCGCGACTGTCGCTGGTCACGCGAGTGAATGTCGCGTCGTCACCGATGAGCGTTCCGCCTACCGCGTCCGCCGCAGCGTGGAGCCCCATCATTGCGGGCCCCACTTTTCGAGCGCGAGGGCGGCATGCTCTGCATCGGCGAAGGGATGACGCTCGCCGTTGATCTCCTGATAGTCTTCGTGTCCCTTGCCGGCGATCAGTACGATGTCGCCGCGTCGCGCGTTGGCGATTGCGTCTTGCACGGCCGCTGCACGATCGATTTCGAGCGTCCAGCGGCGATTGCCGGTGGCGCGCACACCCTGTGCAATCGCCATCGCGATCGAAGTCGGATCCTCGCTTCTCGGGTTGTCGCTCGTAATGACAATTCGGTCGGCGAGCATCGCGGCGACCCGACCCATTTGCGGACGCTTGCCCGCGTCGCGATCGCCACCGCACCCGAACACGCACACCAGTGATCCACCTTGCGTTACCACTGGCCGCAATGCCGACAGCACATGTTCGAGCGCATCCGGCGTATGCGCGTAATCGACGACGACCAGAGGCTTTTCTCCCCCTCCATGTCGCTCCATGCGTCCAGGCGGAGGCTTGAGCGACGCCAGCACGCGCGTCGCATCGTCGAGCGACACTCCGCTGGCAAGCAATACGCCGAGCGTACCGAGGACGTTGAGCGCGTTGAACGTTCCGACGAGCGTCGTTGCAAGGTCGGCGTTGCCAAACGGCGTGACGAGCTCCAACCGCATTCCTTCGGCAGTCGGCGCGATCGCTCGCGCAGTGATGTCCGCGTTGTCCAGCCCGTAAGTCAGTGTACGAACACGCGGTCGCAACGAAACGGCGAGATCACGTCCGAACGCATCGTCGACATTGACGACCGCCGCAGCGAGCGTAGGCCACGCGAAAAGTTTCGCCTTCGCCGCGCCATACGCCGCCATCGTCGAATGAAAATCGAGATGATCACGCGACAGATTGGTGAACAGCGCAACGTCGAACTTCGTGCCGTTGACGCGCCCCTGCTCGATGCCGATCGACGACACTTCGATCGTCACCACCCGCGCGCCGTCGTCCAGCAACTTTGCCAACGACTCTTGCAGGAGCGCTGCGTCGGGTGTCGTGTTCGCCAAAGGCGCAAGCTTGCCGACAAGTCCGAGCCCTAGCGTGCCGATCACCGCAGCACGACGGCCGAGCGCATCGAACGCTTGCGCTATCCATTGCGTGCACGACGTCTTGCCATTCGTGCCGGTGACGCCGACCACCCACAGCGACTGTGACGGGCTTCCATAAATAAAATCGGCAATCGGACCGAGCTTCTCGCGCAGGCGCTCGACCGGACGATTCGGCGTCGAAAGCGCGGAGTTCCAGTGAAATCCTCGCGCTTCCCACAGCACTGCCGACGCGCCGCGCGACACCGCATCGGAAATGAAGTCGCGTCCATCGCGCATCGTTCCCGGATACGCCGCGAATGCAACGCCGGGCGCGACAACGCGACTGTCCGAAGTTATGCGCGTTGGACGCGCGCCGAGTTGCGCAATGAGCGCAGCGACATCGAGCGTTGGCGACGGCGATTCGATCACGTGTCCTCGCGGATTTCCGCGCCGTCGGGTGGCAGGATCACGTTGTTCGCGGGCGCGTCTGCGGGAACACCGATCAGACGCAGCGCCGCTCCCATGACCGTCGAGAAAACAGGCGCCGCGACTGCGCCACCGTAATGTTGTCCCGCCGATGGCTCGTCGATCATCACCGCGACGATCAGCCGTGGCTGCGAGACCGGCGCGAAGCCGACGAACGACGACAGATATTTGTTCGTATAGGCTTTGCCTTCGAGCTTATGCGCGGTTCCGGTCTTGCCTGCGACGCGATAGCCGACGACTTGTGCTTTCGGTGCAGTGCCGCCGGGCTGCGTCGCCATCTCGAGCATCTTGCGCACGGAGCGCGCCGTTTGCGCCTTCAACACTTCGCGCCCGGGAACACTGGCGCTCGCTTTCAAGAGCGTCGCCGGCTTCAGCTCGCCATCGTTCGCGAAAATTGTGTACGCGCGAGCGAGTTGCACGAGATTCGTCGAGATGCCGTGTCCATAGCTCATCGTTGCCTGTTCGATCGGACGCCAGCTCTTCGCCGGCCGCAAGCGTCCTGACACTTCACCGGGGAATCCGGTGCGCACCGCCGTCCCGAAACCCGCATCCGACAGCGTCTGCCACATGCGCTGTGGCGGCATCTGCAGCGCGATCTTCGCCGCACCCACGTTGCTCGACTTCGCGATCACTTGCTCAACGGTAAGGCTGCCGGCCGGATGTGCGTCGTGAATCGTCGCGTTGCCGATCGTCATCGCACCGCGCTGCGTGTCGATGACAGTCGACGGCGTGACGATTCCCGCTTCGAGCGCGCTTGCGGCAGTGAACGGCTTCAACGTCGATCCCGGCTCGAACACGTCGGTGAGCGCACGATTGCGCATGCGCTCGCGCGACTCGCGATCGACGTTGTTCGGATTGAACGTGGGCCAGTTCGCGAGCGCCAGGATCTCGCCGGTCTGTGTATCGAGAATAACGATACCGCCGGCTTTGGCGCGATGGAGATCGACCGCCGCCTTGAGCTCGCGAAACGCGAGATATTGCAATCGCGAGTCGATCGCGAGTACGAGATCGCGCCCGGCTTGCGGCTCGCGCACCGAAGCGACGTCCTCGACGATGTCGCCGCGCCGATTGATGATCACGCGCCGCGTCCCCGTGCGCCCGCCGAGCCACTCCTGCTGCGCAAGCTCGAGTCCTTCCTGACCTGCGTCGCGATCGCCGGTGAAGCCCACGACATGGCCCATCACCTCGCCGGCCGGGTAAAAACGGCGATATTCGTTCTCCTCGTATAAGCCCTTGATGCCAAGTGCCAACGCGCGCCGCGAAATCTCCGGCGGCAGCCGCTTTGCGAGATACACGAAGTCCTCGTGCGCGGCGACCTTGCGTTGCAAAGCTTGCGGTGAAGTGCCGATCACCTTTGCGAGCTCAGTCCACTGTCCCGTTGTTGGTTCCAGCTTGTCCGCGAACGCCCACAGCGACTTGACCGGTGTCGAGATCGCGAGTGCGTCGCCGTGACGATCGACGATGCGCCCACGATGCGCCGGCACGTCGATCTCACGTGAATACCGTGCCTTGCCCTGCCCTTGCAGGAATGTGTCGTCGACGCTTTGCAAATAAAGCGAGCGCCCTGCGAGGATCACGAACAACACTGCGAGCGCACCGAACACCGTGCATGCGCGCCAGCCGGGCAAGTCGAGACGCGCCGCGGGAGCGCGCAAGGCTTCGCTCGCTCTCATTTGACAGCGGCAGGCATATCGACGATCTCGACGCGTCCCGACCCGGGATGGCCGAGCTTGAGAGTACGGGCGATCTTCTCGACCCGCGCCGGCATCGCCCACGTCGATTGCTCGAGCGAAAGCTGGCCGAATTCCACTTCGTAGGCTCGCGCTTGCTGTGTCTCGCGCGTGAGCTCGGTCGTCAACTGTCGCGCACGATGGCGCGACGTCACCAGCGACAGCGAGCAGGCCACGAGCACGGCAAGGAGAACGAGGTTGATGCGCAACATGACTATGCGACGTTCGACAGCGCGGCCGGCCATTGCGATCCGGTGCGTTGCGCGACGCGCAACACGGCGCTTCGCGCGCGTGGATTGCGCTCGCATTCGGACGCGTCCGGCTTCACTGCGCGGCCGACCAGCGACAATGGCGGCGTCGGCAAAGATGCGCTCTTGATAGGCAGTTTCGCGACGCGCTCGTCGCCAAGGAAGGGATCCGATGCGCGCGCGAAGAACCGCTTGACGATGCGATCCTCGAGCGAGTGAAAGCTGATGACCGCAATGCGGCCTCCCGCGACCAGCCTGCGCGACAACGCAATCAATGCTTTCGATAGTTCGGTGAGCTCGGCGTTCACTTGGATGCGCAGCGCCTGGAAGGTGCGCGTCGCCGGATCCTGACGCCAATCGCCGCGTGTGCGACCGCCGACGACTTTGGCAACGAGCTCACGAAGCTGTCGCGTGCGCATCAAAGGCTCGCGGGTACGAGCGCCGATAATAGCCGCGGCAATCGGACGGGCGAGCCGCTCCTCGCCGTAATCGCGCAATACTCGAGTAAGCTCGGGCACGTCGACGCGCGCCAGATACTGCGCTGCGGTTTCTCCGCGCGAAGTGTCCATGCGCATGTCGAGAGGACCCTCGAAGCGCAGTGAAAAACCGCGTTGGGGCTCGTCGATCTGCGGAGAACTGATGCCGAGGTCCAGGAGAGCCCCGTCGATTCTGTCGATCGACAAGCGATCGAGCACTGCATCGCTTTCGGAAAACCACGCACGCACGAACGTGAAGCGCGAGTCGTCGATGGCGAGCGCTGCATGCTCTGCATCGGCATCGCGATCGATCGCAACGAGTCGCGCTTCCTTTGTGATCCTTTCCAGAATGGCGCGCGAATGCCCACCTCGGCCGAACGTCGCGTCGACGTAGATGCCATCGCGCCGCACGATCAACGCGTGCAGCGCGGGCTCGACGAGGACGGGAGTGTGTGGCGCTGCCGACATCAGAGCGAAAACCGTTCGAGCCCCGGCGGTAATCCGTCGACCGGAAAGGTGATGGTCCGCGCCGTTTGCGCCTGCCACGCCGTGTCGCTCCACAACTCGAACTTGCGTCCCTGTCCAACGAGGACGACGCGCTTGTCGAGACCCGCGAACTGGCGTAATGCCGGCGGAATCAGGACGCGACCGGTCGTGTCGATATCCACGTCGTCCGCGTGGCCGACGAGCAACCGTTGCACTCCCCGGATCCGCTCGTCGAACGACGCGAACTCCATCAATTCGGCCTGGATCGGCTCCCACGTGGCCAACGGATACAAAAGGAGACAGCGACTCGGATCCGCGGTCACAACGATCTTCGTGTCGCCGTTGGCCAGCGCATCGCGATGCTTGGAGGGAATCGCCAAGCGACCTTTGGCGTCGAGGACGAGTTGGGAAACGCCCCGAAACGAGACCGGGCCGTGCCCGCCCCCGCCCTGTTCGCCTGCTCTGACCGCTGAATCGCCCAACCCCGCCTCCCGCAGTCAAAGTGAGCGCTCATTAACAACACGCAACGAAGCGGTTGCCGGCACCACTTTGCCCCACTTTTTACCACCACGAGCCACTATACTGAGCGAATGAACGGGGGTCAACACAAATCTGTTTATCGAACAACGACTTAACTGCTCGAATGCAACAAAGCGCAATTCGGTTAAAAACTAGGTACTTAGCGTTGAAAATGAACGTGTTTTCGTAGGAAATCCGCCGCCAACCTCAAACGGCTGGCTCCGCTCGGTCAAACGGTCGAAAATGACCGAGCAATGGCGATTCCGGCGCTCGTGGCAACAAAGTACCGATACTCACGGCGCGGCACGGCTCGATAGCGATTAGAGCGAGGTCGGCCAGCCGCAACTCGAAAACATTGGGTTCCGGCTGTTGCGTTCTCGTTGGCCCGGCCCGCCGCTCGGCGGATCATCGGCTTTGTGAACGAAATTCAGTCGATAGGCGGGTAAGCTCGTTTTCGAACCCGTAAGCGCCGCGAGTACGCGGTAGCGAACGACGACTAAGGATTCGCCATGCGCAAAACTCGTTTTCTGGTTGCCGTCGCCTTGTCCACGGCAACGCTGTTGTCGGGCTGTGCGACGTTCAATGATCGGTTCTACGTCCCCGGCCGGGATCCGCTACTCACTTTCCTCGGGGCGGAATTCGAGACGCAACGCGAATGGCCCGCGGCGTCGTTGCCGGACCTTCGCCCGATGCGCACCGAGCTGATCCCCGATCGTCTCCCGCCGCCCGGCGTGCCACATACTGGCTGGCCGAATCTAGGCTGGCCGCCGCTCTAAGCCGGTCGCAACCACCCACGACTTTCAGCCGCCGCTAAAGGCGTGGCGGCTCCCGGCCGGTCGGATTGGCGAAGCGCGCGGCGCGCGCATTTTCAGATGATCACTGACGCGCCGTCGCAGCGCGTGATGTAGCCTTGCCTTTGTCCCGCGTCGCGGGCCGCGCTGACTTTCAAGCGTTCGCACGCGAGGGGTGCGCGCGGCTACTCATCCGTGCTTCTTTTTCGCTCCCTCGTTCTCGCAACACTTTTTATCGCTCCGCAGGCTTTCGCACAGGAGCCCACGCGAAGCGAAGAGCCGCGCGCGCGGCCTGCCGATGCGATTCGTTACAAGCTCGTCGTCGACGGACCTAATCCGCCGGCGAACGCGCTGCGCGCGGGGCTCGAGCTCGCGCGCTGGCAAACCGACGAGGAGATGACGCTCGACCTCCTCGAACGACTGGTCAAGGATGCGTCGCCCCAGGCCCGCGAGATCGCGGCGATCGAAGGTTTCTACGACGCAAAAGTCGACGTCACGATCGAGCGCGATCAGACGCCTTACATCGTGCGCGTGCGCGTCGACCCCGGTCCACGAACGCGCGTGACTGCGGTCGACGTCGATGTCGTCGGCCCGTCTCCGAGTGACGGCGGCAACGCGCAACGAAAGGCGCGCGACGCCTGGAGTCTTCCGCTCGGTGAAGCGTTTCGACAGGCGGACTGGATCGAAGCCAAGGACAACGCCGTGAATGCGTTGCGCCGCGGCCCTTATGCAGCTGCGCGGATCGCTGAAAGCGAGGCGCGCGTCGAGCCCGACACGCAGTCGGCTGCGCTTCGCGTCAGTATCGACAGCGGACCCGCGTTTCGTATGGGTACCGTTCAAGTGAAAGGTGTGCAACGCTATGCGCCCGAGCTCGTTCACAACTTCAGCACGCTGCGGCGTGGAGCTCCCTATTCACAGGATGCGCTCGACGACTACGTGCGAAGGCTCGCGGGGAGCGGCTACTTCGCGAGCGTGCAAGCGACGATCGATCCGGCCAGCGTCAATCCCGAGGATGCGACGATCAGCGTTGCCGTGATCGAGGCGCCGACGCATCGCGTCGAAGGCGCGATCTCATTTTCGACCGATACGGGTTACGGCGCGCGCGCGACCTATACGAACGTCAATATCGACGATCGCGCGTTGCAAATGCGTCTGGAAGGACGCATCGAATCGAAGCTTCAGCTCGCGCAGGTAACGTTCACACGACCGCCAACCCCGTCGCACTGGATCGACTCGCTTCGCATCAGCGCGCAACGTCGCGACATCGAGAATACCGTCGAGACGACAGGCGGAGTAGCAGTGGCGCGACGCGGCATCGACGAGCGCAGGCATCCTGTATTCGGTGCGGCGGCTTATTACGACCGGCAGGAGCCAGAGGGAGCAAGCGCTACGACATCGCACGCGACGTATCTCGAAATCGGCTATGTGCGACGGATCGTCGATGATCTTCTGTCGCCAACGCGCGGCTGGATGGCGGACGTGCGCGCGGGTGTGGGCGTGCCGGGGCTGTCGAGCGAAGCATTCCTGCGCACGGTCGCCTTGTCGCAAGCGTGGTATCCCCTCTCGCGCGATTTGCAGCTGGTCATGCGCGGCGAGCTCGGTTCGATCTTCGGTGCATCGCGCGAGAACGTACCCTCGATCCTGCGCTTTCGCACCGGCGGCGACACCAGCGTGCGCGGCTATGCGTATCAAAGCCTCGGCGTCCCACTCGGGAAAGGCATCGTCGGCGGTCGCTATTACGCATTGGCAAGCGGCGAGATCATTCGCTGGATCAACGAAACGTGGGGCATTGCAGCGTTCGTCGACGCAGGGGATGCAGCCGATTCGCTGGGCGATCTTCGTCTTGCGCTCGGCTACGGCGCGGGAGCCCGAATTCGCACGCCGGTAGGGCCGTTTCGCATCGACCTCGCGTACGGTGAGCGAACCAAGGAAGTGCGATTGCACTTTTCCGTGGGAGTTTCGTTCTGATGGACGCAACACCCTCGTCACAACGCCCGCGCTCGCGCTGGATGGTCGTTTCGGCGATCGTCGCTCTGATCATCGTCGTCGCGATCGGCGGCCTGGTAAGTTGGCTCTCGACGCCCGCGGCGCTGCAATTCGCGATCGATCGCGTGGTTGCAGCGAGTGAGGGCAAGCTCTCCATCGAGGGCCTCGAAGGGACACTGTTGGGGCCGTTACACGCGAACAGAATCACGTGGCGTGATGAGGGCACGAGCCTGGCTGCCGAAGATGTCGCAATCGATCCGACGGCGCGCGCGCTCTTGAGCGGTCGGCTCGTGCTGCGCGAATTGCGCATTCGCCGTCTTGCGATCGCATTCGATGAAAGCCGGGCGGCGGCGCCGACGATGCCCCAGTCCGTCGCGCTTCCGATCGACGTCGACATCGCGCGCGTCATCGTCGATCGAATCGATTGGACAAGCGCAGGCGAGACGACGACGTTGACCGATGCTTCGTTTGGATTCGTCTCGGACCAGCGTGCGCACCAGATTCGAAGCCTCCGCGTCCACGCGCAAGGTACAACGCTGACGGGAACCGCAAGCGTCGGCACGACGCTGCCGTTCGCGACGAGTGGCGCCGCATCGCTGCTGCTCGTCAAGCCGCGACCGGAAGGACGCGTGGATCTAAAGTTCGACGGCAACCTGGAGACACTCGAGCTTGCGATGCGCTCAGACATTGCCGAAGTGGTTGCCGAGGGACGCGCGCGTCTCGCGCCATTCGCCGCGCGTCCGTTCATCGAAGGTCGCGCCAACGCTCGCGACATCAATCTCGCGCGCTTCGACGCCAAATGGCCCACGACGCGACTCAACGCGACGTTCGAGGCAGTTCCTGCGCAGGATGGCTATGCGGGCAAGCTCGCCATCGAGAATGCGCTGGCAGGACCCATTGATGCGAACAGGCTTCCCATCGTTGCGGTCGACGCGCGTTATGCGCTGACCGGCCGGCGGTTCGATCTCGCCTCGATCGCTGCGCGACTCAACGGGGGCGCGGCGCTGAGCGGCAGCGGCAGTCTCGATCTCGACTCGCTCGCAAGTCGTTGGAAACTCGGCGTGCAGCGCGTCGATCTCAAGTCATTGCACACGAAGCTCGTGGCGAGCGCGCTCAGCGGAAGCGTCGATGCCGACGTCGATGACAAAGGGCAACGCGTGATCGGCGATGTGTCGCAAAAAGATCTGCGACTGGCGTTCGATCTTCGTTACGATGGTGAAAAGCTCCTCGTTACACGCGCTCTCGCGCAATCCCAGGGCGGGTCGCTCGAAGGTTCGGGACGCTTCGACGTCGCGGGGAAACAACCGTTCTCCATGGAAGCGCGCGCGATGCGTTTCAATCCTGCGCGCTTCGGCGATTTCCCCGCGGGCTCGCTCGACGGCACGATCACTGCGAAAGGCATGCTCGAACCGAGGCTCTCGGCAGACGCCGACGTCGCGATTGCACGCGGCAGCCGTTTCGCGGGGCTCGCAACGCAAGGCCGCGCACGCGCGCATGTCACGCCTGACTCGATCTCCGCACTCGACGCGGATGTGACGCTTGGATCGAATCGTGTCGTGGCGAAAGGCGCGTATGGTCAAACCGGCGATCGCCTGCAACTCGCAGTTGCAGCGAAGCGAATGGCTGAGCTCGCGCCACTGTTACCGGACGAGGTTCCGCAACCGCTCACGGGCGCGCTCGAAGGGAATGTCACCTTGAAAGCACGCGAGCGAGGCGCTCGCATGGTCGTGAACGCACGCGGCCGTGATCTCGCGATCGGCAAAGACATTCGATTCGGCACGTTGAGCGTTGACGCAAGCGGTGTGCACGACGCGCCTTTGACGACCCCGCGCGTCGACGCGTTGCGCGACGTCGTTCTCAAGGCCGCCGCGACCAACGCGGTGCTTCCGCAAGCGCGCGCCACGCGCGCGAATATCGCGTTCAATGGAAGCGCAAGCTCGCACACACTCGAGCTTGCTGTCACGACGCCGGACGGCACGCTCGAGAGCTCGCTACAGGCGTCACTCCTCGGCATGCCCGATGCGCCGCGTTGGCGCGGTCGAGTGGATGCGCTCAGCGTGCGCGGTCTGCCGGTTGTCACCGAGGCGAAGCTCGCTGCGCCGACGACCTTCGAGCTTGGCGGCAATCACGTGATCGTGGGCGCACTTCGTGTCGAAGGCGGTAAGACGTTCGTCGAATCGGACGGCATCACGTACCGCGACGGCGTGCTCGACACGCGTGGACAGTTCCGTGGCCTTCCCCTCGCGCCGCTGGCGCATCGCATCGGTATCGACGAGCGCTTTCCCATCGATCTCGTCGTCGCCGGCGCATGGGACGTGACCTCGAAGCCTGCTTGGCGAGGAACGCTATCGATCAGGCGCGAAAGCGGCGATCTTTATGTCGACGATCCCGGCGACGACCGCGCGAAAAAGCTTGCGCTCGGAATCCAGACGCTCATGCTCCAAGCCAGGCTCGACGGTCGCCGCGTCGCCGGCAACGCCGAAGTCGATGCGAAGCTCGGCGGAACAGCGCAGGCACAGTTCGTCATCGAAGCCCCTGCGAGTGCGCCGCATCCATTCGTAGGCGCGAGCACCGTGCGCGCAACCGTGCACGCGGAGCTGCCGCGCCTGGCAACGCTGCAACCGTGGATCGGAACGGCCGCACGCGTACAAGGCCAGCTGAATGCCGACCTAACCATTGCAGGCACGCTCGACAAGCCGATCGTAACGGGCAACGTCGTCGCCAGCGATCTACGCTACGACATGCCGCAATACGGCATCAACCTGCACGACGGCGTGTTGCGTCTGGCAAGCAACGGTGAAGGGGTTCGGCTCGAGGAGTTGCGATTTCGCTCGGGTGAAGGAACTTTTGTCGCGTCCGGCCAGATCGGTCTGCCGCGGGAAGGCGGCTCGCAATCGCCGTCGAAGATTGGATGGAAGGCGGAAAATTTTCGCGCGGTCAATCGCCCCGAGTTGAGACTCGTCGTCGACGGTGAAGGAACGCTCGCGTACGAAGCGAAGCGGCTGGTGCTGCGCGGACGCATCGCAGCCGATGAAGGCTATATCGAATATCGCTCGCGCGACGAGACCAGGCTTGCCGATGACATCGTCGTCGTCGGCAGGGCGCGACCGGGACGCAGCGAAGAGTCGGCGATTGCAAACTTGCCGCTCGATTTCGATCTCGCCATCGAGCTCGGCCGCAATCTGCGCTTCTCCGGCGAAGGCCTGGATGCACGCCTCGCAGGCCGCGTGCAAGTGGCCTCACTCAACGGCGCACCGATGACCGCCAAAGGCACGATTCGCGCGGCGCGAGGAACGTTCACTGCGTTCGGACAGCGCCTCGACATCGAGCGCGGACGCGTCTTGTTCGACGGTCCGGTTGCGAACCCATCGCTCGATGTCGTCGCACTACGCAAGAACCAGGCGGTCGAGGCGGGTGTGGAGATCAGCGGCACCGTGCGCGCACCGATCGTGCGTCTCACTTCCAACCCACCCGTACCCGACAACGAGAAGCTGTCGTGGCTCATCACCGGCGGCCCGGCAGGCAGCACGAGCGCGCGCGAGTCTGCCGCATTGTCGGCGGCGACGGCCGCGCTGTTTGGACGCGGCGGACGACCTTTGACGCAAACGTTTGCCGAGCGTGTGGGGCTCGACGACATTTCCGTGTCGCGTCGGGAAGGCGCGTCGGCATCGGATCCAGTGGGTGCACAAGTCCTCACGCTCGGCAAGCGCATCACCGACAAGCTCTACGTCGCGTTCGAGCAAGGCTTGAGTGCCGCGAGCGGTGCAGTTCGCATCGAATACATTCTGTCGCGCTATCTGACGGTAAGCGCGTTTGCCGGAGCGGACAGCGGACTGGCACTCAATTTCCGCCGTAGCTGGCCGTAATCGGTGAACTGCAATCGCTTCTCCGATTGAAACGACCGGTTCAGTGAGTATTGCTGCGCCGATGCCACGACGCGCAACGTCCGAGTTGAGGGAACACGCGGTTGGGCGTCGCTCGCCGAGGCCCGCCCAGGGATTCATATTCGGCGATATGGGTCGTTTCTATTTACTGTCGCTGCCGTCTCGGAGGCCTACCACGTTGAAGGCAGGATTGGCCGATGGAAGCCTTTCAGTACCAGCTCCCCAACGGGCTCGACCTCAATGCGACTTTCCACCTTCGCAAAGACTCTCGGAGCGATGAGTATTTGCATGTCCTTGGCCTCGCCACACAGGCGCGCAGCCATATTCGGCGCTAGTCCAATTGCGCCGTAGTCGAGCCGATGCTCAAAGCCGATCGTCCCTATAGTGGCGTAGCCGCTGGCAATTCCGACGCCGAATCCGAGCTCATGACCTCGCTTGCGCCAATTCGATGACAAGCCGCCGAGCCTCGCTACTTTCTCAGATTCCGGGCGTTGAGCGGACACGGGCTGGCCTCCCTATCATTGTGCAACGCTGCAGAAGGTTCTTGCGATGGCCATCTGCGCTCAGCTGAAGCACCCAACACATTTTCTCGTTGCGCCTTTTTCAGCGGGATTGAAGTTCAGGCGTCCGCGTTCCGCTACGCATAACGCGATTGCCCGCTCAATCCGCTGGCAGATGCTTCCCCAGAAAATCTGCGACGCGATTGTAGAAGTCGAAGCGATTCTTCTCGAGCAAAAAGCCGTGCCCTTCCTCGGAATAGGTCACCCATTCCACCGGCGTGCCGTTCGCGCGTAGCGCATCGCGCATTCGCTCGCCATGCACCAGCGGCACCCGTCGATCTTCCACACCGTACGCCATCAATACCGGCGCGCGAATCTTCTTGGCGTTCTCGAGTGGTGAATTCGCCTTGAACAGCGCCGCATCCTTGTCGGGATCGCCGATCAATTCCTTCGCGCCGTACCGGATGAAATCCGAATTCGAGAGATCCGACCAGGTAACGGTGAACAGCAACGCGATGTCGGTGACTCCGACGTAGTTGATTCCGCAACGATAGCGATCGGGGTCGCGCGCGAGCCCCATCATCACCGCGTAGCCGCCGTAGCTCGCTCCCATGATGCACACGCGCTTGGGATCGATCGTGCCACGCGCGGCGAGCCAGTCGATCCCATCGATGAGATCGTCCTGCATCCTTTGTCCCCACTGCTTCCAGCCCGCCTGAAAGTGCTCGCGACCAAAGCCGAGACTGCCGCGAAATTCGGGCTCGAGCACCGCGTAACCCAACGCGGCGAGAAAAGCCGGCTCGTTGCGCCAGCTCACGCGCCAGTTCTGCACGTAGGGCCCGCCGTGCACAAGCATGATGAGGGGAAGACCTTTCGCTTCGCGCCCTTTGGGCAACGTAAGCACGGCGGGAATCACGAGGCCGTCGCGCGCCTTGTAGCTCACCACCTCGCGGGCAGGCATCTTTGCCGCGACAAGATCCTTCCGTGCCGAAGCGAGATACTCGAGCTTGCGGGAGTCGAGATCGAGCAGATACCAGCTTCCCGGATCGGTGTCCGATTGCGACGTGACCAGCATGCGATTCGCCGCGCCGCGCGAAATACTGTTGAAGTGATCCGGCAGCGCACGATTCACGAGCGATGCAATGCTTGCCCAATCATCGTCGAACCAAGCCACACCTTCCTTCGCGGCCGCATAGGCAACGCCGACGATCTTGCCGTCGCGGCGGTCGGTCACAACACGCCCGAGATCGACGCTGCCATGCTCGGCAAGCATTTCGCCCGGTGCGTTCCTGGTCGCGTCGAAGCGATATAGCGCAGCGGTCTTGCGGCCGACATCCGACGCGACGATCAGCGAGCCGTCCGCATCGAACGCAACCGGCACCACCACGGGGTCACGCAGTCCGTACTCGCCAATCAATCGCCACTTCGCATCCCTGCTCTCACGCCACCAGGTTTGGAACTTGATTCCTTTCTCGGTCGTGACAGCCGCGCGCACGTTGCCATTGCGATCCGCGATCCATTGGACGGGATTACCCGGCCAATCGTCGGTCAAGAGCGTCTTGCGCCCCTCGCGCGTGTTGAGCCGTACCAGGTCCGGGTAATCGCGGTTGCGCTCGTTCGACAACGCGAGCACATCGTCGCTGCCATCGTTCAGCGTTCGCGCCAGCGCCATATAGCGATAAACGAACTGGCCGCTGCGAGCCAGCGTTTTCAACGTGGGCGCGAGCGTGCGAAAGTTGCTGCCGTCGACGTCGATCGCAAACAGTCCGCCGCCGCGCTGCTCGCCTGATCCCACCTCCATATCGATGACGTCGAACACGAGACGCTTATCGTTGACCCATGCGAAATCGCGAACGTCGGAATCGGCAAGTGCTGCGACCACGCGCGGCTTGCGAGTTTCGAGGTCGATCGATACGAGGCCACGCCGGCCGTTCACCGCTGCAACCGCCGCGATCGTTCTGCCGGACGGCGACAATCGCATCTGTGCGAACTCGGCGTGACGAAAGTACGGCTCGGGCGCGACGCGGACTTCGGCCGCATGAGCGCCTCCAAGCACCGCAATAAGAAGCAAAGTCAAAAACGGTCGAACAAAATTGGCGCTTTTCATACGAGGGTCGGGCCTTTACGGAAATCGTTCAAAGATGTTGGAAACATTTGGAGCGTCGCACTCTACGTCAGCGCCAATCGCGCGGCGCCCAAAAGACCGAGTCGAGCATCGCGAACCAACGCAACGGGCATTCGCCGCATCAGCGCCGCGTGCCCGGCCTTATCGCGGAATGCCGAGAGAAATTCATTCGAAGCAAATCGATCAGCAAGCCTGGGCGCAATTCCGCCCGCGATGAACACGCCGCCGGTGGCGAGCACCGAAAGCGCATGATCGCCCGCAACGGAGCCGAACACTTCGACGAACAACCGCAACGCATCGGCGGCGGCGCGATCGCCGCTGCGCGCTCGTCGCGACACGGCAGCGGCGCCGTCGCTACGCACCTCGTCGGGCAATTCACTCGCCTTCGAAGCGAACGCGTAGAGTCGCACGAGGCCTGCCCCAGATAGCACGTGCTCGTTGGTGACGCGCACAGTTTCTCTCGCAATGAACGCACGCAAGTCCATTTGCCGGTCGTTCGCAGGCGCGAACGCGGCATGACCGCCCTCGCCGGCGATGATTCGGGCCGAAGGTCGTCCCGGCAGGAGATACGCGACGCCGAGCCCGGTGCCCGCGCCGATCACGACGCGCATTCCATCTTCGGTTGGCGGCGCCTCTTGAATCGAAACGAGTCCGCTGCGATCGAGCTCACCAATACCGCTCGCCGCGGCTTCGAAATCGTTATGCAAACGTACATGCGCAATGCCCAGCGCTGCCGCGAATCGATCCGCATCGATCCGCCACGCGGCGTTGGTCAGCCGCGCACGTCGTCCCTCGATCGGCCCAGCGACAGCGAGGCATGCGCGATCAACGCGAACCTTTCCTTGTGATGACAAAAATGCAGCACCTGCATCCTCGAGCGTTGCGTGATCCGCGACTGCGAGCGTTGCTTCGACGAGGGGGTACAGCGCTTCGCCCTCACTCCGTACCAGCATGAAACGCGCGTGCGTGCCGCCGATGTCGGAAGCAAGAAGGAGAGGCACGTGCGGGTCGAAGAGACGTTGAAGCGCACTCAATCGGCGAGCTGCGCGCGCATGGAGCGATAGGAAGACTGGCGCGCCCGACAGGAGTCGAACCTGTGACCTTTGGCTTCGGAAACCAACACTCTATCCAACTGAGCTACGGGCGCGAACAGCGCTCATTCTAACGTTTCGTGACGGGTCTCGCACGCGCACCCAACTGTGAACGATTCGCACCGAACATGGCCGGTATAATGCCGCGTTTTGTGTGATTGTTGATCGATAGAACTCGCAGCCCATGAGTGACGCGAATAGCCCGTTGATCAAGACTTGGCAGCAACTCGTTGCGGTCGTCGTGGCTGCATTCATCGTTCCGATCGTCGTCATCCTTTTGATCGCATCGCTCATCACCAGCGGACGCAAGAGCGGCACCGAAGCCGGCGAAGCAGCCGTGCTCGCGCGCATTCAACCCGTCGGCAATGTCGTGTTGGCCGGCGGTCCGCGCGTCGCGCTCGCCGCCGATCAGGTCTACGCGCAAGTGTGCAAGACCTGCCACGATCCGGGAATTGCGGGGGCGCCGAAGTTCGGCGACAAAGCGGCGTGGGCGAGTGTGATCAAGCAAGGTGACAAGCTCACCGTCGAGCGCGCGATCAACGGGTTTCAAGGCAAGCGCGGCGTCATGCCGGCCAAGGGAGGCAACCCCGATCTGACCGATGCAGAAGTGCACGCCGCAGTCGTGCACATGATCAACGCCGCCGGCGGCAACTGGAAACCACCTGCGCCGTCGGCAACTGCAACTGCACCAGCCGCTGCACCTGCTGCAACGCCAGCCGCACAGGCGCCCGTGGTCACCGCTGCGATTCCTCCACCGCGAGCAGCGGCCCCCTCGGATGCGAAAGCCGACGGCAAAAAAATCTACGACGGCGGTTGCAATGCGTGCCATACCCCGGGCATCGCCGGCGCACCGAAACTTGGTGACAAAGCGAACTGGACGCCGCGCATCGCGCAAGGTGTCAACGTTCTCTACGAGCACTCGATCAAGGGTTATCAAGGCAAGGCGGGCGTGATGCCGCCGAAGGGCGGCAACGCGTCGCTGAGCGATGCCGATGTCAAGGCGGCGGTCGACTACATGACCGCTGCTGCGAAGTAAGTCACTTCGCGACGAGTCTTCAAATCCTTCAGTCGTTGCGGTCCCGCGATCCGCTCAGGCGCAACAAAATACTTCAATGTTGTACGCGATCGGCGACATCCAGGGCTGTCACGCGGAGTTCTGCGATCTGTTGGAGCGCATCGACTTCTCGCCGCGCACTGACACGCTGTGGATCACCGGCGATCTCGTCAATCGCGGTCCCGAATCGCTCGCAGTGCTGCGAGAAGTCAAGGCACTCGGCGAATCCGCCATCACGGTGCTCGGCAATCATGATTTTCATCTTCTCACGATCGCCGCGGGTCATCACGAGCAACATCGCGGCGACACGCTCGACGCGGTCCTTGCCGCACCCGATCGAATCGACCTTCTCGATTGGCTTATCACACGACCGCTCGTGGTCCACGAAGACCGAACGCTGCTCGTGCACGCCGGACTGCCGCCGCAATGGACACCGGAAAGGTCGCTGGCGTTGTCGCGCGAAGTCGAGGCGAAGCTTGCGAGCAACGATGCATCGCGCTTTCTATCGGTGCTCTACGGTGACGAGCCACGACGCTGGCGTGACGATCTCGACGGCGACGAACGTCTGCGTGTCATCGTCAATGCCTGCACGCGGCTGCGCTTCTGCACGAGCGATGGCGCAATGGAATTTCGCGAAAAGCGGGGTGCGGCCTACGCACCGGCGGGATTTCTGCCCTGGTACGCGCAACCTCGACAGAGCGAAAACGTACTGATCATCTGCGGCCACTGGTCGACACTCGGCCTGATGCTCACGAGCAACGTCGCGATGATCGACACCGGATGCGTGTGGGGGCGCCCGCTGACGGCGCTCACGCTTCCCGATCGTCGTGTCGTGCAGGTCGCTTCGCGTCAGCCACCAGGGAGGCTCTGACCAAGTTAGGTGGAGCGCGTTGGCACGAAATCTGGATGATGGTTAGACCAGGGGCGAAGGACGTGGTCCTTCCCACGTTCGAGACACTGGGCGACACCAGCGCCAGATTATCGTGCCAACCCTAAAGGGACGGGGTTTTCCGGGGCGCTGACTTTGTTGGCAGGCGACGGCCAATAGGATGAACTATTGGCCGCGCCTTTCGTCGCGTCATCATCCCCGGAAAACCTCCGTCGCGCCCGCGTAACTTGGTCAGAGCCTCCCTAAGTCCAGTGCCGAGCGAATGAGCGTTTCGGAGGTGCGCGCAAGCTCCCGACGATCGACGCCCTGCGCAGTGAGCGGCGCAAAAACCGTGACTTCAACCGCGAGATACCGCTCTCCGCACACGCGCCAGAACGACTCCGCGAAGCTCTCGTCGCCATAAGTTGGCGCAAGCGAGCGCCTGCCGCGTGCGTCGACGTAGCGCAACGCAACCGGTTGCACGCGGCCTTGCGACGCAACGATCGGTTGCAACAGCGAAGCATGGAACTTGAGCAATGTGTCGCCCAACGTCGTCGTGCCTTCGGGAAAGACCGCGACGACGTCGCCCGACGCGAGCGCCTGCGCCGCCAGCGCGTTGACTCGTCGCGTGTCGTGGCGCCGCTCGCGCGAAACGAAAATCGTTCCCGCGCCGCGAATGAGCCGGCCCATCAAAGGCCAACTCGCCAGCTCCGATTTCGCGACGAAGCGCGCTGGATGCTGCGCGTCGATCACGAAGATATCGAGCCACGACACGTGATTCGCAACGATCAACAAGTTGCCGCCGTCAGCCTCGATCGTCCCTTTCATGCGCACGCTCACGTGCAACAAGGCGACGAGCTTCCCGCTCCAGCGCCGAATCAGCGAACGCCGCCTTGCCGTCCCGATCAACGGAAACACGAGAATCGTCGTTGCCAGGCCCTGCAGAAAATGAACCGTGACACGAAACGCGCGCCACGCCTGCACCCACTGCGCGACACGGTTTTGCAATGCGACGGCTACCAGGGTCGCGAGCCGAAATGCCGAGCGTAATGCGAAGCGACGTTGTCGCGATCGATCGCGTGATTCTGCCCGCCGCGCGCTGCAATCTTGAGCGAGCCGAGCAACGATGCGAGTCGACCGCTTTGCTCCCAATCCCAGTGCTGGGCCATGCCATACAAAAGGCCTGCTCGATACGCATCCCCACAACCGGTGGGATCGACGAGCGCGCTCGGTGGAATCGCGGGTATACGCAGTGTGGAGTCGCGCGTGTGAATGCGCGAGCCTTCCGCGCCCAACGTGACGACGTAGGCATCGACGCGCTTCGCGATCGCTTCCGCCGAAAGTTGCGTGCGCTCGGACAGGAGCTCGGCTTCGTAATCGTTGACCGTCACCGCGCGCGCACCGTCGATCATCGCAACGAGCTCCTCGCCGGAAAACAGCGGCATTCCCTGGCCGGGATCGAAAATATAGGGAATGCCGGCTGCGCGAAACTCGGCGGCGTGCTTGAGCATGCCGTCGCGACCGTCGGGCGACACGATACCGAACGCAATATCCTCCACGTCCGCCACGCGATTGACATGCGAGCGGACCATTGCGCCCGGGTGGAACGCCGTGATCTGGTTGTCGTCGTGATCGGTGATGATGAACGCTTGCGCAGTGAACGTTCCCGGCAGCGTCGTCACCGCGCCGCAGTCCACCCGAAGCGATTGCAGACGCTCACGATAGGCCGCCCCGTCGTCTCCCACCGTAGCCATCACGACCGGCTCGCCGCCGAGCGCCTTCAGGTTGTAAGCGATATTGCCCGCACAGCCGCCCCACTCGCGGCGCATGTCGCCGACGGTGAACGACACCGAAATCATGTGCGTCTTGTCGGGAAGGATGTGCCGGCCGAAACGATCCGGGAACACCATGATCGTGTCGTAGGCGAGCGAGCCGCAGATGAGCGTGCGAGATGACATGTAGTGGGCCGACCGAGAGTGAAAACGACGAGGCCGCGGACAGTGCCGCGACCTCGAAGTTGAACCGCCTGATCAGCGGCCCGCGAATTCTACCGCGAGCGGAAGCCTTAAGCCGCGACCTCGCGCCCGATCTCGCGCACGACGAACTGCTGGCGGCGCGACACGGGCAGCGTCTCGGTGACGCCATGCAGCAGCACTTCCCAATGCGCATCGCCGTCGTCGTTGACGCGCCGCTCGAAGCCGCGAATGAAATCGCGCGCGACGAGGCAATTGCGATGCACGCGCACGAAGCGCGCGCCGAATTCCTGCTCGAGCCGCGTCAGCGATTCCTCGAGCAAGTGCTCGCGTGCTGCCGTGCGGATCGTGATGTATTTCAACTCGGCCTTGAGATAAATCACTTCTTCGACCGGGACCAGCACGACGCGCGATCGCTCGGTCACGGACAGGAAGCGGCGCGACGTCGACGGCAGCTCGGCCAGCTTCTCGGTGGTGATCGGCCGCAGCTTCGGCACCTTCTGCAACGCGGAAAGCAAGCGCTGGACGCGCACCGGCTTCACTAGATAGTCGATTGCATTGACATCGAACGCCTGCAGCGCGTGCTCGTGAAACGCCGTCGTGAAAATGACCACCGGCGTGTGCGGCACCTTGAGCACATGACGCGCGAGCTCGAGGCCGTCCATGTCGGGCATGTGAATGTCGGTCAGCACCAGATCGACCGGCACCGATTGCAAGAGCTCGACCGCTTCACGGCCGTTTTGCGCCTCGCCGACGACAGCGAGCGGCAATGCGGCCGCGCAATCATCGAGCAACTCGCGCAATCGGCGTCGCGCGGGCGCTTCATCGTCGACGATCAGGACTCGCAATGGGACATCAGCCACGGACAGCCTCCAGGCGTTTGATGGCAGTGCGAGCGCGCGGCTTCGCACGCTCGGTGGAAAAATCGACGATGTTCGCGCTGCTCGCAGACTGTTGACCGGGCTGACCGGCGTTCGTCGCGCGAGGCGCGAGCACACGATGCGGCATGCGAATGTGAACTTCGTAACTGTCACGCAAAACGCGCGACTCGAGCGAGGCTTCGGCGTCGAAATGCAACGCCAGCCGCTCGCGGATGTTGGCGATGGCCATCTTGTTACCAGAATGATGGCGCCCGCCGTCGGCGCGATAGGGGTTGCGCAGGATCGCGTGCACCTCGCCACGCGTCCCGAAAATGTTGATCGAAATCGTTCCGGGTGTCGTCGACGGCTCGATGCCGTGATAGACGGCGTTTTCCAGCAGCGGCTGCAACACGAGCGGTGGCACCAGTGCGTCTTCGGGCATGCTCTTCACGTTCCAGTCGACGACGAGCCGCTCGCCGAGACGCAGCTTTTCGAGATCGAGATATTGGCGACACAGCTCGACTTCGGCGGACAACGGCGCAAGCTCGCGGTTGTCGCGCATCAATACGCGAAACAGATCGGCCAGATCGTGCAACGCATCCTCGGCGCGACGTGGGTCGGTGCGCACGAGTGATAGCACGCCATTTATGCTGTTGAACAGGAAGTGCGGGCGGATGCGCGCTTGCAGCGCTTGCAACCGCGCTTCGGTGATCGCCGGCGAGAGTGCCTTCGCGCGTAATTGAAAGTAACCGAGAAGGCCGAGGACCGCCGCGAGTGCGAACAAGCCGTTGCGTAGCGGCCCGCCTTCGTAACTAGGCGCAACGTTTTGCGCGACCAACCCCAGTGCAACCGACGCGAAGACCGCAATGGCGACGACCGCGAACGCGGCTGTACGGTACGGCTGCCGCGCGAGCGTCGGCGCAACCGCCCACAAAAGCGCGAGCGTGACGAGGAGGGCCGGCTCGACTGCGCCCGCCGTCTCGATGATGGCCGCCGGCCATGCCTCCCAGCGCGGCTCGCGTACGAGGGCTGCCAGAACTGCCGCGCCGTTGACGGCGGCCAGAATTCGCAGCGTCGTGCCGAGATTGCGCAGGTCGGGCAAGGCCGGTGACTCCCCGGTATGCCTTATAATCGACCGCATGTCGGTCCGGCATGCAAGTGTCATGCCGAACCCGAAACGGCGGCCACTGCAACATGCGGCTGCTGCTTCGATAACGTCTCGCGCCGCGACCGCCAAGCGCTAAAGCGGCGAATCCCGCCCATTTTCGACAAGCGCCCCGCGCGAAGCAAGACGCACGCCGCATGCCCAAACGCACGCCCTCCGATCCAAGGCTTCCAGCGCAAGGCACGGACGCCTGGTCGGGCCGCTTCGCCGAGCCCGCAGATGAGCGCATGCGGCGCTATACGGCATCGATCGATGTCGATCGGCGTCTGGCAACCGTGGATATCGCAGCATCGCTTGCGCACGCGCGCATGCTCGCCGCGCAGGGAATCATCACGAGCGGCGATCTTGAGGATATCGAGCGCGGCCTGGCGTCGATCGCCGACGACATCGAGCACGGTCGTTTCGAGTGGTCCTCGGATCTCGAGGATGTGCATTTCAATATCGAGCGACGCCTGACCGAGCGCGTCGGCGATGCCGGCAAGCGTCTGCACACGGCACGCTCACGTAACGATCAGGTCGCGACCGACGTGAGACTTTGGTTGCGCGGCGAAGTCGACGCGCTCGTCGGTCAACTCATCGCGTTGCGCAGCTCGTTCATCGATCTGGCCGAAGCGCATGTCGAAACGATCATGCCCGGCTTCACGCATCTGCAAGTCGCGCAGCCGGTGACGTTCGGTCATCACTTGATGGCCTACGATGCGATGCTCGCGCGCGATATCGAGCGACTGATCGATGCACGCAAGCGCATCAATCGCTCGCCGCTGGGCAGTGCTGCATTGGCAGGCACCAGCTTTCCCATCGATCGCGTAGCCACTGCGCGCGAGCTGGGCTTCGATGGCATTGCACCGAATTCGCTCGATGCAGTGGCCGATCGCGATTTCGCCATCGAATTCACGGCGGCCGCGACGCTGATCATGGTGCACATGTCACGCTTTGCCGAAGAGCTCGTATTGTGGTGCAGTCAGCGCTATGCGTTCGTGTCGCTCGCGGATCGCTTTTGCACCGGCAGCTCGATCATGCCGCAAAAGAAGAATCCCGACGTACCCGAGCTCGTGCGCGGCAAGTCGTCGCGCGTCGCGGGGCATTTGCTTGCGCTGATCATGCTGATGAAAGCGCAGCCGCTCACCTATAACCGCGACAATCAGGAAGACAAGGAGCCGCTCTTCGACACCGTCGATACGCTGCGCGACACGCTGGCAGTGATGACCGACCTCGTCGCGGGTGGCATCGACGTCAACGTCAAGCGCATGCGCGAAGCAGCGAGCGAAGGCTTCGCGACGGCGACCGATCTCGCCGACCAGCTGGTGCGACGCGGCGTGGCGTTTCGCGACGCGCACGAGGCAGTCGCACGTGCAGTGCGACTTGCCGAATCACGTGGCTGCGGACTCGAGGACCTTACTGTCGCGGAGCTCAAGAAGCTTGCGCCGCAACTCGACGGCGATGTCGCAAGCGTGCTGTCGCTCGAGAGCTCGGTCAAAAGTCGCGACCATCCCGGCGGCACCGCGCCTGCGCAGGTGCGGCGTGCGATTGACAATGCGCGCGCTGAGCTCGAGCGCCTTCGCAGCCAGCATCGATAACCAACACAGGAGGCCAACGATGGCCCGAGTCGCATTCCTAGGCCTTGGTGTCATGGGCTACCCGATGGCGGGACATCTTGTCAAAGCCGGCCACGACGTCACTGTCTACAACCGCACAACCGCGAAAGCCGAACGCTGGGTCGAACAGCATGGTGGCCGCCTCGCACGCACCCCCGAAGCCGCCGCAGGTGATCGTGAATTCGTGATGATGTGCGTCGGCAGAGACGACGACGTGCGCGATGTCGCGACGCGCGCGCTCACGACGATGCACGCCGGGACGACACTAGTCGATCACACAACAGCGTCTGCGACCGTTGCGCGCGAGATGCACGCCGCCGCGAAAACGCGCGCGATCGGCTTTCTCGACGCTCCGGTATCGGGCGGACAATTGGGTGCGGAGAACGGCAAGCTCACGATCATGGTGGGCGGCGACGAAAAGGTTTTCACACGCGCCGAGCCCGTGCTCGCGTGCTATGCACGTGCGGTGACGCACATGGGCGAGTCGGGCAACGGACAACTCACCAAGATGGTCAATCAGGTTTGCATCGCCGGATTGATCCAGGCGCTGGCCGAGGGTCTCGACTTCGCGAAGCGCGCCGGACTCGATGCCGAGCGCGTCGTCGACGTCATCAGCAAAGGCGCCGCGCAGTCCTGGCAGATGGATAATCGCGCGAAAACGATGCTCGCCGATCGCTTCGATTTCGGCTTCGCCGTCGACTTGATGCGCAAGGATCTGGGTCTGTGCCTGGCGGCGGCGCGCGAGATCAACGCGACGCTACCGGTGACGGCTTTGGTCGATCAGTGCTACGCGCGCGTGCAGCAAATGGGCGGGGGGCGCTGGGATTCGTCGAGCCTGATGCGGGCTCTCAAAGGATCATAACGCCCGCGTCGCGCGGTTCGTCGGGCACGCGATCCCCTTCGATGATCTCGATACGAATGCTGACTTCGGCCGTCTTGCCGAGCATGACCGTCGCGGAACAATATTTTTCTTTCGACAGCTTGACCGCACGCTCGACCTGACGCGGATCGAGACTGCGACCGGCAATGCGATAAACGAGCTCGATGCGGGTGAAGACCTTGGGATCGGCCTTCGCCCGCGTTGCATCAGCGTCAACGACGCAGTCGGTGACGGCCTGCCGCGCCTTGCGCAGGATCCAGACGACGTCGAACGCCGAGCAGGCCGCTGCGCCGGCGAGCACCAGTTCCATTGGGCGCGGCCCCAAGTTGCGACCGCCGACCTCGGGCGCGCCGTCGACCACGATGCTGTGGCCGCTTCCCGTCTCGGCGACGAAGCTGACGTTTTGAATCAAACGGATACGTGTCTTCACGTTTCACATCCACTGGTTGCTTGAAGGCGAATATTCGCCCATCCGTTGCATGCTGCGCCGCAATATGCCACGATCGAGTTGCACGCGATCGCGGGATCTCCTCCTTCCCACGCCGCGGGCATTATTCCTCCATCTCCTCCTATGGTGGAATCCTCCAAGGCGCGGGATCACCCCGCGCCTTTTTTTAAGGGTAGGCGGGCGCGCCCACCCTCGCTGCACTGCCGCATCGATTGACCACCCGGCCCGAACCACGCTATCATTTAAGACTTTTCGCCCGCGTCGTCCGCCGCACCGACCAATGAAAACATTCTCGGCCAAGCCATCCGATATCACCCAGGACTGGTATGTCGTCGACGCCACCGACAAGGTGCTCGGCCGGCTCGCGAGCCAGATCGCCCATCGGCTGCGCGGCAAGCATAAGGCGATCTTCACGCCGCACATGGACACCGGCGATTTCATCGTCGTGACCAACGTCGACAAAATTCGCGTCACCGGCAACAAGGCCGAAGACAAGCTTTATTACCGCCATTCGGGCTATCCGGGCGGAATTCGCACGACGAATTTCGCGAAGCTCCAGGAGCGCTTTCCCGGCCGTGCGCTCGAGCATGCGGTCAAAGGCATGCTGCCCAAAGGCCCGCTCGGCTATCGCATGATCAAGAAGCTCAAGTGCTATGCGGGCGCAACCCATCCCCATTCGGCGCAGCAGCCGAAAACGCTCGAGATTTGACGCTCACATGATTGGCAACTACTACTACGGCACCGGCCGCCGCAAGACATCGGTCGCGCGCGTCTTCCTCAAATCCGGCTCGGGCAAGTTCGTCGTCAACGACAAGCCGGTCGACGAGTTCTTCTCCCGCGACACCGGTCGAATGGTCGTGCGTCAGCCCTTGGTCTTGACCAATCACGAAGGCACGTTCGACATCCTCGTCAATGTCAGGGGGGGCGGCGAATCGGGTCAGGCCGGAGCCGTCCGCCATGGCATCACCCGGGCGCTGATCGATTACAACGCCGAGTTGAAGCCGACGCTGTCGAAGGCGGGCCTGGTCACGCGCGACGCACGCGAAGTCGAGCGCAAGAAAGTGGGCTTGCACAAGGCGCGACGCCGCAAGCAGTTCAGCAAGCGCTAGCCGGCGAATAGTGGTTGTTGCGCAGGGGCCGCCGGGTGGCGGCCTTTGTGCATTTTCGAGCTGTTAGAATCGTTTTATGACGGAGGCATAGCATGCTGAAAGTCGGCATCGTCGGCGGCACCGGCTACACCGGCGTCGAGCTTCTGCGGATTCTGGCCCAGCACCCGCAGGCCGAAGTGCGCACTATCACCTCCCGCAAGGACGCCGGCACGCGAGTCGCGCAGATGTTTCCGAGCCTTCGCGGGCTTGCGAGCACCGTCTCGGAGCTCGCCTTCGTCGCGCCCGACAAGGCCGCGCTCGATCGCTGCGACGTCGTTTTTTTCGCAACGCCCCATGGCGTTGCGATGGCGGCCGCGCGCGAGCTGGTCGGGCAGGGAGTGAAGCTCATCGATCTGGCCGCCGACTTTCGCTTGAAGGACGCCGCCGAGTTCGAACGCTGGTACAAGATGCCGCATGCCTGCCCCGACCTGCTCGAGGAGTCGGTCTACGGCCTTACCGAAGTGAATCGTGCGGCGATCCGCAGGGCCCGCATCGTTGGCAACCCGGGCTGCTACCCGACGGCCGTCCAGCTTGGTTTCCTGCCGTTGATCGAGGCCGGGCTCGTCGATACCGATCACCTGATCGCCGACTGCAAGTCCGGCGTCTCGGGTGCCGGCCGCAAGGCCGAGATGAATCTGATCTTCGCCGAAGCGGCCGATAATTTCGCGGCATATTCGGTCAAGGGCCATCGTCATCTGCCGGAGATCGTGCAAGGCCTGAACCGCGCGAGTCGCACGAACGTGCGCCTGGCGTTCACGCCGCATCTGACGCCGATGATCCGCGGGATTTTCGCCACGCTCTACGCGCCGCTCAAGAACCCTGCCACGGATTTGCAGGCACTCTATGAAAAGCGCTACGCGGAGGAGCCTTTTGTCGACGTGATGCCCGCCGGCTCGACCCCCGACACCCGCTCGGTGCGCGCCTCGAATGTGTGTCGGATCGCGGTCCATCGGCCTCCGGGCACCGACCTTGCTCTGGTACTGGCTGTCGAGGACAACCTCGTGAAAGGCGCCGCCGGGCAGGCGGTGCAGAACATGAACCTGATGTTTGACCTTGCCGAAACCACCGGCCTTGTCGCGCCGCCGGTCATGCCATAGCGATCGCATGCTTGGGTTCGCGCCCCTTCGCCGGCTTTCGCGCCAATTCTCGATCAGCGCACCGAGGATGGCGGTGCGCACCGATCTGAGCTGGCCCTGGCGCGTGATCATTGCGGCCGCCTTCGCGGGTATCGTGGGCGGCATGTGGTGGTGGGGTTACGACTTCGGCCAATGGTTCGCTGGTTTCCAGCGCGGGGAAACCGAGGCGCAGGTCGCGACGCTGGTCGCCGATCTTGCCATTGCACAGCGGGAAGTCGCGGAACTTCGCGCCCAGAACACTCGTTTGCAAAGCGACGTTGCGATGATGCGTGGAACTCAGTCCGCGCTCGCCCGCCACCAAGCCGAGCTCCTGACCGAGAATGCGGCCATGAAAGACGAATTGTCGTTGCTCAGATCGTTTGTTGCGGATGGAACGAAGACGACCGGCGCGACGGGGCATCGCCCAGGCGCCGCGCCTTCGAGTCGGGAGCGACTATCGCTCGCCCCAGCCGTGCGTTGACAAGACCCCGAGGTGTCCCCATGTTCGGAAAGTCGAAGGCGGCCCCGCCGCAAAAACGGATCGACAGCTTGATAGGCGCCGGCACGGTCGTGCGTGGTGATCTGGTGTTCGAAGGCGGGCTACGCATCGATGGTGAAGTGCATGGAAACGTCTCCGCTGCCGACGGCAAGCCCGCCACGCTGGTGATCAGCGAACAGGCGCGCGTCGACGGCAAGATTCAGGTCACGCACGTGGTCGTGAACGGGATGGTCAACGGTCCGGTGATCGCAAGCGACTACCTCGAGCTGCAACCGAAAGCCAGGATCGCGGGTGATGTGTCGTATCGGACGCTGGAAATGCATGTCGGTGCGGTCATCGATGGGCGCCTGGCGCACGCACAGAGCGAACCGGGGTCTGCGGCGGTGGTCGAATTGAAGCGCCCATCTGTACCGCGCGCGGCCGGTGACGCCTCGGTTTGACGGTACCGCCAGCGGCCTCGATAATCGGCGGATTAGTGCTTACTGACCTTCAGGGAACCAAATGAATGCCATGACCGACATGCCAGCACCGCTCGTCTTCTCCGACGCGGCCGCGAACAAGGTGCGCGCGCTCATCGACGAGGAAGGCAATCCCGAGTTGAAGCTTAGGGTCTTTGTCACCGGCGGCGGCTGCAGCGGCTTTCAATACGGCTTCACGTTCGACGAAGCGACCAACGAAGACGACACGGCGATGGAGAAGAACGGCGTGACGCTGCTCATCGATCCGATGAGCTATCAATATCTCGTCGGCGCCGAGATCGACTATCAGGAAGGACTCGAAGGCGCGCAGTTCGTGATCAAGAATCCGAATGCGCAGACGACCTGCGGATGCGGGTCGAGTTTTTCGGTGTAACGTTTCTTGGCTCGCATGCAAGACGGCGGCTCGAGCCGCCGTTTTGTTCTGTTCCCTGACCGCTGATCCCTGTTACCTGAAATAAGTCCCGCCCAGTACGCGGGGTCCCAGCGCGCCAGTCACCGAAGGCAGATTGCCCGCGCGATGCGCAATCGTCTCGCGCGCGAGCCAGGCAAAAGCAAGCGCTTCGACGTGCTCGGCTTCGATGCCGAACGCCGCGGTCGTCGTCAACGTGCGCGGCGCGACATGGCGGCGCAGCGCAGCCATCAACGTTGCATTGCGCGTGCCGCCGCCGCACGCGACGACATCGCCGATGTCCGGAGCTTCTCTTGCCAAGGCGTCGGCCGTCGATTTCGCGGTGAGCTCGACGAGCGTCGCTTGTACATCGGCCGGAGCAACGCTCACTCCGCGGCTGCGCAGTGCAGCTTCGAGCCATTGCGGATGGAAGCGATCGCGACCGGTGCTCTTCGGCACGCGCATGCGAAAGTAGTCGTCGTCGAGTAGTGCTTCAAGCAACGTCGCATCAACCGCCCCGGTGGCGGCCCACGCACCGTCGCTATCGACGGCTGCGTTGCGATGACGCTGGTGCCAGTAGTCGATGAGGACGTTCGCGGGTCCCGTATCGAATCCGCGCACCGGCTTGCCCGGTTCGCGCAGCGTCAGGTTCGCGATGCCACCCCGATTGAGGATCGCGCGCGAACGATTCTGCGTAGCGAACATCGCCGCGTGAAAACCCGGCGCAAGCGGTGCACCTTGCCCACCGGCTGCGATGTCGCGGCCTCTGAAGTCTGCGACGATCATCACCCCGGTACGTTCGGCAACGCGCGATGGGTTGTTGAGTTGAACCGTCCAGCCCTCGCCGGGGCGATGCCTGATCGTTTGGCCGTGCACACCGGCCGCGATCAAATCGGCGCAATCGATATGCGCTGCTGTGCAGGCAGCAACAATCGAGTCGGCATACAAGTCGGCGAGCGCGACGCTCGCCCGCGCAGCACGTGCGACCTCGTCGTGCCCAGGGGTCTGCAACGCGAGAAGCTCGCTTCGGAGCGCATCGGGCATCCGTTGATGCGCAGCACCCAGCGCTCGCACGGGCGCATTGGAAAAGTCGGCGACGACCGCGTCGACGCG
>DATLOI010000107.1:0-23054 GCA_035536295.1 Casimicrobiaceae bacterium
CGCTTGTTGCGGTCCTTCTAGCAGCGATGCGACGAACGATGCGATGAACGCATGCGCAGCACCCGTCGGATGCGAGCCGTCGGCGAATACATGCGTTTGATTCGCGTTCGGCGCAACGAGATTGGCGCGCGTGCATAAAAACACGACGACGCCGGTGCACGCTGGCGTCGTCGTGTTGGTGAAGCCGTACGCGGACGGATTGGTCAGAAATTCGTTGAACAGCGCGAAGATGTCGACACGGATCACATTGCCGCCGAGTGTGTCGAGTCCCGTCTGCACCGTCGTGTTGTAAAGCCCCGTGATCGCGCTGATCTGCGCTGCCGCTGCCGCGCCGCCCGCCTGTCCGCCCGGCGTGCGGCCGATGTCGGGAAGGTTGAAGACGATGATGTTGCGCACACCGGCTGCTTGCAGCGCGCCAACCTGTTGCACGTATTGACTAGCTGCGAGACCAACTGCGGCCTGCGCTTGTGCGGTCGTGATCGTGCCTGCCTGCGCCAGGCCCAGCTGCGTGAAGATGTCGTTGGCGCCGCCCCACAGTGCGTACGCGGCTCCCCCATCGATGCCGCGTCCGATCTGTTGCATCACCTGCGTGGCGATCGGCACCGCGGATGCCGTCGGCGGCTGATTCGGAAACCCCGGCGTCAAGACGATTCGCGCACCTCCCTGAGCGTAATCGGTGCCACCCTGGTTTGCCGGCGTGATCGTGAAGCCGTAACGCTCGCCGAGAATCTGCGCCCACACCGGATCGGGGTTAGTCGTGAACCGACCGGTGCCGGGCGGCAACACGGGCCTGTACGATCCAGCGTCGGTCAGGCTGTCACCGAAAAAGTAGAAGTTGGAAAACTGGGCTTGCGCAACGCCCGTCACCAGCGCTGCGGCGCACACGCTCGCCAGCAACGCCTTTCTTAGCATCGTCATCATCGAGGTCCTCGGTGGAATGCGCTTGTTTTGGGCTGCGCTTCGATAGGTGAATGCAACACCTTGTTGCATTCTAATCCGATCGAGGCCCTTGTCCTGGGGATGCGGGGTCAACAAATGCAGTCAGCGAAGCGTTTTAGCTTCGTAGGGAGCCCGACACCATGAAAAGACCGAACCGAGTTGCGCTGGCGTTGACGCATGGCTTGAGCGTTCTGCTGATGAGCTTCGCAACGCTCGGTGCGGCGATTGCGCAGGACGATCTGCCCGGGCGCGTGGGACGGCTCGCGGATTTCTCCGGTCGCGTTTTCCTGTCGACGCAGGAGGACCCCGAGGATTGGATCGAGGCGCTGCGCAACTCGACGGTGACTTCCGGCAACAACATTTTCGTCGCCGGCGACGGTCGCGCCGAAATCGATTACGGCGGCGGACAGATTCGCCTCGCCGAAGACACCAACGTGCACGTCGCGCGACTCGACGATCGCATCATGGCGCTGTTCGTCGCGCAAGGTCGAGTCATCGTCCGGGTGAAGGTGCTCGACAACGGCGAAGCAGTGCGCATCGACACGCCGAACACGCAGCTCGCGCTTACGCGTCCCGGTCTGTACCGCATCGATGTCAGCGACGATCGCGAGCAAACGACGCTGGTCGTTCGTGAAGGCGAGGCAACCGCGACGATCACGCGCGGCGTGCAGCAAGTGCTCCCGGGACAGTCAGCAACGCTCTCGGGCGAGGAGCCGCAGTTCGCCGAAGTTCGCAGCGGTTTCTATGTCGACGGGTTCGATAGCTGGAGCGCCGAGCGCGATCGTCGCTACGAGCGCAGCCGCAGCGCGAACTACGTGTCGCGACAAATGATCGGTTACGCCGATCTGGACGACAACGGCGTGTGGGAAAGCAACCCCGAGTATGGCGCCGTGTGGTATCCGCGCACGGTCGCGGCAGACTGGGCCCCTTATCGCTACGGTCGCTGGACGTGGGTATCGGGGTGGGGATGGACGTGGGTCGATGACGCGCCGTGGGGCTACGCGCCCTTCCATTACGGGCGCTGGGCGTATGTCGGGTCGCGTTGGGGTTGGATTCCCGGGACCTATGTCGCGCGCCCGGTGTGGGCGCCCGCTCTCGTCGCATGGTACGGCGGCTCGAACTGGTCGTTGTCGGTGAGCTCCGGCGCGCCGGTTTACGGCTGGGTAGCGCTCGGTTGGGGCGAGCCGTACATCCCGTGGTGGCGCAATTGCTCGAATCGCTGCTGGACGCAGTACAACCGTCCCTACGCGGTGAATTACGCCGAGCGCCCCCGCTCGCCGCCGACGCGGTACGTGAACTGGCAGGCTCCGGGCGGTGTGACCGCGGTGCCGGGTGCCGTATTCACCGGTCGTCGTCCCGTCCATTCGAACCTCGTGAACGTTCGCCCGCAAACGATCGGTTCGGCTCCGGTCTTGGCGGGCGCGCCCGCAATCGCGAGGCCGAGTCCCGAGACGATCCGAGGTCCGCGGGCGCCGCTTGCCGGCCCGCCCCCTGCGGAGCGCTTCATGCGGAAGCCCCTGGAGGTCGCACCGGCCAGATCGCCTAATTGGGGCGGCGGCAATGTGCCCGGGTCGGTCGGATCGGGCGATTCGCGTGCCGGGCGCGTGGCTGCGCCGCCCGCGCAATTCGAAGGAAACCGCGGACCGCAATTCGACGGCGGACGTGGACAATCACAGCGCGAGAATGCGCCGGGACCGCGCTCCCCGCTGGCAGTCCCTGGTCAACCTCAGGGCATCGCGCCAACGCCGCTCAATGGCGCGGCACCGGCTGCGCCGCGTGAGTCCAGAGGGAACGCGCCTCGCATGGCTGCGCCCGCCAACCCGGCGCCGCCGACGTCTGCTCCATCCGCTGCGCCAGGACAGTCGCAGAATGTGGCGCCGAGCCGCGGCATTCACGTTGTGCCGCCGACGGAACCACCCTCGAGTGCGCAGCAACAAGGCATACCGATGCCGCGCAGCGCTCCGCCCGCGCAGTCCGCGCCTCCTGGTCAGCAAGGAGCACCGGGGCCGCGAGCTCCGTTGGCCGCACAGTCGGCGCCGGGGCAACAGCAACAGCAAGGCATACCGATGCCGCGCAGCTCGCCGCCGGCGGCGGTCGCGCCGCCGCCCCAGCCTCAAGCCGCACCTGCGCCTCGTAGCGCTCCGCCGGCAGCATTGCCTCCGGTCGCTCCGCAGCCGCGCGGGATGCCGCAGGGGAATCCGCCTCCGCAGGCGGTTGCGCCGCCACCGCAGCAGGTTGCGCCAGCTCCGCAGCCTCAACCGCAGGGGGGCGGGCAGCCGCAGGGGCGTAAGCCTTTGCCGCAGGAGGGCGACAAGCCTGGCCAGCGGAACAACAACTGACGGCTAGCTTCCTGATAAATTGGCCCCGAACCGAAGGACATCAGCGCCTATTGGCGGGCCGGTTGAACCGTGCGGGTTTTGGGCGCAAGCGCCCCTGACACAAGATCGGCTTAACTATCGGCGCGAATGCGAACGTAACTCCCCGGCGCCGCTTCGATCGCCTTCAGTTTCCCCTTGCCGGGGATGCGCGCGGCAACTTCCTTGCCGAGGTAGGGTGTCATCCAGTTGCGCCAGTCGTCCCACCACGACCCTTCGTGCTGCTGCGCGCTTTCGAGCCACGCATCGGGCGCGTCGGGAAGCGTGTCGTTGGTCCAGAAGCCGTACTTGTTCGCGGATGGCGGATTCACCATCCCGGCGATGTGACCCGAGCCCGACAGCACGAAGCGCGCCTTACCCTTCATGGCTTTTGGTCCGCCATACGTCGCTTTCCACGGCGCGATATGGTCTTCGAGCGCGGAAACGAAATACGCAGGCACCGTCACCTTGGTCAGATCGATCGGAACACCTGCAAGCTCGATGCCATTCGGCTCCGCCAGCCGGTTTTTCATGTACATGTTGCGCAGGTAGAAGCTGTGCATCGCGGCCGGCATGCGCGTGCTGTCGCCGTTCCAGTGCAATAGATCGAACGGGAACGGGTCGCGGCCCAGCAGATAATTGTTGACGACGAACGACCAGATCAAATCGTTCGCGCGCAGCATATTGAACGTATTCGCCATCTCGCTGCCTTCGAGATAGCCGCGCTCGTTCATCTTGCGCTCCAGTGAAGCCACCTGCGCTTCATCGATGAAAACTTCGAGCTCACCCGTTTCGCGAAAGTCGATGAGCGCGGTCATGAACGTTGCGCTCGCGATGCGCTTGTCCTTTTTCGCCGCCATGTAGCCGAGCGTCGCGGCGGTGAGCGTGCCGCCGAGGCAATAGCCGACGACGTTGACGTCGGGCTCGCCGGTGGCATCGCCGATCGCATCGATCGCGGCGAGCGTTCCATCGGTCAAATAGCGATCGAAGCCAGCGTCGGCAAGCTTCGCATCGGGATTGACCCACGATACGACGAACGTCGTCATGCCCTGGTCGACGCACCATTTGATGAACGAGTTCTTCTCCCGCAAATCGAGGATGTAGAACTTGTTGATCCACGGCGGCACGATCAACAGCGGCCGCTTCCACACTTTTTCGGTCGACGGCTCGTACTGGATCAACTCGATCAAGTCGTTTCGGAAAACGACCTTGCCGGGCGTGGTCGCGATATTGACGCCGAGCTCGAACGCCTTGGGATCGGTCATCGAGATGCGCAGGCGTCCGTTGCCGCGCTCGATGTCGTCGAGCAGGTTGTTGAGTCCCCTGACGAGATTCTGGCCGCCGCTTTCGACCGTTGCGCGGAATACTTCGGGATTGGTCAACGCGAAATTCGACGGTGAGAACGCATCGATGTACTGGCGCGTGTAGAAGTCGACTTTCTTCTTGGTCTTCTCGTCCAGCCCTTCCACGCTGGCGACTTGTTCGTGCAGCCAGCGCGCGGTGATCAGATAGCTCTGCTTGATGTAGTCGAACAGGAAATGCTGCTCCCAGTCCTCGTGCTTGAAGCGCTTGTCGCCTTTTGCAGGAATGGCCACCGGGCCCGAGGGCGCGCCCATCATCTTGAGCAGTGACGATTGCCACAGGCTCATGTAATCCCACCATAGATTCATCTGCGATTCGGCAAGCCGCATCGGATTCGCCATCATCTTCGCGGCAAGCTCCAGGAACGCCTTGCCGATGCCGGCCTCGTCGGCGAGCAGCGTATGCCCCGACGCCGACTGGCGCTGAGCGAAGTCGCCGATCAGCTTTGCGCTTTTCTCGGCGGCGACGGCGAGACTCTGGCCGAGCGCGACGGGGTCGTAGTTCGGTTGGGCAGCATCTTCGGGGGGCGCGGTCTTGGTCGGGGTCGCCATCGTGTTTTGCGGAGCGGACGTAGATATCCGCATTATGACGTGACGGCGGAGCCGGCGAGCTCGAAGCGCACGGCGCCACGCTGGCTCGTCGTTCGCGTCAATGTGCCGTTGCCGGCGAGGTAATTGAGGTGCGCGATCGCTTCACCGATCGCGAAAAACCGCTGCTGCAGATCGAGCTCGCGGCGGAACAGAACGGGCACGAGATCGGCGGCGGACACTGCCGCGCTCGATTGCGTGACGGCGTCGACAAGCTCCTCCAAACGCGCCGTGTGGTGCTCGCGCAACGCGGCGACGCGCGCGCCGATCCCGCGAAACGGTAGTCCGTGGGAGGGCAGCACCAAGGTGTCTGCCGGTAGCGCGTCGAAATCGCCGATCGATCGCAGGAACCGCGCGAGCGCGTTGGCCAAGGGCTCGGACGGCCAAACCGATACGTTGGTGCTGATACGCGGCAGCAGCATGTCGCCGCTGATCAGCACGCGCCGATCCTGGCTATACAGCGCCGCGTGCTCCGGTGAATGACCGAAACCCGTGATCACGCGCCAGTCGGTTCCGGCAAGCCGCAGATTCGAGCCCGGAAGAATTCGGTCGAAGTGAGCGGGCAATTCGGCAACGCCCTCGTGATAGCGATTGCCCCGCGCGGCGAAGCCCGCCAAGTGCTCTTCCGCCACGCCATGCGCGCGAAACAGCGTCCCGATATCGGCAACCGCATGGCCGGGCGCCTCGCCATGAACTGCGTGCGCGGTCAGAAATTCAGCTGCGGTCATGGTGACACTCACGCCGAGTCGCTGCGAAAGCCACGCCGCGTTGCCAACGTGATCGGGGTGGTAGTGCGTTACGACGATCCGCTCGAGGCCTCGCTTTGCTCGCGCGAGATGCGTTTCCCAGAGCGTGCGCGTGATCGCATCACCGTAGCCGGTGTCGACGAGCGTCAGGCGCTCCCCCTCACGCAACAGCCACAGGTTGATGTGATCGAGCGCGAACGGAAGCGGCATGCGGAGCCACGAGATGCCGGGTGCGATCTCGAGCGTCTCGCCAGGGGCGGGCGGGGTTGTGATCGGGTAGTGGAGCGACGACATTCGTGGATAGTTGGGGTTGCGGTGTAGGCGCGCGACCAGTGTACGTGCGACGCTCGTCGATCACCCGCGGAGCTCGAGCGATGTGCTACCGTCGACTTCTGTGAATGCACGCGCATCTCGGGCGGCGCGCTCGCCTACGTACACGATCTCCGAGCTTGCGAAGGAATTCGCACTGACGACGCGCGCGATCCGCTTCTACGAGGATTGCGGATTGATCACGCCCGAGCGCTCGGGAAGTACGCGAGTGTACGGTGAGCGCGAGCGCGTGAGAATGAAACTCGTGCTGCGCGGCAAGCGGCTCGGCTTGTCGCTTGCGGAGATCGGCGAGCTGCTCGATCTCTACGAAGTCACCAAGAACGAGCGGGCGCAACTCGCCCAGTTCCTCGTCGTTCTGCGTGATCGGCGCGCGCGCTTGTTGCAGCAGAAAGAGGACATCGACGCGACGCTCGTCGAAATCGAAGGGTTGGAGCGGGAATGCCGCAGATTGCTCAAGGATGCGGCGTCGGGTGAGGGATATTGACGTTTACGTAAACGTCAAGGCACAATCGAGGCAACTGGAACAATCGGCCAGAGAAAGCGCTTGCCTGTTGCCATGTCCGCTGTCGAACCGACTCGATTCACACCCGCCGTCGACGATTACGACGAGCGCATCCGCGAAAGCTTTGCACGCCAGGGTGCGATGCGCACGCTGCACGCGAACCTTCACAAAATCGGCCCCGGTTATTGCGCGATCACGCTCGAGCCACGAGCTGAAGTTTCGCAGCAGCACGGCTTCGTTCACGCGGGAGTGATTGCCGCAATCGCCGACACGGCGGGTGGGTATGCGGGTTTTACGCTGTTTCCTGCTGATGCGTCGGTGCTGACGGTGGAGTTCAAGCTCAATCTTTTGGCGCCGGCGAGTGGCGAGCGTATCGTGGCCGAAGGGTTCGTCGTGAAATCCGGTCGCACGTTGACGATCACGCGCGGCGAGGTGCACGCAGAGCTTGGAGGTCGGCGCACGCTCGTCGCGCTGATGCAGCAAACGTTGATGACGATGCACGGCAAGTCCGATTTCGCGACTTTGCCTGTTTCCGGGAATTCATGATGATCAACATCCCCGCAATCGAGTTCGGGCTCGGTGAGACCGTCGACATGCTGCGCGAGAGCGTTCGCGATTTCGCGCAGAACGAGATCGCACCACGCGCGGCGGATATCGATCGTGAGAACGCGTTTCCGCCGGATCTGTGGCGCAAGATGGGCGAGCTTGGACTGCTCGGCATCACCGTCGAGGAGGAATTCGGCGGCACGGGGCTCGGTTATCTCGCGCACGTTATCGCGATGGAAGAGATCTCGCGCGCATCGGGGTCGGTCGGGCTTTCGTATGGCGCGCATTCGAATCTTTGCGTCAATCAACTGCGGCGTAACGGCAGCGAAGCGCAAAAGCGCCGCTATCTTCCGAAGCTCGTCAGCGGTGAGCATGTCGGAGCGCTCGCGATGAGCGAGGCGGGCGCGGGCTCCGATGTCGTGTCGATGCGATTGGCAGCCGAGCGTCGTGGTGACAATTACGTGCTGAACGGCACGAAGATGTGGATCACGAACGGGCCGGACGCGCACACGCTCGTCGTCTACGCGAAGAGCGATCCGGCTGCCGGCGCGCGCGGCATCACCGCATTCATCATCGAGAAGGGCATGCGCGGATTCTCGACTGCGCAAAAGCTCGACAAGCTCGGCATGCGCGGCAGCAACACCTGCGAGCTGGTGTTCGACGGTTGCGAAGTTCCTGCGCAAAACGTGCTCGGCGGTGAAGGACAGGGCGCGCGCATTTTGATGAGCGGGCTCGATTACGAGCGTGCAGTGCTCGCCGGCGGCCCGCTGGGATTGATGGCGAGTGCGCTCGACGTCGTCATTCCTTACGTGCACGAACGGGAGCAGTTCGGCCAGTCGATCGGCGAATTTCAATTGATGCAAGGCAAGCTCGCCGACATGTACACGACGTTCAACGCGAGTCGCGCTTATGTATACGCGGTTGCCAGCGCGCTCGATCGTGGGCACGGCGGCAGTGCGGCGCGCAAGGACGCCGCGGGCGCCATTCTCTACGCTGCCGAGAAGGCGACGTGGCTCGCCGGCGAAGCGATCCAGGCGCTCGGCGGCAACGGCTACATCAACGACTACCCGACCGGGCGCATCTGGCGCGACGCGAAGCTCTACGAGATCGGCGCGGGCACTTCCGAGATACGGCGCATGCTGATCGGTCGCGAATTGTTCAACGAGACCAAGTAGGAACGCAAATGCTCAACGATCCGATCGTCATCGTCGGCGCGGCACGCACGCCGATGGCGGGTTTGCAGGGTGACTTCGCGTCGCTTTCGGCAAGTGACTTGGGTGCGGTCGCGATTCGCGCGGCGGTCGAGCGGGCGCGCGTTGCGCCGGGTGATGTCGACGAAGTGATCATGGGTAATGTGCTTGGCGCCGGGCAAGGCCAAGCGCCGGCGCGGCAGGCGGCGATCAAGGCGGGCTTGCCGCTTGCGACCGGTTGCACGACGATCAACAAGATGTGCGGATCAGCGATGAAGGCGGCGATGCTCGCGCACGATTTGCTTGCCGCGGGAACCAACGACGTGATGGTTGCAGGCGGAATGGAATCGATGAGCAACGCGCCGTATCTTCTGCCTCGCGCGCGCAGCGGCTTTCGAATGGGTCATCAGGTCGCGCAGGACCATATGTTCCTCGACGGGCTCGAGGACGCATACGACAAGGGTCGCCTGATGGGAACGTTCGCGGAGGAATGCGCATCGACCTATCGCTTCTCACGCGAGGCGCAGGACTCGTTCGCGTTGACTTCGCTGAAGCGCGCGCTCGATGCGAACAACGATGGAACGTTCGCTTGGGAAATCGCGCCGGTGAGCGTTGCAAGCAAGAGCGGTGAGCGCGTCGTCGACAAGGACGAGCAGCCGGCGAAGGCTTCGCCAGACAAAGTCGCGCAACTAAAGCCTGCGTTTCGCAAGGATGGCACGGTCACGGCCGCGAATTCGAGCTCGATTTCCGATGGTGCGGCCGCCTTAGTGATGATGAGGCGTTCGACCGCCGAAGCGCGAGGCTTGCGGCCGCTTGCCATGGTGCTCGCACACGCGACGCACGCGCACGAGCCTGCGTTGTTCACGACGGCGCCGGTGAGCGCGATTGCGAAAGTCCTGAAGAAAGCCGGATGGCACTCGCGCGACGTCGACTTGTACGAGATCAACGAAGCGTTCGCAGTGGTCGCCATGGCCGCGATGCGCGAGCACGATCTGCCGCACGACAAGGTCAACGTGCACGGCGGTGCGTGCGCGCTCGGTCATCCGATCGGCGCGTCGGGCGCGCGAATTCTCGTTACGTTGATCGGCGCATTGCGAAAGCGCGGACTACGTCGCGGCGTGGCGGCACTCTGCATCGGTGGTGGTGAAGCCACGGCAATGGCGATCGAAGCGCCGACGCTGTAGCGATGCGCCTCTCCGACGAGCATGTGTTGTTGCGCGACACGCTGCGTGATTTTGCGCAGGCCAGGCTCGCACCGAACGCGCCGCGCTGGGATCGCGAGCACACGTTTCCACGTGACGCGTTACGTGAATTGGGCGAGCTCGGCGCGCTCGGCATGGTCGTGCCCGAAGCGTGGGGAGGCGCGGGCGCCGATTACCTGTCGCTTGCCATCGCGCTAGAAGAGATTGCTGCCGGCGATGGCGCCACGTCCACGATCGTATCGGTGCAAAACTCGGTCGTGTGCGGCCCGATTCTGGCGTTTGGCAACGACGCGCAGAAGGAGCGATATCTAAAGTCACTCGCATCAGGCGCGAAGCTCGGGTGTTTTTGCTTGACCGAGCCTTCGGTGGGCTCCGACGCGGGTGCGTTGACGACGCGAGCGGTGCGCGACGGCAACGACTTCGTCCTCGACGGCGTCAAGCAGTTCATCACGACAGGGCGTAACGCCGACATTGCGATCGTTTTCGCGGTGACCGATCGCGCGGCGGCGAAGAAGGGAATCTCCGCATTCATCGTCGATACCGATACGCCTGGGTTCACCGTTACGCGCATCGAGGAAAAAGCAGGTCAGCGCGCTTCCGATACGGCACAGATCACGTTCGAGCACTGTCGAGTGCCCGCGACGAATCTTCTCGGTCGCGAAGGCGAGGGTTATCGCATCGCACTGGCGAACCTCGAAGCCGGTCGCATCGGCATCGCTGCGCAATCGGTCGGCATGGCGCGCGCGGCCTGCGATGCGGCGCTTGCGTACGCCCGGGAGCGTGAGGCGTTCGGCAAGCCGATCGTCGAGCATCAGGCGATAGGCTTTCGGCTCGCCGACATGGCGACGCAAATCGAAGCGGCGCGGCAGCTCGTCTATCACGCGGCGACCCTTCGCGACGCGAACGAGCCTTGCTTGAAGGAAGCGTCGATGGCGAAGCTCTTTGCATCGGAAATGGCGGAGCGCGTATGCTCCGACGCGATCCAGATTCACGGCGGCTACGGTTATGTCGCCGACTTTCCCGTCGAGCGGATCTGGCGCGACGTGCGCGTGTGCCAGATCTACGAAGGCACGAGCGACATTCAGCGCATGGTGATCGCGCGTGCGCTCTGAGTATCGGCCAAAAGTGAACCCCTACTTTTTGCCGGTTGAGTTACCCGAAACCCGGTGGCGAGGGAAGCGCGGCGCCCCGTGGGGAGGGCCGCAGGCCGCGTCGCCGCGACCGAGTGCGCCGACTGTATCAGTGTCGATTCAGCGAGTATGTTAAGAGGCGCAAAGCCACACGGGTTTCGGCAGAACGGCGGGAAACAACGAGAGTGAGGCGAGCGTTATTCCGTATCCAATCTGAACTTTATGCAACCAATCGACTTCTATTTCGATTTTTCCTCGCCGTATGGCTATCTCGCCTCGCAGCGCATCGAAGCGCTCGCGAAGAAGCATGGGCGCGGCGTCAATTGGCGTCCTATCCTGCTCGGCGTCGTGTTCAAGGAGACGGGCGCCGCGCCATTGACGCAGGTCCCGATCAAAGGCCCCTACGCGAAGCGCGATATGGAGCGTAGCGCCCGATTTCACGGCATCGATGACTTTCGCATGCCAAGCCACTTTCCGATTCCCACGCAAGCGGCCGCGCGCATCGTGATTGCGTTACGCCAACGCGACCCGGCGCTCGCCGCGCGTGTCACGCACGCGCTTTATCGCGCGTATTTCGTAGACGACATCGATATTTCCGACCCCGTGAATGCTTTGCGCGTCGCAGCGCTCGCGGGGGCCGATGAAAACGAGATGCGCGCAGCGATCGACGATCCTGCGATCAAGGAAGCTTTGAAGCGCGAGGTCGCACACGCCATTCAAGCGGGAGTATGCGGATCGCCGTTCATGATCGTCGACGGCGAGCCGTTCTGGGGACTCGACCGTCTCGATCAGGTCGACCGCTGGCTCGCGCGCGGCGGGTTCTGATGATCAAGGTCTCGCTTTCGCACTTGCGCTTTCTGGTCGACGACGTGAGCGTCGAAAGCGCGTTCTACAAGGATGTGCTCGGCTTGAAGCAGATCGTCGACGTGCCGGATGTGTACGCCGAGTTCGACACCGGCGGCTCGCGCCTGGCGTTCTACAGCGCCGAACTGATGCAGGGCGTGACCAACGCGACAATCGGCAAGCCTGGCGGCGATGTCGTGCTGTGTCTTCGCGTCGACGACGTGAATGCAGCGACCGAAGCGGTGCTTGCGAGGGGCGCAAAGCTGTTGCGTGAGCCGCACGATCAGACTGCGTGGTATCAACGCGTGGCGCATATCGCCGATCCTGCCGGGCGCACGATCGAGTTGTGGTCGCCGCTTGCAGCCCCCTCGAAGAGCGCCTGATGGCCGAGTACACGCTGCTCTGCTTCGCGCAGTCGGGCAATGCGTACAAGTGCGCGCTGACGCTCGAGCTGGCGGACGCAGATTGGGCGCCACGCTTCGTCGACTATTTCAACGGCGAGACGCGCACGCCTGCGTATCGCGCGATCAATGTGATGGGCGAGGTTCCGGTACTCGAGCACGGCGCGACGCGGTTGACGCAATCGGGCGTGATCCTCGACTATCTTGCCGGACGCTTTCCGCAATTTGGTGCGCGTGACGAAAACGAACGGCGCGAGATCCTGCGCTGGCTGTTGTTCGACAACCACAAGCTTACGAGCTACACGGCGACGTACCGCTTCATGCGCAGGTTTGCGGCTGATGTAAACGAAGCGGTCCTCGCCGAATTTCGCAAGCGTGCCGAAACGGCATGGGGAATTCTCGCGGCGCATCTTGCCAATCGCGAATACGTCGCGACGGGTCGCTTGTCGATCGCCGATCTTTCGCTCTGCGGTTATCTCTTCTGGCCCGACGAGATCGGCGTCGACTGGAAGGCAGCGCATCCTGCGATCGCGGCGTGGTTGCAACGCATTCGTTCGCATCCGCGCTGGGTGGCGCCGTATGAGCTGATGCCCGGGCATCCATTGCCGAAGTCGACGGTGCGCTGAGCGAGCGTTCGCTTGATCCTGTCGCTACCTGGCGTTCACGATCTATGGCTCTTCGTCGCGGCGGGCCTGTTGTTGAACATCACGCCCGGACCCGACATGGCTTACATCGCCGCGCGCAGCGCCTCGGGCGGATTTCGCGCAGGTGTTGCGGCGACACTGGGAATAACGGCGGGCTGCATCGTGCATACGGTCGCTGCTGCCACCGGATTGTCGTTGATTCTCGCGACATCCGCGACTGCTTTCACCGTCGTCAAGTGGTGCGGCGCGGCTTATCTCGCTTACGCCGGTTTGAAGCTGATCGCGTCGAGCTTGCAACGACGGGAGGCATCGGCATCCACGGCAACGATCGCGCACGCTCGACCGCTACGCATCTTTCGCGAAGCATTGCTCATCAACGTGCTCAATCCGAAAGTGGCGTTGTTCTTTCTCGCGTTCCTGCCGCAATTCATCGACCGCGAAGCCGGCTCGCCCACGCTCGCGCTGCTGTTTCTCGGCACGTTGTTCAACTTCAACAGCCTTTTCATCAACCTGCCCGTCGCCTGGCTCGCTGCGTTCGCGGGAAGGCGCGGACGCGCGAGCCCGCGCCTCGTTCGCGCAATGCACGGCGTGGTCGGCGCGCTGTTCCTGGCGCTCGCCGCGCGCGTCGCGGTGACCGAGCGCGCATGACACCACACTCGCGATGAGCATCATTCAATCGAAGCTCAATGTTCGTGACGAAACGTTCGTCGCGAATCGCAACGCGATGCGCTCGCAGGTCGACGATTTGCGCGCGAGGATCGCACAGATCGACCAAGGGGGAGGGGAGTCGGCTCGCGCGAAACACGTCGGCCGCGGCAAGCTGCTGCCGCGCGAGCGCATTCGCGCGCTGATCGATCCGGGAAGCCCGTTTCTCGAGCTGTCGCCGCTGGCGGCGTACGAAATGTACGACGACAATATCGCGGCAGCGGGCATCATCACCGGCATCGGGCGCGTGTCGGGTCGCGAGTGCGTGATCGTGTGCAACGACGCGACGGTGAAAGGCGGAACGTACTACCCGATCACCGTCAAAAAGCACATCCGTGCGCAGGAGATCGCGCGCGATAACGCGTTGCCCTGCATTTATCTCGTCGATTCGGGTGGCGCGAACCTTCCAAACCAGACCGACGTATTTCCCGACCGCGATCACTTCGGGCGCATTTTCTACAACCAGGCGACGCTGTCCTCGGAAGGCATTCCGCAGATTGCCGTGGTGATGGGTTCGTGCACGGCAGGCGGCGCTTACGTGCCTGCGATGTCGGACGAGTCGATCATCGTGCGCGAGCAGGGGACGATCTTTCTCGCAGGACCCCCGCTTGTAAAGGCGGCGACCGGCGAAATCGTCACGGCGGAGGAGCTTGGCGGCGCCGATGTGCACACGCGAATCTCCGGTGTCGCCGATCACTTCGCGCAAAACGATCATCACGCGCTCGGCATTGCGCGCAGGATCGTCGCGAATCTGAATCGGCGCAAGTCGACGACGCTTGCGCTCAGGGAGCCTGTCGCGCCCCGCTACGCCGAAGACGAGCTGTATGGCGTGATCAACGCCGACATTCGCAGGCCCTACGACGTCAAGGAAGTGATCGCGCGCATCGTCGATGACAGCGACCTGGACGAGTTCAAGGCGCGTTATGGCGCCACGCTCGTGACCGGCTTCGCGCATCTTCACGGTTATCCGATCGGCATCGTCGCCAACAACGGTGTCTTGTATTCGGAATCGGCGCAGAAAGGGGCGCACTTCATCGAGCTTTGCGCGCAACGCGGCATTCCCCTCGTATTCCTACAGAACATCACCGGTTTTATGGTCGGAAAGAAATACGAAGCGGGTGGCATCGCCAAGGACGGCGCAAAAATGGTGACCGCGGTGTCGTGCGCGCAAGTGCCGAAGTTCACGGTGATCATCGGCGGCAGTTATGGTGCGGGCAACTACGGCATGTGCGGTCGCGCGTTCGGTCCGCGCTTCTTGTGGATGTGGCCGAACGCTCGCATCTCGGTGATGGGCGGCGAGCAAGCAGCGACAGTACTCGCTACGGTGCGGCGCGACGCAATCGAAGCCAAAGGCGGCGCGTGGAGCCGCGACGACGAAAACGCATTCAAGGCGCCGATTCGCGAGCAGTACGAGCGCGAGGGTCACCCCTACTACGCGAGCGCGCGACTCTGGGACGACGGCGTGATCGATCCGGCACATACGCGACGTGCGCTTTCGCTCGCACTGTCCGCAGCGCTGAATCGGCCCATCGCTCCCACGCGATTCGGCATTTTCCGAATGTGATGCGATGAAGAGCGCCAGGAACAAGGCCAGCGAGTCGCTACGACAGTTCACCTTCATCGAGCTCGCCGAGCGCAACGGTGTCGCGCTGCTGACGCTCAACCGTCCCGACGCGGACAACGCGATCGACGATGCGTTCGCCACCGAATTGAAACGGGCGTTGGAACTTGTTGAAGCGTCGTCGGACGTGCGCGCGCTCGTGCTGCTGGCTGCGGGGAAGAGTTTCTGCGCGGGCGTCGATGCGAACGCGTTCGCTCGCAGGGCGGCAAACGATCAGGATCGAACCAGCGGCGACGCACGCGCGATCGCCGATCTCTTGCAGCGGCTGGCGACACTCACCAAGCCGACGATCGCGCGGGTGCATGGTGAGACGATTGGCGTCGGTGTCGGTCTTGTCGCCTGCTGCGATATCGCGATCGCGTCAGTCGACGCGACGTTCGCGCTTCCCGATGCAAGCGTCGGCCTGATTCCCGCAGCAGTCGCGCCTTACTTCGTCGAGGCGATCGGTGCGCGACGTGCGCGTCGCTACATGCTGACTGCGGAAAGCTTCGACGCGGCGGAGGCGTATCGCATCGGTCTCGTGCACGACCTCGTGCCATCGATCGCAGCGCTCGACGAAGCGGTGAACGCGACGCTCGGATCGTTACTCGTCGCAGGTCCGCGCGCCCTCGCCGCGACGAAGGGGCTGATTCGCGCGACTGCACATCGTCCGCTCGATGAGCGTGTTATCGCCGAATGTGTCGAACACGACGCCAAGGTGCATGAAGGTGACGAAGCGCGTGAAGGAATTGCTGCGGTCGTCGCGCGCCGATCGCCACCGTGGGTACCTACAGGTTTGCGGAAATCTTCGCGGGCGAGAAAGGACCGTTGAGCATGCCCTCGTTGGACACCTGGCAACTGGTCGCGATCGCAGGCACGCTCGGCTGGGCGAGCGGCATACGACTCTACGCGGTGTTGTTCATTGTCGGCGGTCTGGGTTTTCTCGGCTGGATTCCGCTGCCGGGCGGACTCGACATGCTTGCGCATCCTTACGTGCTCGCGGCATCGGGTGCGATGTTCGCGATCGAGTTCTTTGCCGACAAGATTCCGGGTGTGGACTCGATGTGGGACCTGTTGCAGACATTCGTGCGCATTCCGGCCGGTGCAGCACTCGCTGGAAGCGTTTTCGGCGATGCGCCCGCTGCGGCGACGCTCGCAGCGGCGATCCTGGGCGGAACGCTCGCGGCGGGAAGTCATCTTGCGAAATCCGGCAGCCGCATGGCGATCAATACGTCGCCCGAGCCATTCAGCAACTGGGCCGCATCGTTTGGTGAGGACCTCCTGGTCGGCGTTGTCTTGTGGCTTGCATTTGCCTATCCGATCGCAGCGCTCGTCATACTCGTGCTCATTGTTCTTTTGATGATCTGGCTGATTCCGAAGCTGTGGCGCTTTCTTCGCCGCTTGTTCGAGCGTCTTCGCGCGCTGTTTGGCGTGACCCCACCCGATTCCCAGCGCGAGCTTCGCTGATGTTTCATACGATTCTCATTGCCAATCGCGGCGAGATTGCCGTTCGCATCACACGCACGGCGAAGCGCATGGGAATTCGCACGATCGGTGTGTATTCGGATGCCGACGCGAATTCGCTGCATGTCGCGTCGTGTGATGAAGCGTTTCGGCTCGGGCCTCCGCCGCCGCGCGAAAGCTACCTGGACGGCGACAAGATCATCGCGATCGCGAAAGCCAGCGGCGCGCAGGCGATCCATCCTGGCTACGGCTTTCTATCGGAGAACGAAGCCTTCGCGGCAGCATGCGAAGCGGCGGGAGTCATTTTCATCGGCCCACCACCTGCCGCAATCGCCGCGATGGGCTCGAAATCGGCGGCGAAGCGCATCATGAGCGAGGCGAACGTGCCGCTCGTGCCGGGCTATCACGGCGAAGAACAGGATGCGAAGCACCTCGCGCGCGAGGCCGATCTCATCGGCTATCCGGTGTTGATCAAGGCGACTGCGGGCGGTGGCGGCAAAGGCATGCGAATCGTCAATGCCGCAAGTGAATTCGCTGCGGCACTCGCGTCCGCGCAGCGCGAGGCAAAGGCCAGCTTCGGCGATGAGCGCGTGCTGATCGAGCGCTATCTCACTTCACCTCGGCACATCGAGATGCAGGTGTTCGCCGATCGCCATCGCAACGTCGTGCATTTGTTCGAGCGCGATTGCTCGGTGCAGCGGCGACATCAAAAAGTCCTCGAGGAAGCGCCGGCCCCGGGGATGACAGCTGAGCGCCGTCGCGCGATGGGTGAAGCCGCGATCGCCGCCGCAAGAGCGATCGGCTACGTTGGCGCAGGCACCGTTGAATTCATCGCCGATAGCAACGGCGCGTTCCACTTCATGGAAATGAATACGCGCTTGCAGGTCGAGCATCCGGTCACCGAAATGATCACCGGTCTCGATCTCGTCGAATGGCAGCTTCGCGTTGCGGATGGCGAGCCTTTGCCGCTTGCGCAAGGCGCGATAACGACGCGCGGCCATGCGATCGAAGCGCGCATCTATGCGGAGGACCCAGCACGCGGATTCCTGCCGGCGATCGGGCGTATCGCGCATTGGCGCATGCCCGAAGCGTCCGCGAACGTGCGCGTCGACACCGGATTTCGCGCCGGCGATGAGGTGAGCCCTTATTACGATCCGATGCTCGCGAAGCTGATCGCGTGGGGCGAGGATCGAACGCGCGCTTGCGCGACGCTGGTCGATGCGCTGTCCGAATGCGAGGTCGCGGGCGTGACGACCAACGTCGAGTTCCTGTCACGCGTCATTTTGCATCCCGCGTTCGCTGGCGCCGATCTGGATACCGGCCTTATCGACAAGCACCGCGATGTTTTGCTGCCACCGCCCGGCGCGACGCCGCAAAGTGTGCTCGTCACCGCTGCAGTCGCCGAATATCTTGCCGACGAGCGCATCGCCGATAGTGCTGCGCGCGCCTCGGGCGATCCGCATTCACCTTGGAATGCGCGTGATGGTTGGTGGCCGAATCACGACTCTGCCGGCGTGACGTATCGCTTTGCGGACGGCGAAACCGTGCGCTCGATCGACGTCAAGCGCGATTCGCACGGAACGTTCGAGATCGTCGACGGTTCACAGCGGATGCCGTTGCGCGTCACCGAAACCGACCAGCGCCTGACGGTGGAGACGGGCGACTCGCGTTTCGGGGCGAGTGTGGTGCCGATCGGTGAAGCGCGTCATGTGTTCGCGGGTCAGTTGCGACGCACGCTGAGGCTGGTCGATCCGCTCGCGCACGCAGGCGAGGAAGAAGCGCACGGCGGTCACCTGATGGCGCCGATGTCGGGCGCGATCGTAGCCGTTCATGTGAAGGCGGGTGACAAGGTCGAGAAAGGCGCGCCGCTTTGCGTGCTCGAAGCAATGAAAATGGAGCACACGATTGTTGCACCCGCGAACGGCACGATTACGGCAGTCAATTGTGCGGTGGGTGATCGCGTGAGCGAAGGCACCGATCTCGTCGATTTGGAAAGTGAGTGAGCCGGCCGAGTATTACGATTGTTCTGGCGACGTCTTCGTCTGCGCTCGCATGGCGTCCGGCAATAGAGCACGCGCTTCCGGAGGCAGCCGTGCACGTGTGGCCGGATGCCCCGGACGAAGTCGACTTCGCGCTGGTGTGGAAACCCGCCCCCGAAGTCTTCGAGCGAGTTCGCGTGCGTCGCGCGATCGTGAATCTGGGTGCCGGCGTCGATGCGTTGATCGAACTTCCCACGCTGCCGGCGGAGATTCCGATCGTTCGCTTGACCGACGCCGGCATGGCGATGCAAATGACCGAGTACGTCACGCTGGCGGCGTTGCGTGCTTATCGGGAGCAGGATGCCTATGCGAAGTCGCAGCATGCCGCGCAATGGCAACCGCGCGGTCGGCTCGCGAAACAGGATTTCGCTGTGGGACTGCTCGGTGTTGGCGTTCTCGCCTCCGCCGTTGCAAAAGCGTTGCGAACGTTCGACTTCCCTGTTCTCGGATGGCGCCGCAGCGCGACGCCATCCCCAGGCATCGAAGCATTCGCGCACGACGAGCTCTTCAAGATGCTCGCGCAAACGCGCATGCTGGTGGCGATGCTTCCGCTGACCGCTGCGACGCGCGGATTATTGAATCGAACCACACTGACCAAGTTGCCGCGAGGAGCGCATCTGGTGAATGTTGCGCGCGGCCCACTTGTGGTCGAGCAGGATCTGCTCGACTTGCTCGACGAGGGTCATCTCGCCTCAGCCACGCTCGACGTCTTCGACGAAGAGCCGCTGCCCTCGACGCATCGCTTCTGGCATCATCCCAAAATCGTGCTCACTCCGCATGTCTCTGCAGCAACACTCGTCGACGAGTCGGCGCGCCAAGTTGCAGCGAAGATTCGAGCAATGCTTCGCGGCGAATCCGTCGAGGGTGTCGTCGACCGCAGCGTCCGTTACTGATCATGAACGTTCCCGACTCAATGTCCCCCGTAGCGTCGCCCTGCACGAGTGTTTGCGCGATGGATCCGGCATCCGGCTTTTGCGCGGGATGCTTTCGCACGCTGGACGAAATCGCTGCGTGGGGTGCGCTTTCCGACGTCGAGAAACGCGCAGTGCTCTCACAGCTTCCGCAACGGCGTGCGCAGGTCGAAGCCTGATGGTTGCCGCCGACTGGTATTTCGATTTCATCTCGCCGTTCGCGTATCTCGCGAGCGAGCGCCTTGCTAGCCTCGCGCCGAAGATTCGCGTTCGCTATCGTCCGGTGCTGTTCGCGGGATTGCTGGGCGCGCATGGCCACAAGGGGCCGGCCGAGATTCCCAGCAAGCGCGTTTTCACGTATCGCTTCGTCGTCTGGCAGGCGAAGCAACTCGGCATCCCGTTCAAGTTCCCGCACGAGCATCCGTTCAATCCGCTGCCTTTGCTGCGCCTTGCGATCGCGTGCGATTGCGCGCCGGAAGCCGTGCATCGCATTTTCCGCTTCGTCTGGCGCGACGGGCGCTTGCCTGATCTGCCGATTGAATGGGCCGAGCTCGTGCACGACCTTGGTCTTGCCGATGCCGATGCGCGCATCGCCGATCCGGAAGTCAAGGACGCGCTACGGCGCAACACCGACGAGGCGATCGCCCGCGGCGCGTTCGGCGTGCCCACACTTGCAATCGGCGAGGCGCTGTTCTGGGGCCTCGACGCGATCGACATGGCGCGCGACTATGCAAGCAACGGCTCGCGCTTCGTCGATCCCGAGTACGAACGCGTGGCAACGTTACCCGAGGGAATGCAGCGTAGTGCAGTAAAGCCGGAGCAGGCGAAAAAGAAGACGCGCGTCGTCGGAACGGCGACTTAATTGTTGCCAGCCAAGCCGGAGGTCGCTAGTCTCGGACCCAAGGGCGAGTGTGCGGCGACACGCGCTGGGTCGAACCGGAAAAGCATGCGAGGCAGTTGTACGCCGATGAGCATCGCAAGGCGGCTGATGATCGGCACGGCGTTGCTGGCCGTAGCCGCACTCGCCAGCGCGCAGCCATCCATGCATCGGATCGGCTGGCTTGGCCACGGCAATCCGCCGGCTCGCCAGCCCGCAGCCATGAGCGACTTCCTGCAGGCAATGCGCGATGCCGGGTATGTCGAGGGCCGCAACCTTGCCATCGAGTATCGTTACGCGAACGGAATCATCGAACGACTTCCGGAGCTCGCCTCGGACCTCGTGCGACTCAAGGTTGATGTGATCGTCACCTCTGGCGAGCCGGCGGCGTTTGCCGCGAAACGGGCGACCAACGCGATTCCCATCGTCGTAACCGAATTCGCACTCGATCCGGTGAAGGCGGGGCTCGTGGCGAGCCTCGCTCGACCCGAAGGAAACGTTACCGGGCTCATCAGCATCAGCGAGGAGCTTTGGCGAAAGCGCTTGGAGCAGATGAAGGCGGCGGTCCCGAGGTTGAAGCGCGTCACCGCGCTCTCGAATCCGGACAACCCCGCAAACGTCTTCTGCGTTAACGAGCTACGTGCGGCGGCGAAGGGAATCGATGCTCAGATCCGTCCTCTGGAGGCTGGAAGTGACAAAGCCCTGGAGCGCGCGTTCGTCGACATGGCGCGGGAACCGCCCGACGCCATCGTGGTGTGCGGGGACAGCATGACGTTCGATAACGCAGCCTTGATCGGCAAGTTCGCCTTGTCACGCCAGCTCCCTGCCTTTGCTCCGTTGAGGGAATATGTGGTGGCCGGCAGCCTTGTTTCCTTCGGCGCGAGCCTCGCAGCGCAAAGGCGCCGCGCTGCATCTTACGTCGACAGGATCCTGAAAGGGTCGAAGCCCGCCGCGCTTCCCGTCGAGCGGCCGACGCATTTCGAGCTGGTCGTCAATACGAAAACGGCCGCGGCTTTGCGCATCGCGCTCCCGCAAGAGTGGCTGCTGCTGGCCGACGATCTCATCGAGTAACGGACCGCTGCCGATCATGACCGTGGACTCCGCCTTCAAGCTTCCTCTGGTGCTGGGCTTGCTGCTGTGGTGCATGTCCTGCGGCGCCCAACAGACGCTCGGCGAGTTGCTCGACGCTGGAGCGAAGCGGCTTTCGGTACAGCAATTCAGGGACGAGGTCGTTCAGCGCGTCATCGCGGGCCCCTCAGCGACCGGAGGCACGATGGAAGTTCTCTACGACACAGACGGGCGGGTGACGGGTATCGGCACCTTTCGCATGGGTAGTCATGGAGCAGGAACTGCCCGCACCGCGGCCACCATGGAGGGGGGATGGAAAGCCGACGAAGAGGACAGAATTTGCACGGCTCTCCGGGTCGTGGGCCCTGCACGCGCTGGCAGCGACCTTCCCCCTCGCTGCCAGTTCTGGTTCAAGCTGGGCGAGGACTTTTTTTTCGCCGACTCCGATTCCGATCGCTATGCGAAGGTTCTCCGTCGCAAGGTGCTGCGATAGCGTGCGAGGGGCGGGACACCAACGTCAGAAATAGTGCACCAGCCCCAGCACATACCCGTTGAGCCTCATGCCGACTAGCGGGGGCACGATACCCCGCGGAAGATAGGCATTGATGTTGAAGGTGTAGCCCGCGTTGCGCTCGTTATCCAGACGAACGTATCCCGCGTAAGCCACCACGCGCTTAGAAAACGCGTAGGTGTAGCTGACTTCCCATTGATCCGCGCTGGTATCGGGGCCGCTTAAGAGTCCTGCGACTCGAGAGCCGCCGCCCTTGCCGTCCGCCCCGTGGATCCAGACGGCGTAAAACGTGCCGTTCGCTGCGCTCGCCGTCATCGAGGCACCGTAAAGGTTACGCTTGAGGGGACCGGTGAAGGTTTCGTAGTCGAGTCTTTCGTACAACGCCGCAACCCGAGCAAAGCCGAAGTCCCAGGCCGCCGTGGCCGTGAAGGCCCAGTCGTCCAACCCTTTTGCTCGCACGTCCTTATTGCGCTCGTAGGCAATGCCGCCGACGAACGGACCGTTGATGTAGGTGGCGGCCATCGAAAGCACGTAACCATGAGCCGGAGGATTCTCGGCAAGCGCAACCTGGACGCCTCCGAAGAGGCCGTTGAAGTTCGGCGTGTCGTAGCGGATCGAGTTCGGCAGGCGATCATCGAAGCCACCGACTCCCTTGGGCGCAAATCCATTCGCCCAGATCGATGATGTAGCGAGGATCGACGTGGTCAGCGTGGGGTCGTTACCGAAGAGAGGGTGCATGTCGTCGTAGGGGGCCAGAAAGTACCCGAACTTCAGCGTGCCCCATGCCCCGGTCAGGCCGACGAACGTGTCGCGACCGGCGGGGTTGCCGCCACCGGCGTCGGCAGCCACGCTCGCCTCGAGTTGGAAGAGCGCGTAGTTACCGCCCCCCAGGGATTCGGTGCCGCGAACTCCGAGGCGGGACGAATTCGAGCTCAGGCGAGTGACGTTGGGAAAGTCGCCGTTGGCGTGTATGTACTCGAGGTCGAGGTTCAGGCGGCCATACATCACAAGACCCGTCTGCGCGTGAACAGACAAGGATGCGGCCAACAAGGCCGCGACGACGAAGCCTTTTTTCATGCACGCCCCTCGGCAACGTGGTTGCC
>DATLOI010000108.1:0-2794 GCA_035536295.1 Casimicrobiaceae bacterium
TAGAACATCGCGTGCATGCCCTTAATCATCGGCGGCTCCTTCGTCAGTTGAGCCGCCGATGATAGCGGTCACCGGCTCGCTCAGGATGTAATACCAGAGCGGCCTACTGCGCTCGACTCACGGGCGGCACCTCGCAGCTTCCGGGCCGCTTCAGCGCGACGTCGAACTGGCCTTCGCGAGCGCGGCGAGCATTCGTGCCTCCTGCGTCAGCGCATGGTCGTCGCCGAGCGTCGACGCAAGCGTCTCGGCCGATCGATGGGCCGTCTGCTGCGCGGAAGCATGGTCGCCGCCAGCCCGCTGCGTCCGCGCGAGCATGAGCAGCGCTTCTCCGACGTGAGCGCTTTTCGCTGGATCCCGTGCAAGCCGTTGCGCCGCGCTCAACGCCTGGCCGGCACGCTGTTGCGCCTGTGACGTGTCGCCCGCGGCAAGATGCGCGCGTACGGCCACGCGAAGCGCCGTCGAGCGCTGCGGCGTATCGCGTCCCTCGGGGAATCCCATCGTGCGAAGATCCGATTCGATCAACTGCACGGCCCGCGCAGCATCGTTACCGGCCAGCGCCTTTTCGGCATGAGCGATGCCGAGGCTCGCCACCGTCGATCGCGACGGGGTCCGCGCAGCGGCGTCCACGCTGGCAAGCCGCGCCTCGGCTTCGTCGACACGACCAAGCTCGATCAGAACGCGCGCAAGTCCAATCTCGACCGGCTGCTCGAAATTGAGTGAGCCCTTGGCCTTGAGCTCGACGCTTGCGGCTTCGAATTCACGGCGCGCCGACTCGAGTTCGCCGAATCGATGCATCACCAGCCCGCGCGTGTAGGCGAGGTAGAACGGAAGCAAGGCATCGCCGGTCACCGACGTCCATCGACGGCTCACTTCCTCGACGATCGCCCGCGCTTCACGATACTCGCCGAAGGCGATCAACAGCATTGCCTCGTTGCGACGCTCGACAAAGCTGCTCAGCGAATCGGCGCGCTGCAGCTTCTCGTCGATGTCGAGGATTTTCCTCAACGTGGCGTAGCTTCCCGCCAGGTCGCCGGACTGCTGCTGCACTGCGCTCAGGAATGAAAGAAGCTTCGTATAGTTGACGCCGCGAGTGTCGCCTTCGCGCTCTTCGATCGCAAGCGCCTCTCGACTGAAGGCGATTGCCTGATCGAAATCCTCGACATGCTTTGCAACGTCCGCGGCCGCATGCAGGCACTCGATGCGCTGCATCGCGCTGGGTCGCTCGACCCTTGTCAGCGACTCGCGTCCCCTTCTGAGCTCCGCACGCGCCGCGTCGAGTTGTCCACGGGCAAGCTCGGTTTCGACCGTGTTGCACGCCACCTTCGCTAACAACGACGGATCGCCGCTCGATTGCGCGTGTTCCGCGGCACGCTTCATGACGGCGTACTCGCGTGACGTGTCGCCGAGCGTCTTGTATTGCCCGGCGATCGGCATCAGAAGTGCGATCGCGAGCCGCGAATCATTGCTGTAATGCTGGTCGACCAGGGCAGCGCTGCGTTCGAGAATCTCGATTGGCGTCAACGGTCGCGTGTCGCTGCCGAGCGTTCCGATGAGGAGATTGATCAGGTTCGCATTCGCGCCAGCCCGCTCGGCTTGGAACAAAGCCTGGTCCCGTTCCCGCCGCGCCTCGATCGCCTGCCATGTCGTGCCGATGACGCCGGCGACCAATGCCAGCACGGTGACGGTCACTGCACCAACGGCGACACGATGCCGGCGCACGAACTTGCCGAGCCGATACGCGCCCGAATCGGGACGCGCCGAGATCGGCTCGTGCGCAAGGTAGCGCTCGAGATCGTCGGCGAAAGCCGCAACGGTCGGATATCGCTCGCGTGGATTCTTGCGCAGCGCCTTCGCGGCGATGTTGTCGAGGTCGCCTTGCAGGCGCTTGGACGTGAGCCCGGCAATTGCTGCGTTCTTGTCGGAAGCTCGCGCGATTGCGCGCGAAAGCCGCAGCGGCTCGACTTCGACGACGCCGCGAAGTCTTTCGACCGGCGTGGACTTTTCGCTCGCCGTCGGATGCGTGCCGCTCAGCAGCCGATATAGCAGCACGCCGAGCGCATAGACGTCGGTCGATGTCGTCACGTTGCCGCCCTGCACCTGCTCGGGCGCGGCGTATTCGGGCGTGAATGCGCGGCCGGCGAGCGCAGTGAGCTCGGTGCCCTGCGCCTGTCCGCCGTCGCTCAGCAGCTTGGCAATGCCGAAGTCGAGAAGCTTCACCGTGCCGTCGGCGGTGACCAGGATGTTGCCCGGCTTCAAATCGCGATGCAGGATCAGGTTGCGGTGTGCGAACTCGACCGCCGCGAGCACCTGGAGGAACAAGCGGATGCGCGGCTCCAGTCCCGCCTTGTGTTCATCGCACCAGCGATCGATCGGTTCCCCGTCGACGTACTCGAGCACCAGGTACGGCTGTCCGCTCGGCGCGATTCCCGCATCGAGAAGCCGCGCGATGTTCGGATGCACGAGCCGCGCGAGCACGTCGCCTTCGCGCGCGAAGCGTTCTGCGCCGCCGCGCCCCATCAGCGCGAGGCTCAGGAACTTGAACGCAACCCGACCTTCGAAGCGCCCGTCGCTTCGGTGCGCGAGCCAGACGCTGCCCATGCCGCCCTGCCCCAGCGCACGATCGAGCGTGTAGCTGCCGATCGTTTGCCCCGCGAGCGTTGGTTCAGCGGACCACGCGGTGCCTTCGAGGAAATGGCTCGTCTCGACTTCGGCTTCGCGGGCGAGCAGCGCCTCGACGTCAAATGCAAGCGCGGGATCGTCGCGGCGCACGCGCGACATCACCGCCTCCCGCTGC
>DATLOI010000109.1:0-13316 GCA_035536295.1 Casimicrobiaceae bacterium
ACTGGCGGAGAGACAGGGATTCGAACCCTGGATACGTTGCCGTATACGTGATTTCGAGTCACGCGCCTTCGACCACTCGGCCATCTCTCCGGGCCGGATTATAGCCGCTCAAATGTGAGTTGCTTCCCGTCAACGGGAAGACGAAGCGACCGACGCGCCTGCGATTCACATCTCGCCAAAAACAAAACGGCGGGTTCCCCCGCCGTCGTAATGACACACGCAAAATGTCAGCGCTTGGTTTCAGGCGGTGAATGCACCATCTGCTTCTCCGGCTTCGATGACACGGGCGCGGCCTTGCTGGTATCAGGCGCACCCGGTGCCCCGGTCGCGGCCTTGCTGGGTTCAGTTGCACCCGGCCCCATTTGCGGCGGCGACACCTGCTTGCCCTGCGCTTTCATGTCCGAGTAGTATTTCGCCGCGACGCGATCCTCGGCGCGCGACTGCAATGCCTTGGTGGCTTCCGCCGCCGCGGTGTCCTTCGCCTTTTTTTCCTCGGCCGCTTTTTTCTGCTCCTCGGTCAGCGGTGCCGGGGGCGGCAGTTTCGCCACAGCGACGCCGAAGGTTGCCACCACGACGCCTGCCGCTACGATTGCTCGCAAGGTCTTCATACCGCTCTCTCCTCCTCCAGGATTCCTAAGTTCGAGTAACGCGCGATTTACGCGGGTCGCCGGGCATGGTCCATTGCGACGCGCTGCTCGCGATGCGCCATGACTTCGTTGTACCAGTATTCGTGATGCTCGCGCGCCCAGGTCTCGTCGACATAGCCGTGCCGCATCGCGTCGTACGCGCCCTTCATGCCGATCGTTCCAAGATAAATATGTCCTGCGACCAGCACCACGCCGATGATGCCGGCGATCATATGAATCGAGTTCGCCCACTGCATCGTCTGGCGTGTCTGATTGAAATTCGGAAAGTCGAGAATCAGGCCGGTCACGCAGAGCGTCAGGCCGATGACGACCACCATCAACCAGAACAGGATTTTCTGCCCGGCGTTTGCCTTGCCGGCCGGCACGTGCTCGTTGCTCAGGTAGCCGCCGAACTTCTTGATCCAGATCCAATCGTAGGCACGCGGAACGTTCTCGTACATGAAAATCACGATCATGATCGGCAGCGCGATGACGAGAACCGGCCCGACGAAGTTGTGCAGGTTCTTCGCGAGGATCGCCAGCCACGCGAACAGCGTGTAGCCGATCAGCGGCAGCAACACGGTCTTGCCGAACGTCAGAATGAGTCCGGTGATGCCTAGCAACACGAACGTGATTGCCACGGTCCAGTGAACCACGCGCTCGACGACGTTGAAGCGCTCGATCAAGCGGCCGGTCGGCGGTGCGTGGAGGCGAATCGGCCCGCGCCACAAATAGAAGCCGGCAAGGGCCAACAGCGTGAACACGAACAGGAAACCGCCGACGGTTGCGATCGGAACCCGCGCCGCACGCCAGGTCTGCCCTTCCGGTTGAATCAGCACGTTGGTCTCGCGGCCCGGCAGGCTCGTCGTCTGCGGAAGCCCGCTGCGAACCTCCTTCCACACCGGCTCGTTGTTGAGCGGCTGGGTCTGCTGGCGTTGCTGCTGCTGCTTCGCAAGATCCGCTTCGGCCGGATTGACCGCCGGCGATTGCGCCGACGCGGCCACGAGCCAGCAGGCGGCCAGCGCCGCCACGCCGGCGCGCATCAAGTCGCTACCCATTGAGAGCCTTTCTACCTAGCTACCTATGCGCTTGTATTCGTTCTGCGCCTGGTTCCGCTGACGGATCGTGCGCTCCCAATCGTCCTTGTTGTTGTTGAAAGGAGCGCCTGCGTACGGCGGACTATCCGGCTTGCCCTGGTAGGTGCCCTGCTTGTAATTGACGACCTGCGGGCGCTCACCGCACGCCGTGAGCGCCAGACTCAGCACGCCACCGATCGCGACGACTGCAAGCGTGCGCGTCATGACTTCTGACCTGCGGCAGGCGCTGTCGGCGCAGGCGCCGCTCCAGGAGGCCGCGCCGCGCCGCCGGGTGCCGGGCCGTATGCCGTTGCCCATCCCCACACTTCACCGGCCTTGCCGCGCACCGTCACCCGCTCGCGATAGATATCGGCGAGCACATCGCCGTCACCACCGAGCAACGCCTTGGTCGAGCACATCTCCGCACATGCGGGAAGCTTGCCTTCCGCGAGGCGATTGCGTCCGTACTTCTTGAATTCCGCCTCGGAGCGATCGACTTCCGGACCGCCCGCACAAAACGTGCACTTGTCCATCTTTCCGCGCACGCCGAACGCGCCGGCTTGCGGGAATTGCGGCGCGCCGAACGGACACGCATAGAAGCAGTAACCGCAACCGATGCAGAGGTCCTTGTCGTGCAGCACGACGCCTTCGCCTGTCTTATAAAAGCAGTCGACCGGGCATACCGCCATGCACGGCGCGTCGGAGCAGTGCATGCACGCGACCGAGATCGAGCGCTCACCCGGAACGCCGTCGTTGATCGTGACGACACGACGTCGGTTGACGCCCCAAGGAATCTCGTGCTCCTGCTTACACGCGGTGACGCAGCCGTTGCACTCGATGCAGCGCTCGGCGTCGCAGAGGAATTTCATTCGGGCCATGGTGGGTCTCTCCCTTTACGCCGCGACCTTGGCGACCTGGCATACGGTCGTTTTGGTCTCCTGCATCATCGTCACCGAGTCGTATCCATACGTCGTCGCGGTGTTGACCGCTTCGCCGCGCACGATCGGGGCCGCGCCGGTCGGATAGAACTCGAGCATGTCCTTGCCCATCCACCAGCCCGAGAAGTGGAACGGAATGAACGTCGTCCCCGCACCGACCCGCTCGGTCACCTGCGCCTTCACCTTGAGCTGCGCGCCGGTCGGCGTTCTGACCCACACGTACTCGCCGTCACGCACGCCGCGATCGTTGGCATCCTTCGGATTGATCTCGACGAAGTTCTCCTGCTGCAATTCGGCGAGCCACGGGTTGCTGCGCGTTTCCTCGCCGCCACCTTCGTATTCGACCAGGCGGCCACTCGTGAGAATCAGCGGATAGTCCTTCGCGAGTCCGACGTTCTTGTCCTGCACGCTCTTGAACAGCGTCGGCAGGCGCCAGAACGCCATCTTGTCGGCGTGCGTCGGGTACTTCGCGACGAGCTCGGGCTTCGTCGAGTACAGCGGCTCGCGATGCAGCGGCACCGGATCCGGGAAGTTCCACACGAGCGCACGCGCCTTCGCGTTGCCGAACGGATGTGCGCCGTGCTTGGTCATCGCGACGCGAATGATGCCGCCTAGCAGATCGGTCTTCCAGTTCTTGCCCTCTGCCGCCTTCTTCTCGGCGTCAGTCAATTCGTCCCACCAGCCGAGCTTTTTCATCAACACGTGATCGAACTCGGGGTAGCCGAACATCAGATCGCCACCCTTCGGACCCGAGCCATCCTCGGCAAGCAGATTGACGCCTTCGCGCTCGACGCCGAAGTTCGCGCGGAAGCACCCGCCACCATCCATCACGTGCTTGCTGTTGTCGTACAGATTGGGGGAGCCGGGATGCTTCATTTCCGGCGTTCCGTAGCATGGCCACGGCAGGCCGAAGTAGTCGCCGTCGCAGGGACCGCCCTTCGCGCGCAGCGTCTTCACGTCGAACGTCTGCATGTGCTTCATGTGCAGCTTCAAGCGCTCGGGAGACTGTCCCGTGTAGCCGATCGTCCAGGTCGCCTTGTTGATCTCGCGAAGCACCGATTCCATCTCGGGCTCCTCGAGCTTGCGATCACCATCGGGCTTCACGATCTTGTAGTTCTTGACGAACTCCGGACCGAAGCCGAGCTTCTTCGCGAACGCGTACATGATCGCGTGATCGGTCTGCGATTCGAAAAGCGGCGCGATGACGCGCTCGCGCCATTGGATCGAGCGGTTGGACGCCGTGCACGATCCCGACGTTTCGAACTGTGTCGCAGCAGGCAGCAGATACACGCCGTCCTTGCGCACCATCGCGGCCATCGCAGCGGTTGCCGATGGATATGGATCGACGACCACGATGAGGTCGAGCTTTTTCATCGCCTCGACCATTTCCTTGCCGCGCGTCTGGCTGTTCGGGGCATGCCCCCAGAACACCATCGCGCGCAGGTTCGAATCCTGGTCGATCATCTCGTTCTTCTCGAGCACGCCGTCGATCCAGCGCGACACGGTCATGCCGGGCTTTTCCATCATCGCCTGAGAAGCGAAGCGGCCCTTGATCCAGTCGTAGTCGACACCCCACACCGCTGCATAGTGCCGCCATGATCCGGCCGCGATGCCGTAGTAGCCCGGCAGCGAATCGGGATTGGGACCGACGTCGGTCGCGCCCTGGACATTGTCGTGGCCGCGGACGATATTCGCGCCGCCGCCCGACATTCCGATGTTGCCGAGCGCGAGCTGCAGGATGCAGGAGGCGCGCACCATCGCATTGCCGATCGTGTGCTGCGTCTGGCCCATGCACCAGACGATCGTCGACGGACGGTTCTTCGCCATCATTTCGGCGACTCTGAGGACCGTCGCTTCCGGTACGCCGCAGGCCTCTTCGACCTTGTCGGGCGTCCACTTGCTCATCACTTCTTCCTTGACCTTGTCCATGCCATAGACGCGGTCGTTGATGTACTTCGTGTCCTCCCAGCCGTTCTTGAACACGTGGTGCAGGACGCCGAACAGGAACGGAATGTCGCTCCCCGAGCGGATGCGCACGTGCATGTCGGCCTTCGCGGCCGTACGGGTGAAGCGCGGATCGGCGACGATCATCTTCGCGCCTCTTTCCTTCGCATGCAGCATGTGCAGCATCGACACCGGGTGCGCTTCGGCGGCGTTGCTGCCGATGTAGAGCGCGCACTTCGTGTTCTGCATGTCGTTGTACGAATTCGTCATCGCGCCGTAGCCCCAGGTGTTCGCCACACCCGCGACGGTCGTCGAGTGACAGATACGCGCCTGGTGATCGCAGTTGTTCGAGCCGAAGTAGCTCACGAACTTGCGGAACAGGTACGACTGCTCGTTGTTGTGCTTGCTGCTGCCGACCCAGAACACCGAGTCGGGTCCGGCTTCGGTGCGCAGCTGATTGAGCTTGTCACCGACTTCGTTGATCGCCTGATCCCAGGAGAGCTTCTGCCACTTGCCGTTGACGAGCTTCATCGGGCTTTTCAGCCTGTGCTCGCCATGGCCGTGCTCGCGCACCGACGCGCCTTTGGCGCAATGCGCACCTAGGTTCAATGGCGAATCGAACACGGGCTCCTGGCGAACCCATACGCCGTTCTCGACGACGGCATCGAGCGCGCAACCCACCGAGCAATGCGTGCACACGGTGCGCTTGACTTCTTGTTTCGCTCCGGTCGACTCGGTGGCGGCGTCAGCCTTTCCCATCGAGGTGTACGGGAGCTGCGTCGCCAGCGCACCCGCTCCGGCGACGACGCCCGAGCGCTTCAGGAACAGGCGACGGTCCATCGTGGCCGGCGTACCCGCGCGTCGGGCAAGACGAGTCCGCGACGCCGAACCTTCGGTTTTGCGCGTCAGCATGATGATCTCTCCCTTAAATGCGCGTCGAAGCGTAATAGTCGCGAACGTGCTCGGTCTCGCGATAACCGGCGGCGGTCGTTGCAGCCTGCTGCGTTACCGACCCGACGGGTGCCGCAAGCGAAGTTGCGGCGGCGGCGGCCGCTGCGGGTCCCGCGCCGAGCGCCAGCAGGAATCGGCGGCGCTTGACGTTCGTGTCTTGGGGTGCTGTGGCCGATGTCGTTGCGCGACTCGGCAATTGCGATTCACGCTTGGGCGTGGTGCGCATGCTTCGACCTCCGGAAAAAAGCCATCGTGACTGTTTTTAGGCAATGGCGAACGAGTCACGTTCGATCGCCACGAATGCATCCGTAAATTCTCCTACCGGACGGTAGAAGTTGGCAAGCTCATTCTGCGTTAAAACAGCACACATTTGCGGCACCCACGGCAAAAGGTGCCTTTCGAAAATTTGCTGTTGCGTCGCAATGTCGGACGGACGGCGGTCGGGACCCCCTTCGATCAACAGTCGCATCGTCTCGCACAGCGACGCGAGGTGGTCCTCGAGGAGCTCGCTTTCCGGCTTTCGCCCGAGACCGAGGCGAGCGAGATCGTGGCGAAGCTCGACGAGCGGCTTTTCCATCATGAAGCCGGTCTGCCAGTGCGACGCGTGGAGGTTGATCTCGCATTTTCCCACGCCTACGAATAGCTCCCAGTACTCCTGACGAGCGGCTTCGACGTCCATCGCACCGCAGGCGTCGACCAGCCGATTCCAGCGAGCAGGCAGAACTCCCGAAGCCGCCTCGGGTAAGCGACCTGCAGCGGCGATCGCTTGCAGCACCTGCGCAGTAGGCGCGTCGCGGAAAAGCGTCGCCAAAACCGCGTAGAAATCGGCCCGGGCGCGATCCTCGGGCTCGATTGCGTGAACAAACACGAGCGGCGCCGATTCCATCGAAGGCGTCAAATGTTGCGGATATCCAGCGACTTCTCGTTGCGAACCAGGTCGACTACGCGACAGTCGGCACACATCTTCAGTCGCTCGAGCGCCCCAGGTGCGGCGAACATCGAGTGCCCGGCGAGCTTGGCGAGCATCCCGCCGATCATTCGTTCGGAGCCCAGGGGCTTGCCGCAGGCGATGCACGCGAACACCGCAGCTTCGTTGAGAACGCGCGGCTGACGTGCCTCGGGCGTCAGGTCGAGCTGTGGCACCAGCGTAATCGCATCCTCGGGGCAGGTCTTGGCGCAGATTCCGCACTGCACGCATTTCGTCTCGATGAAGCGAAGCTCGAGCCGCTCGGCGTTGTCGAGAATCGCCCCTTCCGGACAGCTTCCGACACAGGCGAGGCACATCGTGCAGCGTTCGGCGTTGACGGCGATTGCGCCGAAAGGGGAGCCTTCGAACAGCGGGATCCGCGTCTGCGGGATGGGCGCCTGCATTGCCAGGTGGTCGAGCGCAAGTGAAAGCGTCGTGCGCTTCTCGTTGGTCGCCACGAAAGTTGCGAAATTACGGACACCGCGCGGCGCTGCCGCGGTCCACAACGCATTGTCGAGCGCAACGAAATCGTCGCCATCGACGACCCGGAAATGCGAGCCGACGTAGCCGAGCGACTGCAGAATCGTGTCGCCGACTCGCATTTGCGTGCCGATTATCGACGCGTAGCGCTCGATGTCATTGCCACCCGTGAGGACGGCGATTTCAACGGCACCCCAGGCAATTGCCGCGAGCCACAAGTCGAGGCCGATCGCATCGACGTTGTGAACTTCGATCGGGATCACGCGCGCCGGCAGTCCGCGTCCGTGACGCGCGAAGCGCGCGAGTTTTTCGCCGCCGGCGCGACCGTGAACGAGAAGGCAGGCGTCGCGACCTCCCGCGTTCACGTATGTCGACAACACCGTGCGAAGGCGCGCGCCGAAATCGGCCGGCGCGGGATAAGCGTAGGTCATCGCGCCGGACGGGCATACGGTGGCGCAGGTGCCACACCCCATGCACAGATGCGGCTCGACGAACACCTTGTCACCGTCCGAGCGAATCGCTTGGGTGTCGCACGCATCGATGCAATTCGTGCAGCCGATCTTTTTCGAGCGGGCGTGCGCGCAGATCGATGGCTTGTAATGAAAGTACTTCGGCTTTTCGAACTCGCCTGTCATCGTCGCGAGTGCTGCGACCGCTTTCGCCTGCTCGATAAGATCCGCGCTCGGCGCGAAATAGCCTTGCGGCGGCACCGGCATTGCGAATGCACCGCCGTCGAGATCGAGGATCAAGTCGAAACGCTCGCCTCGCGCGGAATCGCGACGCTCGAAGTCGATTGCGCCGATCGCACCGCAAGCAACAACGCAGTCACGATGCGAGCGACACTTATCGAGATCGATCTGATAGCTCCAGTCGATCGCATGCTCCGGGCAGACTTTGATGCACGCGTTGCAGCGCGTGCACACATCGAGGTCGATAGGATTGTCCAACGACCATTGCGCTTCGAACTCGCCGAGCCATCCCGTGAGCGACTGCAGCGTTCCACTGTGCACCGGATACGCACGATCGATCGGAAGCTCCTGGCCTTGCGTGCGTCCGGTCGCAAGCACGGTCACGGCAAGGCGGTCTTGCAAGACATTCGCCCAACGTAGCGCCACGTCGAGCGGTCCGACGATCAGAAGCTGACCGTCGGAGCGATACGAAACGCTCGGCACCGGTTCGGGATCCGGAAGCGCCGCTTGCGCGAGTAGCGCAGCAAGCTTCGGCGTGGCGCCGCGCGCTTGCGGCGACCACCCGCCCGACTCGCGCAGATTCACAAAACGTATCGACTGCGTTTTCGCGGCCTCGCCGGCGATGTCGGCGAACAGCCGCGCCTCCTGCGTGCAGCCCACGATCACGTCGCCAGTCGCACCGTCGGCGAAGCTCGCGAGCTGCTTTTGGCACAGCATCGTGTGCACTTTGGGCGCTTGCGAAAGTTGCAGCGCATCGGCGAGCGCGGGCGCGTCGATCGGCGCCGTGCCGTTGCACGAACAGAGATAGAGGCTTTTGTCGATGGTGGTCACCGCGATCCCGGCGATTCCGGCGTTTTGGCGTCAGTGGTATTGATTTCGACCTGCGTTGTCGGCGCCTGCTCTTCGAGCGCGACCGTTGGCGTCACCGATTGCTCCTCGCCCGAATCGTTCGCCGGAACGTCCTCGACATGCCCCTGCGCATTGACGAACGTCGGCGGCGGCGAGAACAAGAATTTCGCGTGCTGCAATTGTGCGACGAGCTCGGGAGGGATCGGCACGAACTTGCCGTAGTCGTCGATATAGACGTCGAGACCGTCCATCACGTTGAAGCGGGGATCGGCGAAGAGCTTTCGCAACGCCTGCTGTCGCAACCCCTGATCGACGCCGGGCTTCAAGAACGCGGCGAAGTCGGAATCGAAGGTGAGCGAGTCGACGGGCGGCAATGCAGGCTCGATCGCATCGGAAGCCTGAGCGGACGCGGCGTCCGCTTGCACAACTGCCTCCGGTGGGCGCGCGACAGGCGTCGCCGGCGGGTCGACTTTCGCTTGCGCTTCCCGCCCCGCCTCGAGCTTGCGTTGCGACCAGCGGCGCAGAAACGGAGGCGGCTCGGCGCTCATCGAATCACGATCGTCTTATCTTGCCTGCATCGAACATCGGGTCACGGCCGCCTTGATCGGCGAACGGGTCGTTGCGCTTGGCCTTCTTGCGCGGCTCGGGCTTGTAATGCTCGGCAATGAACGGCGCCAGCCAGTCGCGCAGCCACGCGGGAAGCTGGACCGAATCGACTTGCTCGCCGCCATCCATCATTCGCGCCGCTTCGTTGTAGCTCAACGTGACGACGACGGGGCGCGCGACCGGCTCCTGCCCGTCGTCGAACAATCGCCACATCACGAATACCCGCGGGTCGGGCGCACTTACGTTCAGGTAGTAGCCTTCAGCTTCGCTGCGATGCACTTCGATCGGGCAAGCGCGAAAGCGCCAACGCTCCCCGGCGTCGGAACGCTCCTCGAGGATCGGCGTCGATTGCGCATCCTCGCCCGTTTCGCTCGCTTCACTGACCGCCGCGGGCTGCCATCGTTCCCCGATCCAGCGATTCTCAAGACGCACCCGCTCCATGATCACGTCGACGGGAATCCGGGTCTCTTTCATTGGGGTTGCGTCCTCGCGATGCTTCGAAGAGCGCGGGGCATGCTACACCCTCTGCTAAAATCATATTCCGTTCGTGCGCCGCTTCTCCGGCGCCTCTGCCAAATGGCCAAGGTCATACCGCTCGCTGACGTGCGCGCCGCCGTCTCGGCAAGCGATGCGTTCGTGCGCTCCGCCGCTGCCGGCCCGGCGCTTCCGTTCGACGATCTTGCGGACACACGCGGTCGTGCATTGCGCGACCTTCGCATCTCGGTCACCGACCGTTGCAACTTCCGCTGCGTGTACTGCATGCCGAAGGACGTGTTCGGGCGCGATTATCCGTTCCTGCCACACGATGCGCTGCTGACCTTCGAAGAGATCACGCGAGTCGCGCGTACGTTCGTCGAGCTCGGTGTCAACAAGATACGCCTCACCGGCGGCGAGCCGCTGTTGCGCCGGCGAATCGAGCGGCTCATTGAAATGCTCGCGCAATTGCCCGGGAATCCCGATCTCACGTTGACGACGAACGGCGCTTTGCTCCCGCGCAAAGCGAAAGACCTCGCGAACGCCGGCTTGAAGCGTGTCACCGTGAGCCTGGACTCGCTCGACGATGCGACGTTTCGCGCAATGAACGACGTCGACTTTCCGGTCGCGAGCGTGCTCGAGGGCATCGACGCGGCGCAAGACGCAGGGTTGGCGCCGATCAAGATCAACATGGTCGTCAAGCGCGGCGTCAACGAAGGCTCGATCGTTGCGCTGGCAAAGCATTTTCGCGGCAGCGGGCACATCGTGCGCTTCATCGAATACATGGACGTCGGTGCGACCAACGGCTGGCGGATGGACGACGTGGTCACCGCCGCGGAGATCGTTGCGGCGATCGATCGCGAGCATCCATTGCAGGCGGTCGATGCGAATTATCGAGGGGAAGTGGCGGAACGCTGGCGCTATGTCGACGGCGCCGGCGAGATCGGCGTCATCGCGTCGGTCACGCAGGCGTTTTGCCGCGATTGCACGCGTGCGCGATTGTCGACCGACGGCAAGCTGTATACGTGCTTGTTCGGTACGCAGGGCCATGACCTTCGCGCGCTGCTTCGCGATGGCGCGAGCGACGCGCAGATCAGAAACGCAGTCGTCGCGATCTGGCGTCAGCGCGGCGATCGCTACTCGGAGTTGCGCACGGCAGCAACCGCGCGTGCGCCGAAAGTCGAGATGAGCTACATCGGTGGCTAGCGCCAGGGAACAGGCAACAGGGAACAGGTATCAGAAACTACCAACCCGACATCACAACAGCCGCAAGGCCGGCGACGGTCAACGTCGCGGCGCTTGACGAGCACGGCGAAGCGCGCGACGTCGCGATCGCCGGCGAGCACCCGCTTACCGTCTACGTCGACAAGCGCGAGCTGTTGACATTGATGACGCTCGGGGCTGCACCCGAGGCGTTGACGATCGGCTATTTGCGCAACCAGCGGCTGGTCGATTCGATCGAAGACATCGTGTCGGTGCACGTCGACTGGGAAGTCAATGCGGTTTCGGTGAAGACGCGCACTGGGCTGACCGATCTCGACGAAAAGACGGCGAAGCGCACGACGACGACCGGCTGCGGTCAGGGAACGGTGTTCGGTGACCTGATGGAGGACGTCGAGAGCATTCGCTTGCCGCGCCATGCAACGCTTGCGCAATCGACGCTCTACGATCTTTTGGATCGCGTGCGCAGCTACGACACGATCTACAAGCAGTCGGGCGCAGTGCACGGCTGCGCGCTCGCCACGAATCAGCCCGGGCGCTCAGAAATTCTCACGTTCGTCGAAGACGTGGGCCGCCACAACGCGGTCGACGCGATCGCAGGTCAAATGTGGCTCGATCGAATCGAGGGCGATGACAAGATCTTCTATACGACCGGAAGATTGACTTCGGAGATGGTGATCAAGGCCGCGCAGATGCGCGTACCGTTTCTGGTGTCACGCAGCGGGCTCACGCAAATGGGCCACGACATCGCGCAAAAAGTCGGCATGACGATGATCGGACGCGCAACCAACAAGCACTATCTTTTGTTCACCGGCGAGGATCGGTTCCGGAGGGACGCGTGAGTTCCGCGCGAGCGATCGCGCGCGACGATGTCACGGGAATCGTGCTGGCCGGTGGAATGGGTCGGCGGATGGGGGGCGTCGACAAGGGTCTGGTCGAGCTCAACGGCAAGGCGATGGTGGCGCACGTGATCGAGCGCCTCTCGCCGCAAGTTGCGCGATTGCTCGTCAACGCGAATCGCAACGTCGAATGCTACGCAAAGTTCGGCGCGACCGTCGTGTCGGATGTGATCAGTGATTTCGCCGGACCGCTCGCCGGACTGCACGCGGGACTCGCTGCGACGACGACGCGATTCGCAGTGACCGTTCCCTGCGACTCGCCATTGCTGCCAGGTGATCTGGTGGCGCGTCTTGGCGCAGCGCTGGCCGCGCGCGATGCGCAACTCGCGGTGGCGAAGACGTTCGATCAATCGCATCCGGTGTTCGCGCTGGTGCGGCGCGATGTGCTCCCCCACCTCGTTGCGTTCCTCGAAAGCGGCGGGCGCAAAATAGACGCGTGGTATGCGACGCTCGGCGTTGTCGAGGTGCCGTTCGACGATTGCGCCGACGCTTTTTCCAACATCAACACCCGAGCCGAGCTTGCTCTGATGAGTGCGCCCAAAACCCTTCGCGATGCTTCGTGCGCCGACGATTACGATCCGAATTCGTTGCCCGTCGAGCGTGCGCGCGCCTTGATCAGGCAATTCCTAACGCCGATCGAGGCGGCCGAGCGCGTTCATGTTCGCGATGCGCTCGGCCGCGTGCTCGCCGAGGACGTCATCTCGCCGCTCGATGTGCCCGGTCACGATAACTCGGCGATGGATGGCTGGGCGGTTCGCTTCGCCGATCTCGACGTCTTGCGCGAGACGACACTGCGTCGCACTGGTGAATCATTTGCGGGAAAGCCGTTCGAAGGCAGCGTCGGTGCTGGCGAAGCGGTTCGCATTTTTACTGGCGCTGTCATGCCGGGGGGAGCCGATACGGTCGTTATGCAAGAGCGCGCGGAAGAGCGCGATGGTTGTGTCGTCATCGCGGCCGGCGCGGTCGGCAAAGCCGGACAGAATCGTCGTTTCGCGGGAGAAGATCTCAAGCGTGGCGGCGTCGTGTTCCGCGCGGGGCAACCGGTGCGTCCCGCCGAGCTCGGCATGATCGCGTCGCTTGGCATCAACGAAGTCAGCGTCTATCGCAAACTTCGCGTCGCATTTTTTTCGACGGGCGATGAACTCGTGTCGATTGGCCATCCGCTTACCGCGGGCCAGGTCTACGACAGCAACCGCTACACGCTGCACGGAATGCTCACGCGGCTTGGTTGCGAAATCGTCGATATGGGCGTCGTGCGCGATGTCCCCGACGAGCTCGAGCGTGCGTTCGCGCTCGCAGCCGCGAACGCCGATGTCGTTATCACTTCCGGCGGCGTTTCGGTCGGTGAGGCCGATTACGTGACGCAATTGCTCGACCGGCTCGGCGAAGTCGTGTTCTGGAAAATCGCAATGAAGCCCGGCCGACCGCTTGCGTATGGACGCATCGGCGACGCGCACTTCTTCGGCCTGCCGGGCAATCCCGTGTCGGTCATGGTGACGTTCTATCAATTCGTGCGCGATGCATTGCTCGTGCTCATGGGCCGGCGCGACGTCGAGCCGATGCCGATGTTCAAGGCGACACTGGCAGCACCCATCA
>DATLOI010000110.1:0-28629 GCA_035536295.1 Casimicrobiaceae bacterium
GCGTTTGCTTGCGCATACCTTTCGAGTGCTGCGCAGGCATCGGAATCCCAGCGGCTTCCCCCGACGATGACCAGAGGTTGTCGCGCGTTCATCAGCAGCTCGTGCACGGCGTGCACGTCGTGGCCCGTGGGCGCGAGAGGAATCGCATCGACACGAGGAACATCGCGCGCCTCGACGCGCATCGTCAGCATGTCTTCGGGCAATGCCAGCACAACCGGGCCCGGACGTCCCGACATCGCAACGCGATAAGCGCGCGCAATGTACTCGGGAATGCGATCGGCGCGATCGATCTGCGCGGCCCACTTCGCGATCGAGCCGTACATGCGCCGGTAGTCGATCTCCTGAAACGCCTCTCGGTCGGCGAAATCGGAGCCGACCTGGCCGATCAGAACGATCATCGGCGTCGAATCCTGCTGTGCCGTGTGAATCCCGATCGCGGCGTTCGAGGCGCCTGGCCCACGCGTGACCAGCGCGATGCCGGGACGGCCGGTCAGCTTGCCGTAGGCTTCGGCCATGTACGCCGCGCCGCCTTCGTGACGGCAGATGATGAACCGCAGACGCTCCTCGACGTCGTGCAGCGCGTCGAGCACGGCGAGATAGCTCTCGCCCGGCACGCCGAACGCATGCGTTGCACCCTGCGCGAGCAAGCTCGCGACGACAAGCTCGCCGCCGGTACGTTCGGTCATCGTGGACTCATCCACTCCAAGGCAGACGCGAAGGATTCTACGGCTTCTATAATGCGGCGGCTTTGTTGCAACGCTTGACGATGGAATCGACGACCTGGGTCACAACCGAGCTTTTCAATGCCGCGGTGCTCTTCACAAGCATCGCCGTAGCGCTTGGCGTGCTATCGCTGCTGGCGCCGGGCGAGCGGCGGCGTGGCTTGATCGCGCTCGCTGCTTTCGCGTTCATCATGCTCGGCGCGCTCGCCCTTTTGTATCGCTTCGGTCCGAGCTTTGGTGGCCCCGGTCCGGTCATCGAGATCGCGCGGGAGATCGTGCTCGCGTTTCTCGCGATCGCGGTCATCCGCTCGATCGTCGTGTTCATCGCGCGCTGTTTGCTCGGCAAGCTGCGCATTCCGTTGATTCTCATCGACGTTGTTTTTGCGCTGGGTCTTATCGGCTACGCAATCTATCGGTTGAATGCGGTCGGCGTGAACCTCGCGGGTGTTGTGACGACCTCCGCAATCGTCACCGGCGCGCTCGCATTCTCCGCCGGCGAAACGCTCGGCAATCTATGGGCGGGTGTCTCGCTGCAGCTCGAGAACACCCTGCGTCTGGGCGACTGGGTGCGCATCGACGATCGCATCGGGCAAGTGGTGAGCATTCGCTGGCGCTCGATGGCGATCGCCACGCCTTCGAACGAAACGATCGTGATTCCGAATTCGACGTTGATGAAGGATCGCATCGTCGTGCTCGCGCGCTCAGGTGAGCGCCCGGCGCTGTTTCGGCGCAGCGTCGAGTTTCAGGTCGACTACGACTACGCGCCGGCGAAGGTCATACGTGTGATCGACGGCGCGTTGGCAAGCGCCGAGTTCGAGAATATTTCGCGCTCGCCTAAGCCGTTTTGCGCCTGCGCCAAGTTCGAGGACAGCGGGATACTTTATCGCGCACTCTACTACCCGACGCAGATGAGCGATTTCGTGACGACCGACTCCGACATTCTCGCAGCCGTGTACTCGGCGCTGGCGCGCGAAGGCATGCCGATCCCGTTCCCGCAACAGGTCGTCGAATTGAAGCGTCGCTCGCGCGATAAGGCGCTCGACGAACAAGGCGCGCGGACCGCCGTCGTCGAACACACCGAGCTTTTCAGTGCATTGGTCGATGACGAGCGCGCGAGAATCGCGGCAGCGTTGAAGCGTTTACCCTATGCGACGGGCGATCTCGTGTTTCGCAAAGGGGCGACCGCCGACTCGTTCTACATTCTCGCCGAGGGGACGGTGCGCATCATGGACGAGGACGCGAATGGCAAGCGCAAGCAGCTCGCGCAGCTCACGGCTCCCGATTACTTCGGCGAGATGAGTTTGCTGACCGGGCAGCCGCGCACGGCAACCGTTGTCGCCGGCAGCAATGTCGTTTGCTATCGCCTCGGGAAGCAAGCGCTCGAGGGGTTGCTGCACTCGCGCCCCGAAATCGCAGAGGCGCTCGGGCACGTCTTGAGCACGCGGCGCACCGAAAACGATGCGACGTTGCGTGCGCTCGACGCGGAGTCGCGCGCGCGGCGCAGCGTCAGCGGTGCGGCGGACATCGTGCGAACGATCCGCCAGTTCTTTGGTCTTCCCGCGAGCTGAGGCCTACCAGCTCAGCACGGCGCCGGGAAAGTCGGCGAAGAGTCGCGCGATAGACAGCGGCGATCCGTCGAACGTGAATGTCGTGCCGCTCACAACGTCGCTGATCCTTGCGCCCGCCGGAATGGCTTTCGGTTCGAGCGTCGTGTCCTGCCAGAGCTCTTCAGCCAGAGGCAATTGCGTGGGCTCGAGCCCGAGCGACGCAAACAAGCGACCAGCGACGACCACGACTCCTTCGTTGCCGTTCACCCGTGCGAATGCGAGCACATGGCGGTTACGCGCTCCCAGCGCAGTGAGCGGAACATAGCTGCCTTTGTCGAAAAGCGCGCGATGGTGCCTGCGAAATGCGAGGACCCGCTTGGCGACCCACAGCTTCGCTAAACCGTCGCGGTCGTCGAACAGGGCGCGCAGCGGCGCGCTCGATGGCTTTCCCGCCTCGCGTTCGATCGCGTCGAGCGAGTCGAGTAGCGCACGGCGCTTTGCATAATCGACCGGACGGCGGTTGTCGGGATCGACGAGGCTCAAATCGAGTATCTCGTTACCCTGATAGAAATCGGGAACGCCGGGCGCTGTCAGCTTGACGAGCGTCGCGGTGACGCTGTTCAGAAGTCCAAACCATCCGAAGGTCTGCGCTTCGCGGGACAGCTCGTCGAGAAAGCGATTGTCCGCACGCTCGGTGAGCGCTGCGCCGATGAACGACGCAAGCGATTGCTCGTACGCGTCGTCTACGCGAAGCCAGCTGGTGCGCGTTTTCGCTTCGCGCGCGGCCTTCCTCATATAGTCGACGATCCGCTCGCGATAGGTTTCCAGCGCAGCGCCGCTCGCTCCTTCTGGAAAGGTTCCGACCAGCGTCTGATACAGAAGGTATTCGTCGCTTCGTGAAGGCGAAAAGACGCCATCGACGCTGGTTCGTCGCGAGCGATTGAGGCGGCGCCAGCGGCGCATCAGTGCACGCCACTGTGCGGGGCGTTCAGAGATCACAGCGAGGCGCGCGCGCACATCCTCCGAGCGCTTGTTGTCGTGCGTCGACGTCGCGAGCATCGTATGCGGCCAGGCTTTTGCGCGGTCCGCTGTCATGCGATGAAACGCGCGGCGGGTAAGACCAAACGATGCTGGATCGCCGCCGACTTCGTTCAACGCGACGAAGCGCGTGTGTGTGTAGAACGCGGTGTCCTCGACGCCCTTGGCCGCGACGGGGGAGGAGAGCTGCTGGAAGCGCATCGCGAACGCGACGTAGCGGTCGACCAGCGAGCGCGGCAAATCGCCCATCGTCGGCTCGGCAGCGAGTAGCGCCCGCAAGAAATCGAATACGCTGGGGTCGGCGACGCGACTCGCCCCGCGTGCGCTCGCCACGGCCCAATCGATATAACGTCGGTCTTGCGTCGACGCGCCGTTTTGCGTGACATAAGTACGATAGACGGGAAAATGGGCGAGGATCTCGGTCAGCGCTTCTCGTAGCACGTTGAGCGTGAGATCGCGCGTATGCGGATCGGAGCGTGCGATGCGCAACGCCTCATTGGATAGCACGTTGAGGCCGGCGGCAAGCGACCCTCGCAGAATCGCACGCTTCCCCGCGCGCGCTGCGGACCCGAAGTCGTGCGCTTCATCGCCGACGAACGCGCGCCAGGCACGATCAATCCTGCTGCGCGCCATCGCATCGATCAGCACGCCTGTCATCGCGTTCGCGAACGGATAGCCGGTATCACCTTGCACACGCCATTGCGCAGGCATGTGCTCGTGCGTGGCACTGATCTTTTCGAGCACCACATACAGTCCGGGTTGCGCATCGACCGACACGCCGCGCGTGATGAGCTCGCGATAGCGCGACTGCAGTCGGTCGAAATACCAGGCTGGATCGGCGAGACCGTCGGGATGGTCGATGCGAAAGCCACCGACGCGTCCGTCCGCGGCAAGCTCGAGCAGGAAAGCATGGGTGGCGTCGAACACATCGTCGCCGGCCATGCGCAGCGAGGCGAGATCGTTGACGTCGAAAAAGCGCCGGTAGTTGATTTCGTCGGAAGCGACGCGCCAGTACGCGACGCGAAAGGCCTGCGTATCGAGCAGCGTGTTCAACGCATCGAACGATTCGATACGGCCTGGCGTTCCGTTGACGCGCTCGACCGCTTTGTCGATCGCTTCGTGAAACGGCACATGCGCTTTGGCGAGCTTCGCAAGTCGCGCTTTGCATTCGGGCGCCTTGCGCCGACGCTCTTCGGCATGGTCCGTATCGTCGCGAGTAGGTAGCGCTTGCAGGTCGGTGACAAGTACACGCAATGCCTCGCGGGCCGTCTCGGCCAAGTGCGGATGCGCGGCTTCCGCCGCAAGTTGCACGAGCGTCGCCGATTCGCGCGGATCGAGCGGGAGCCGATGGTCGAAATAATTCACCGCGAACGCGCCGCTATCAGGCTCGAATGCAAGACGCAACTCCCCGCGCTCGAGCACGGCGCCGTAAGCATCGCCCAGAACGGGCACCAGGACCTTGTTGGCGAGAAAGGGATCCTGCGGCGACCAATCGATGTCGAAGAACGTTGCGTAGCGTGATGCGGGGCCGTGCTCGAGCACGTCCATCCACCATGCGTTGTCGCTGCCCATGATGGCCATGTGGTTCGGCACGACGTCGCACAGGTGGCTCATGCCGTGACGTGCGAGCGTGTCGACGAGGAGGTCGAAATCCTCGCGGGAGCCGATCTCGGGATTCAGCATCGCGTGCTCGACGATGTCGTAGCCGTGTCGGCTGCCCGGGCGCGCTTTGAGATACGGCGAGCAGTACAGATGGCTGATCCCGAGTGCGGCGAGGTAGGGGACTAGCGCGGTCGCGTCGGTGAAACGAAAGTCGCTGTGGAGTTGCACGCGATAGGTTGCGCGAGGAATCGCATGAGGTGCGAGCGAAACGCGTGCGGGCGCGTGTTTTCGAGTGTTGCGTTTGCGTCGCTCGGTGTTCATGCAAGCGGCGCTCGCAGCTTGCGCAAGCGTGCAAACAGCGCCTGCACGTCAGCGTCCGCGAAGATTCCATCGGTGTCGAGCGGAAGCTTGCGCCGCCAGTTCGGATGCTCGTCGACGGTACCGGGAAGATTCGCTTGTTCACGCACGCGTAGCGCATCGTCGAGTTGCACGACGGTGAGAACACAAGGCGTTTGCGCGAGAAAGGCGAGGATCGCGCGTGCGAGCGGTGCAGTGAGATGCGGTGAATCGGCGTGTTCGCCCACAGGAAGCAGGCCGGCGCGTCGCAACGCTTCGACGAGTCGTGAACGATCGTCGGCGCGCTGACGACGCTCATGATTCCCTTGCTCGGCGTTGAAAATGCCAAGCGACGTACGCGTATCGATGTCGACACCCGCCCACCAGCCGGCGAGCGTTGGCAAGTCATGGGTGCCCGCCGTCGCAAGTGCACCTTCAGGATATGCATCCGGCGGCTTGAATGCACCGGAATCGTCGCGCTCGAACATCAAGACGCGATACGACATCACGTCGTGCGTCAAGAGTGCGGCGCGCACCTCGTCGGGAACGGTCCCGAGATCCTCACCGATGACAAGACAGCGATGCCGCTCGCTTTCCAAAGCAAGAAGCGATAGAAGGTCTTCGAACGGGTATTGAACGTACGCGCCGTCCTTCGGCCTGGCGCCTGACGGAATCCAGAAAAGCCGCAGCAACCCCATCACGTGGTCGATGCGAAGCGCTCCCGCGTGGCGCATGTTGGCGCGCAGCGTCGCGATGAACGGCGCGTACCCCGCGGCAACGAGCCGGGCAGGGACGATCGGCGGCAGGCCCCAGTTCTGGCCGTCGGCGTTGAAAGCATCCGGAGGGGCGCCGACACTCGCGCCGTTCGCGTACAGATGCTGCAAAGCCCAGCTCTCCGCGCCGCCGCGATCGATCGACACGGCAAGGTCGGTGTAGAGGCCGATAAGCATGCCGCGGTCGCGTGCACGCGTAGCAACACTCGCGCGCTGCAAATCCGCTTGCCATTGCAGCCACGCGTAGAAGTCAACGCGCTCGGCGTGCTTTTGCGCGAATCGCGCTACAGCGGCTGAACGCGGATCATGAAAACGTTGCGGCCACGCAGGCCAGCCCCACACACCCGCATCTTCGCGATGGAAGCGCTCCTGCAGCGCCTCGAACAGCGCGTGCAAGCGAAGGGCTTCTCCGCGCTGGCGCTTGAACGCAGTGAACCGATCCGGATTGCGTCGAGCGATGAAGCATGCGAACAAGACCTCGAGCACTTCATTCTTGGCTGCGGCGATGCCGGAATAGTCGACGAGTGTTGCATCGCGGAGGTTCTGAACACGATCCTGAAACGAGCGCGATGACACGAGCTTTCGCGCCGGCTCGCACACCGCGAACTCGTCGATCGCTTCCACGTCGAGATACAGCACATTGGCGAACAGGCGACTGGAAGGACTGTAGGGGCTGGTGTGCAGCGGATTGTGAGGGAACAGCGCGTGCAGCGGATTCACGCCCACGACGGACGCGCCTTGCGCGGCAGAGCGATCGACGCAGTCGGCCAGATCGGTGAAATCGCCGATGCCGAAATTTCGCTTGGAGCGAAGGCCGTAGAGCTGCAGCGTCGTTCCGAATGCGAGTCCGCCGCGTCGCAACGCCTCAGGACGATGACACCGCGCCGGCGTTACGGCGCAAGTGACGCTGGCGACGCAGCGCTCGCCGGCATGCACCGCTAGTTCGTGATAGCCGAGCGGCAGTTCGCAATCGATTGCAAGATCGCGCGCGATCCACTCGGCATTGTCGATTCGCGCGGTTTCGCGTGGCTCGTCGCCGCCGGCTTCGAGTCGATGCGTTTCGCCCGCTTCCGTCCTGATAAGAATGGCGAGCGTGCCGCTGTCCTCGCCTCGGGGCAGATGCAGCGTAACGATCCACGGCCTTTGCGTCGGAGGTAAAACGATCATGGCGGGCAGTCGCGCGCGCCACATCTCGTTGCGCCACGTCGCCAGCGCCCGCGCAACCCGCTCATCGCTGGATGCGTCCACGTTCATCGCCGCGAGCAGCGCGCGCAAGGTTTCTGTCGACACTTCGTGCTGCGTTCCGAATATGTCGTAATAGGTAAGCGCGATGCCGTACGCCCGCGCAAGCCGTTCGAGCGAGTCCATATATCAAGTCTCGTCGAGGCTCAATGCGAACGTTGCACCATCGCGAAACAGCACGCGTCCCTGAACGGCCACGATGTCGTCGACAGTCGTCACACCGAAGGTTGCCACCATCCGGAGGCGTCGCTTCGCATTGCGAAGCGGCCAGGTGATCTCGATGACATCGCTGCCAATGACGCGGTGCGCACCGCCGCGTTCTATTTCCCTCAACAAGGGCATGACGTATGCATGCCGCGCAGCCAGGCAGGTGCGATAAAAGGCGAGACAATCGGCACCCGGCGCCACCTCGGCCTCGCGCCAATCCAGTTTGCACGCTTGAAACGTCGACGACGCATTGGCATCGGGCAACGACCGTCCCGACGCAAAGCTGTCGAATGACGCAAACTCGGCATTGCGGCCGTTCGCAACCGCCGCGGCAAGCTCCGGCTCGTAGTCGCAGAAAAATTGGAACGGTGTCGAAGCAGCGAACTCCTCGCCCATGAACAGCATCGGTATCGACGGCGCAAGAAGCACGCATGCGGTTGCAGTGCGCAATTGCGCGGCGTTGGCGAGACGATCGATGCGCTCACCGAGCGCACGATTTCCGATCTGATCGTGGTTTTGCAGAAAATCGACAAATGCAGTGGGAGGCAACATCGTGCTCGGCTCGCCGCGCGGACGCCCCTCACGAAAAGCCGAGCGCTCGCCTTGATACACGAAACCTTCCGCAAGTCCGCGGGCGAAGGCTTTGAGCGGTTGTTCTGCATAGTCGCTGTAATAGCCGCCTTTTTCCCCCGTGACGAGCACGTGCAGCGCGTGATGAACGTCGTCGTTCCATTGCGCATCGACACGCCGGCCCACCTCCGCTGAGCCGGCCGTCAATCGACGCGCTTCGTTGCGATCGTTTTCCAGCACGAGGTGAACATGACGCGAGTCGCCGACGCGCTCGTGCAAGACCATCGCGAGCTCGTCGACAAAATGTATCGATGACTCGTCGGGGATCGCGTGCACCGCATCGAGGCGCAAGCCATCGCAACGGAACTCCTCGATCCAATACAGCGCATTCTCGATGAAAAAATCGCGAACCGTGCGATTGTGCGGACCATCGAAGTTGAGCGCCGCGCCCCACGGTGTCTGATGATGCGCGTTGAAGAATTGCGGCGCGTACCGATGAAGATAATTGCCTTCGGGTCCGAAGTGGTTGTAAACGACATCGAGCAACACCATCAGCCCGCGCGCATGCGACTCGTCAATGAAGCGCTTCAGTGCATCGGGTGAACCGTAGCTGGCCTGAGGGGCGAACGGCAGCACACCGTCGTACCCCCACCCCCTGGCTCCCGCGAACGCGGCAACTGGCATCAGCTCGATCGCCGTGATACCGAGTCCGCGTAGATAGTCGAGCTTGTCGAGCGCCGCGGCAAACGTGCCCTCGCGGGTGAACGTCCCGATGTGAAGCTCGTAGACGACGGCTTCTTCCCACGGCCGGCCCTTCCAATTCCCGTTGCGCCACGAGTGCGCGTCAGGATCGACGACTTCGCTTGCAGCGTGCACGCCGTCTGGATTCGATCGCGACGCCGGATCGGGAATGTTCAATTCGTCGTCGATGCGATAGGCATAGCGCGTTCCCGCGGGTGCATCTGAAAGGGTGGTCTTGAACCAGCCTTCGCTATCGCGTGCCATTGCGTGTATGTGCGACGAATCACTCGCGCCGATCACGAGCTCGACCGATCGCGCTCCCGGGGCCCATAGTCGAAAGCGCGTCGCACCGTCTTCGAACTGCGCGCCAAACGGCATGCGATGCACGTACTTCATCGGTCGATGAGCAGGGATCGCCTAGTGGCGCGCATGCGTTCAAACCTTTTGCAACAACGCGAGACTACGTCCCTCGATCGCGTAGGTCTGCTGCGCCTCGAAGGTTCCGTCAGGCAGCAGCCCGTCGTCCTTCGCCGTGTCGAGCACGACCTTCCAGCGGCCGTCGCCGACCGCGGGCAGAACGAACGGCAGCGAATCATGATGTGCGTTGAACAGGACGAGAAACGTGTCGTCGACCAGCGGCTGGCCACGCGCATCGATGCTTGCCAGCGCGTCGCCGCCGAAGCACACGCCAAGGCAACGCGCGAAGTCGTGCTCCCACTCCTGCTCGGTCATTTCAGAGCCGTCGGGCTTCAGCCAGGCAACGTCCTTGGCCGAATTTGGCGACACAGCGCGCCCTTCGAAAAAACGGCGGCGACGGAAGATCGGATGTGCGTGTCGGAGCGCAATGACGCGTTGCGTGAACGAAAGAAGTCGCTGGCGCGCCGCGTCAAGCGACCAGTCGGTCCACGAAATGGGCGAATCTTGACAATAGGCGTTGTTGTTGCCTTGCTGTGTGCGACCGATCTCATCGCCGGCAAGAATCATCGGCACGCCCTGCGACAGTAGCAAAGTCGCGATCACGTTACGCGACTGTCGCTCGCGCAGCGCAAGAATGGCAGGGTCGTCGGTGGGCCCTTCGACGCCGCAGTTCCACGACAGATTGCCGTCGTGGCCATCGCGGTTGTCCTCGAGGTTTGCTTCGTTATGCTTGCGGTCGTAGCTGACGAGATCGCGCAGCGTGAAACCATCGTGCGCGGTGACGAAATTAACACTGGCCTGCGGCAACCGCCCGCCGTGAGCATACAGGTCGGACGATCCGGTGAGCCGGCGCGCGAACTCGCCGATCAAGCCTTCGTCGCCGCGCCAGTAGCGTCGCATCGTGTCGCGATACTTGTCGTTCCACTCGGCCCAACCGGCGGGGAAGTGACCGACCTGATAACCGCCTTCGCCGAGGTCCCAGGGTTCCGCGATCAGCTTCACGCGCCGCAAGATCGGATCCTGGTGCGCGATGTCGAAGAACGAGCCAAACGGATCGACGGCATGCTTCTCTCTGGCGAGCGAGGAGGCGAGATCGAAGCGAAAACCGTCGACGTGCATCTCGGTAACCCAGTAGCGCAACGAGTCCATGACCAGTTGCAACGCTGCCGGATAGCCGGTGTCGAGCGTGTTGCCGCAACCGGTATAGTCGGTGTAATAGCGCCGTTGCTCGGGTTGCAGGCGGTAATAGGCGAAATTGTCGACGCCTTTGAAACACAGCGTGGGTCCGAGCTCGTTGCCCTCGGCCGTGTGGTTGTAAACGACGTCGAGCACGACTTCGATGCCCGCCGAGTGCAGCGTCTTCACCATCGTCTTGAATTCGCGAATCGAGCCCGACGATGAATAGCGCGCCTCGGGGGCGAAAAAACCGATCGAGTTGTATCCCCAATAGTTTTTCAATCCCTTTGCGAGCAAATGGCGATCGTCGGTGAACGTATGCACCGGCAATAGCTCGACCGTGGTGACGCCGAGTCGCTTCAAATATTCGACGACCGGAAGTGTCGCGAGCCCGGCATACGTGCCGCGCAGAGCAGGCGGCACGTCAGGATGCCGCATAGTGAAGCCGCGCACGTGCATTTCGTAGATCACCATGTCCGACCACGGAATCGACGGCCGCGCATCGTCGCCCCAGGTGAAGGCCGGATCGACGATGCGTGATTTCGGCATTGCGCTCGCGCTGTCGCGCCGATCGAACGAAAGATCCGCGCGACGATGACCGACCGTGTAGCCAAACAACGCGTCGCTCCATTTGAGCGAGCCTACGATCTGGCGCGCATAGGGGTCGAGAATCAGCTTGTGCGCATTGAAGCGATGGCCTTCCTCGGGACGATACGGGCCATGCACGCGATAGCCGTACAACATGCCGGGACGCGCCTCGGGGAGATAGCAATGCCAGATCTGGTTGGTGCGCTCGGCGAACGGAATGCGTTGCAACTCGCGGCGACCAGCGGCATCGAACACGCAAAGCTCGACGCGCTCGGCGTGCTGAGAAAAAAGCGCGAAATTGACGCCTTCGCCGTCCCAATGCGCACCTCGCGGGTCCGGCTGGCCGGGCCAGACGGCGCTGATGGATTTCATTGTTTTGATAGAACGTGTCGTGCGCGCGTTACCAGTTCCTGCGCGTATCCGCCCGAAACGGCGCCTTCCCGACGACGACGATGCCGCTCTTGCTCACATGGTGGCGCTTGCGATCACTCTCGATGTCGTAACCGAGCCGATCGCTCGCGTCGATCGTGTTGTAGCGATCGACGATCGAGCGGCGAATGCGCGCTCCCCGTCGCACCACGCTGTAGTCCATGATGATCGAATCTTCGATGATCACGTCCTCTTCGATGACGACTTCACGGCGGATCAAAGAGCCCTTGATCGTCGCGTCGTGCACGAGACTACCCGCGGCGATTACACTGTTCTCGACGTTCGCTTTGACGATGTGCGCGATCGGTCCCTGATAGTCGCGCGAGAGGATCGGCCAGCGCGGATTGAAAAGATTGAGCCGAGGCTCTAACCCGAGCGTGTCCATGTTCGAGGCGTAGTAGGTCTCGATCGATCCGACATCGCGCCAGTACGCTCTTTCCTCGTAGTCGCGCAAGCCGGGAATGACGTTGGTCGAGAAGTCGTAGGCGAACACGCGGTGCGTGCCCATCAGCCGCGGCAGTACGTGTCTGCCGAAGTCCTTGTCCCCCGCCTCGCAGCCGCGCCGCACGGCCCCGAGCAACACGTCGGTGCTGAAAATGTAGTTGCCCATCGATGCGAACACATGATCCGAGCTCCCCGCCATGGGCTTGGGTCGCGAGGGCTTCTCCTGAAAGTCGGTGACCCTGCCCTCGGCATCGGTCACGATGACGCCGAACCGGTTCGACTCGCTAATCGGAACCGGCAGCGCGGATATCGTCACGTCGGCGCTTCGCTCGCGATGGAAGCGGGCCATTGCGCGCACGTCCATGCGATAGATATGATCGGCGCCGAAAATCGCCACCAGGTCGGGCGCATTCGGCTCGATCAGATTCATATTCTGATAGACGGCGTCGGCCGTGCCCTGGAACCACTCGGGCCCTTCGCGCATCTGCGGCGGCACGACGGTGATGAAATGCGAGGGAAGGATTGGCGCCAATACCCAACCATTGCGAATGTGCTCGATCAACGATTGCGACTTGTACTGGACCAGCATGTAGATCGAGTTGACACCGCTGTTGACGAGATTCGATAACACGAAATCGACGATGCGATAGCGGCCGCCAAACGGCACCGCAGGCTTGCTGCGCTCTGCCGTCAGCGGCATCAGCCGCATGCCTTCGCCTCCTGCGAGCACCATTGCAACGATTCTGGGTTCCGGCATGAGGACCTTTTGCGCTTGCGGCGTCAGACGGGGGAGTCTAGCGTTTCGCGTATTCCCCGTAGAGGAATGCGCACCCAGTCCGGTCGATTGTCGATTTCGTAGGCCAGCTCGTAGATTGCTTTTTCCAGCACGAAAAGCTCGAGAAGCCTGCTCGACTCGGCGCGCGCCGACGCGAGACCGGCGTTGGTCGCGACCGCATCGTAACCGTCGAAAAAAGCCTCGCGCGCCTGCCGTTGCCAATCGAGGGCAACAGCGAGATGTTGTTCGCGTGCATCGGGACGCTCGGATAACACATCCAGCAACGCCGCGTGCATCGCGTAATCGAACGAGCGCAGCATTCCGGCGACATCCTTGAGCGGCGATGTCTTGGCGCGACGCTCGTCGAGCGAGCGCGCAGGCTCGCCTTCGAAATCGGAAATCACGAAATCGTTGCGTTGCACGAGCACCTGACCCAGATGGTAGTCACCATGGACGCGAGTCTTGCGGCCTCTCGTCGTGTCGCTTCCATGCGAGCCGATTCGTTCGAGCAGCGCATCGCGCTGCGCGTGCAACGCCTCGGCGTCGGCACGCGCTGGCGCGGCTAACGCAGACAAGCGGTCCTGGAGCTGGTCGAGAACCGTGCGAGCCCGCTCACGCACTCGCGCTGTCAAGCTCGCGATATCGCTCGACGTAAGCGGCTCGGGATCGAATTCCGAATCGCCCGTCGTTGTCGCGAGCGTCGCGTGCAGTTCCGCCGTGCGCTGGCCAAGCGTTCGCGCGAGCGCGGTGTAGGGACCATGCACGTCGCTTGCCGGCGCCTGCGCATTTTCGCGTGGCAGCCCATCGAAAAAGCGATCGAGGTAATCGAGCGTCAGCGTCCAGGCGTCGCCTTGATTACTGACGTAGCCCTGCACGATGGCGAGCGTCGCCGTTGCCCCGTCGTCGCTCGCGTACTCGACACTGCCTGCGACGGGGACGGCATGCGCGAAACCTTGCTTGGTGAGGAAGCGACCGACTTCCACTTCGGGACTGATGCCTGGCTGCAACCTTCGATAGCCTTTGAGGAACAGGCGATCGCCTAGTGTGATCGTCGTGTTGCTGGTCTGCGTCGCCGACAATGTGACGGGCAGCGAGAGTGCATCGTCGCCAGCAAGCGCGGCAAATTGCGGCGTGGGACTGAACTGAATCTTGCCGCGCGCTGCCTTGATGACGGTACCGGTAGCGATTGCCGCCACAACCCCACGACTGAACGCTTCCTCGCCAAACGCGTCACCCAGTACGCCGACGTGCGCTTGCTGACGGGCTTTGGCAATCGTTGCGGCACCGAGCGCGCGAAGCGTCTCGTCGTCTCGATCTTCCCAGGCAAGCGTCATCGGCAGAAACGCTTGCTGCATCGTTCCATCGTCGCTTTCGATGCGTGCGATGGACAGGAGCCAGCTTCGCGTCGCCGGTTTCCATTCCGCGAAGTCGACCAGCTCGACGCGGCGAATCGCTTTGCCCTTGCCGGCATACCAGCGGCGACTCGTCACGAAAGCGGGCAGTGCGCTGCGCTCGAGATCGTTACGCACACGATCGGACATCGCGGCGCGCCATGGCATCACGCGCTCACGAAACAGGCTGGCCCAGCCATCGAACATCACGAGCACCGGCAGATCGTCGCGCGCGAGCTTGTCTTCGTGCCACGCCGGCACATCCTCGCCGGTCGCCAGCCGGAACCACAAGAATCCGTAGCCGGCGAGTGTCAACAAGTAAGGCAGCTCGCCGATCGGTGGGAATGACGTGCGACCGGTCAACTCGATCGGCACCCGGCCCTTGAAGCGCGCGAGATCGAGCTCGACCGGTTGCGCGGTGCGCGCGAGGTTGGCAACGCAGAGCAGGATTTCGTCGTTGTACTCGCGAACGTACGAGAGGATCTTGCGGTTGCCCGGGCGCAAAAAAGACACCGAACCGCGGCCGAACGCCGCAAACGTCTTGCGCACCGCCAGCATGCGCCGCGTCCAGTGCAACAGCGACGACGGTTCGCGCAATTGCGCTTCGACGTTGACCGCCTGATAGCCATAGATCGGATCCATGATCGGCGGCAGATACAGTCGCTGCGGATCCGCGCGCGAAAAGCCGGCGTTGCGATCCGAGCTCCATTGCATCGGCGTACGCACGCCGTCGCGATCGCCGAGGTAAATGTTGTCGCCCATGCCGATCTCGTCGCCGTAATAGAGAATCGGCGAGCCGGGCATCGACAGCAGAAGGCTCTTCATCAACTTGATTCGCGCGACGTCGTTTTCGAGCAGCGTCGCCAACCGCCTGCGAATGCCGAGATTGATGCGCGCGCGCTTGTCCGCCGCATACATCTGGTACATGTAATCACGCTCGCGGCTCGTGACCATCTCCAGCGTCAGCTCGTCGTGATTGCGAAGAAAGATCGCCCACTGGCAGCCGGGCGGAATGTCGGGCGTCTGGCCCATGATCTCGGTGATCGGGTGCCGATCCTCCTGCGCGATCGCCATGTACATGCGCGGCATCAGCGGGAAGTGGTAGCACATGTGGCACTCGTCGCCGCTGCCGAAATACTCGCGCACGTCCTCGGGCCATTGATTGGCTTCTGCAAGGAGCAGCACGTTCGGATAATTGGCATCGACGAGCGCGCGCAGCTCCTTCAGCACCGCGTGCGTCTCGGGAAGGTTCTCGTTGTTCGTGCCTTCGCGCTCGACCAGATAGGGAATCGCGTCGAGGCGAAACCCGTCGACACCCAGATCGAGCCAGAAGCGCATCACGCGAAACAGGGCCTTGCGCACATGCGAGTTGTCGAAATTGAGATCGGGCTGATGCGAGAAGAAGCGATGCCAGTAGTAGCTGTTGGCCAGCTCGTCAAAAGCCCAGTTCGATTTTTCCGTGTCGGTAAAGATGATTCGCGTGCCGCTGTAGCGCGAGGGGTCGTCGCTCCAGACGTAAAAATCGCGCTTGCTCGACCCCCGGGGCGCGCGGCGCGCCGCCTGAAACCACGGATGCTGGTCGGACGTGTGGTTGATGATCAGCTCGGTGATGACTCGCAGCCCGCGCTTGTGCGCCTCGCGCACCAGATGCGCGAAGTCGGCACGCGTGCCGTACGCGGGATGCACGTTGCGATAGTCGGCCACGTCGTAGCCATCGTCCTTAAGCGGCGACGGATAGAACGGCAGCAGCCAGATCGTGTTGACGCCCAGATCCTGGACATAGTCGAGCTTTTGCGTGATGCCGCGAAAGTCGCCCATCCCGTCATCGTTGCTGTCGAAAAAAGCCTTGACGTGCAACTGATAGATGACCGCATCCTTGTACCAGTGCGCGGAATCGACTGGTGCGCGTTGCTCGGGCGCGGTCAAGGCGATGGTGTCGGGCGCGTTCACAGAAACGCTCAAAGGTAGTAGTCGAAATCGCGCTCCGAGCGCACGCGCCGCCGCAAAAGCAACAGATGCGCCGGCGCACGCGCGGGATCGAGCTCGACGTAATTGCGCACGCCGTTCCAAAGGTAGCGCGCGTCGGTCAGCAGATCGTGAACCTGGAACGAGCGATCCTCGTCGATTTCGAGGGCTTCGAGATCGAGCGTCACCCATCCCGACTGGGCGTGATGCGGATCGAGATTGACGATGACGACCAGCACGTTCGACCGATCAGGTGTGTAGCGCGCGTACGCGATGAGCTCATCGTTGTCGATCGTCAGAAACGCGAGCTTGGCATCGCCCTGTAATGCGACGTTGTCGTGTCGCGCGCGGTTGATGCGGGCGATGAAAGGTGCAAGCGTGTCGGCTCGCGCCAGATCCCAATGCCTGAGCTGATACTTTTCCGAGTCGAGATATTCCTCGGAGCCAGGCTCGCGCGGTCGATGCTCGAGCAGCTCGAAGGCCGGTCCGTAAATTCCGTAGTTGCCGCAAAGCGTCGCGGCGAGAACGACGCGCGACATGAACATTGCGCGCCCGCCGAATTGCAGGTGCTCGGGAAGAATGTCGGGCGTGTTGGGCCAGACGTTGGGGCGGAAATAATCGCGTCCCGGCGCTTCGTCGAGCTCGCTGAAATAATCGACCAGCTCCCGCTTGGTGTTGCGCCACGTGAAATAGGTGTACGACTGGCTGAATCCGAGCTTGGCGAGGCGATGCATGACTTTGGGCCGCGTGAACGCCTCGGACAGGAACAGCGCGTCCGGATGCTCACGCCTGATCTCGCCGATCACCCACTCCCAGAACGGAAACGGCTTGGTGTGCGGATTGTCGACGCGAAAGATGCGAATGCCGCTCGCGATCCAGAACGCGAACACTTGGCGAAGCTCTTCCCAAAGCTCACGCCATGCCGACGATTCGAAACTGAACGGATAGATATCCTGATATTTTTTCGGCGGATTTTCCGCGTATTGCACCGTGTTGTCGGGTCGCCAGCGAAACCAACTGGGATGCGCAGCGACGTACGGGTGATCGGGGGCGCATTGAAACGCGATGTCGAGTGCGATTTCGAGCTTTGCCTCTTGCGCCTTGTCGACGAGGCGGCGAAACGAATCGAGCGTGCCGAGCGCGGGATGAATCGCCTGATGGCCGCCTTCGGCCGAGCCGATCGCCCAGGGACTTCCCACATCGTTTGGACCCGCCTGCAACGCATTGTTCGGGCCTTTGCGGCGCGTGCGACCGATCGGATGAATCGGCGGCAGGTAGACGACATCGAAGCCCATTTGGGCGATGTAGGGCAGGCGGGCAATGCAATCGTCGAACGTTCCATGCGCGCCGGGAGTCGCGCTTGCCGAGCGCGGAAACAGTTCATACCAACTCGAGAAGCGCGCGCGTTGGCGCTCGACAGTCAGCGCGAACTCGATCGGGTATTCATTTTCGAAGCCTCGATCCGGATGCCGTTTGGCGATGTCGGCAAGCGATTCGTCCAGTGCAGTCGCACGCAACGCCTCGACGTCATCGAGCGTCGCAAGCGTTTTGGCCCAGCGTGCGAGCGCTTTCCCATCATCACCCGATGCGCGTTGTGCGGCCTCTGACGCGATCTCACTGCCGACGCGCGCTGCAATGCGGATGTCGTCGGCGTCGACGCGGCGCGCGAAGTCGTGTCGCCATGAGAGGAACGGATCGACCCACGCGACGACGCTGTAGCGGTAACGACCCAGCGCGGTGACGGTGAAAGCGCCACGATAACGATCGTTGCCGATCGCGGCCATGTTGGCTTCGTGCCAATCGCTTTCGTCATCGTGCTTGTAGCGAACGCGAGCGGCAACGACGTCGTGGCCATCGGTGAAGCAGTCGGCTTCCACGATCACGTGATCGCCGAGAACGCGCTTTGCCGCGAAGCGTCCCCCGTCCACGCTTGGCGATATGCCCTCGACGACGGCCCTTACGCGGCCATCGCTTGGGAACGTGCGCGCGATCGGAGCGGATCTCATGGGCGCGCGTCGGGGACCAGGAACAAAGCCGAGAGAGGGGGAAGGGTAAGTGACAACGAGTGGTAGTGACCGTGCGCAGGCACCGGCGCTGCAACGACACCGCCAAGATTGCCGATCCCGCTGCCGCCGTACACCGCAGCGTCGCTGTTCAACGCTTCGCGCCAACGTCCGCCGAACGGCACGCCGACGACGCGATTCATGCGCGGCACGGGCGTGAAGTTGCATACGACAACGATGGCCCGCCCGTCGCGTGAGCGACGCAGGAACGCAAGCACGCTTGCTTGATCGTCGTTGCAGTCGATCCACTGGAATCCGTGCGGCTCGAAGTCGATCTCGTGCAAGGCGGGCTCGTCGTGCAGCAGCGCGTTGAGATCGCCGACCCAGCGCGCGACACCCGCATGCGCCGGGTGTGCGGCCGCGCTCCAATCGAGCTCGCCTTCATGCGTCCACTCGTGTCGCTGGCCGAATTCACCGCCCATGAACACGAGCTTCTTGCCAGGATGCGCCCATTTATAGCCGAACAAGAGGCGAAGATTCGCGAACTTGAGCCAGTCGTCTCCCGGCATCTTCGCAAGCAACGAGCCCTTGCCGTAGACAACCTCGTCGTGCGACAGCGCGAGCACGAAGTTTTCGGCGAACGCATACCAGATCGAGAATGTGAGCTGGCCATGCGCGTGGCGACGATGGACGGGATCGCGACGAAAGTACGCGAGCGTGTCGTGCATCCAACCCATGTTCCACTTGAGGCCAAAGCCGAGTCCCCCACCGTCCACCGGACGCGACACCATCGGCCATGACGTCGATTCTTCGGCGATCACTTGAACGTCGGAATGCTCGCGATAAACGGCGACGTTGAGGTCCTGCAAGAACGCTATTGCGCCCAGGTTCTCCTTGCCGCCGTGCCGGTTGGGGACCCAATCCCCGGCTTTTCGCGCGTAGTCGAGATAGAGCATCGACGCCACGGCGTCCACGCGCAAGCCATCGATGTGGTAGCGATCGAGCCAGAACAGCGCCGAGCTGATCAGAAACGACCGCACTTCGTGACGATCGTAATTGAAAATGAGGCTGTTCCATTCGGGGTGATAGCCCTGGCGCGGGTCGGCGTGCTCGTAGAGATGGGTTCCGTCGAAGCGCGCGAGTCCGTGCGGATCGTCGGGAAAGTGGGACGGGACCCAATCGAGAATGACGCCGATGCCGCGCTGGTGCAACACATCGACGAGATACATGAAATCCTGCGGCTCGCCGTAGCGCGACGTCGCCGCGAAGTAGCCGGTCGTTTGATATCCCCACGAGCCGTAGAACGGATGCTCGGTGATCGGCATCAACTCGACATGCGTGAATCCGTGCGCCGAGACGTAATCGGCAAGCGGTTGCGCGATGTCCCGATAGCGCGGCAATGCATTGGACGGGCGTCGCCACGAGCCCAGATGCAGCTCGTAAATCGACATCGGCGCGTCGAGCGCATTGCGCGCGTGCCGCGTCGACATCCAGCGCGCATCGCCCCAGTCGTAGTCCAGTATCCACGCTCGCGACGCCGTGCCCGGCGCGACCTCCGCGTAAAAAGCGAAGGGGTCGGCTTTGTCGAAAGTCGAGCGGCCATCGCGCGCCACGATCCGATATTTGTACGCGTGACCGTTACGAACGCCCGCGACCGACCCTTCCCAAATGCCGGAGTCATCGGGGAGGGGGCGCAGCAAATCCGCTCCCGATGTCCAACCATTCCAGTCGCCGACGACACTGACCTGCGCTGCGTTCGGCGCCCATACGCGGAACGTTGCAGCGCCATCGCGAACGTGGCACCCGAACAGCTCGTGCAGATGCGCGTGCGTTCCCTCGCGAAAATAATGGAGGTCCTGCGCGCCAAGCGATCGAGCCGCAGGGGCGTGACTGATAGAGGGACGAAGCTGAGTGGTCGTTGTCATTCGCGTGATGGGTGCTTTGCCTCGATGATAGAACGGCCCTCGCGCATGCGTACAGCCGGAGGATGCCTACAGGTCGCGACCGGCTTCTCGCGTTGCAGATTTTGCAATATCCGGCAACGCTTGCAGTCGCGGCTGCGGGACGCGACCATTGTCGACATGACGCTTGAACGTCCCCGCAAGAGCGAGCGCGAGCGAATGCTCGGCGGCGAGCTGTACGACGCCGCCGATCCGGAGCTTGCGACAGCACGACTACGTGCACGCAGGTTGCTGCAAGCGTTCAACGCCGCGCAGCCGCACGATGATGATGCACGCGCCGCCGCACTCGCCGAGCTTCTCGGAGCCTTTGGTGCACGGGTTCGCATCGAGCCGCCGTTTCGCTGCGACTACGGCAGCCATCTTTTCATCGGCGACGACGTCTACTTCAATTTCAACGCCGTTGTGCTCGATTGCGCACCGATCACGATCGGTGATCGCGTGCTGGTCGGGCCGAACGTGCAATTGCTCGCCGCCACGCATCCGCTCGACGCGACGACGCGCAGGACCGGTCGCGAGCTCGCCTTTCCCGTGACGATCGGAAGCGACGCTTGGTTGGGTGCCGGCGTCATCGTTTGTCCCAACGTGGAGATCGGCGAGCGCAGCGTCATCGGTGCGGGCAGTGTCGTCGTGCGCGACGTTCCGTCCGACGTTTTCGCCGCGGGCAATCCCTGCCGCGTGATTCGGGCGTTGACATGACGCGCACGGGTAACGCGCTGCGAATCTTGTTCGCGACGTCGGAAGCCGCTCCGTGGGTCAAGACCGGGGGATTGGGCGATGTCGCTGCGGCGTTGAGCGCGCAGCTTCGCGCGGAGGGACACGATGTTCGCCTCGTGATGCCGGCATATCGGTCGATTCGCGATCGGATTGCCAATGTGGCGCCGATTGCCCGGTTTCCGGCCGCGACGTCGCTTCCCGCCGCATCGCTCGCGCAGTCGACGCTTCCGGGCGACGTTCCCGTGCTCCTGATCGATTGTCCGTCGCTGTTCGATCGCGACGGCGGGCCCTATCTCGACGCGCGCGGCGTGGATTGGCCTGACAACGCGGTTCGCTTTGCGCTTCTTTCGACGATTGCAGCGAAGCTTGCGCGAGCCGACACGCCGCTCGACTGGCAACCCGACATCCTTCATTGCAACGATTGGCAAACCGGACCCGCACCAGCGATGCTGCATTGCGCACGAACGCGGCATGCCAAGACCGTGATGACAGTGCACAACCTCGCGTTCCAGGGTGTGTTCGAAGGCAACCTGACCGCGCTGTTGGGGTTGCCGCGCCAGGCGTTCGACTTCGAAGGCATCGAGTTTCACGGCAAGACGTCGTTCATGAAGGCGGGACTGATGTTCGCCGACCGCATCACGACAGTGAGCCCGACCTATGCGCGCGAGATTCAACATGCCCCGCTTGGATTTGGACTCCAGGGCGTGCTGGCAAGACGGGCTGACGATCTGATCGGCATCTTGAACGGGATCGATGAAGCCGTCTGGAATCCCGCCGACGATCCGCATATCGATGCGCATTACGATGCGGATTCGATCGACATCAAAGTTCGCAACAAGACCGCGTTGCAGCGAGCGCTCGAACTCGACGTGCGCGATGACCTGCCGCTCTTCGGTGTCGTCACTCGCTTGACCGAGCAGAAGGGCTCCGACCTCGTTGCAACGATCGCAGCGCGCATCGCGCACATGCCTGCGCAGCTCGTCGTGCTCGGCGCAGGCGATTCCGCCATCGAGCGCGCGCTTCGTGCCGCCGCAACGTCGCACCCACGTTCAATCGCGGTCATGATCGGTTTCGACGAAGCGCTCGCGCATCGAATCGAGGCGGGCTGCGACGCATTCCTGATGCCGTCGCGGTTCGAGCCTTCCGGTCTCAATCAGATGTACAGCCAGCGCTATGGATCGCCGCCAATTGCCCACGCGACAGGCGGCTTGCGAGATTCGATTGTCGATACAACACCTGCAACGCTTGCGGCGGCAATTGCCACTGGATTTCTCTTCGACGAGCCTACCGTCGATGGCCTATGGCGCGCTGTGCAACGCGCCGCGACGCTTTACGAAGACAAGGGGCGCTGGCGCACGCTGCAACGCGCCGGAATGAAAAAATCGTTCGGCTGGAGCGAGCGCGCGAGCGAGTATGTAGCGCTTTATCGAGCGCTGCTCGAATCGCGAGCGTAGCGTGTCGTTTTCGCGCGCGGTCCAAACATCAACGCCCCGTAATGATTTCCTGGCGACGCAGCAGAAACACGGCGTCCTCCGCGTCCTGCGTCGGGAGCCAAGTGAAAGGCAACCGCGGAAAAGCGGCCTCGGCGGCATCGCGATTGTTGCCGACTTCGACGACCAGCACTCCGTCGGGCTGCAGAAAGCGCGGCGCGTCGAGCACGATCGTACGCACTGCATCCATCCCGTCGTCACCCGCAGCTAGCGCCAACGTGGGCTCGTGCCGATATTCGGAGGGCAGGCGCTCCATGGCGGGTACCGTCACGTAGGGCGGATTGCTGATGATCACGTCGTAGCTCTTCTCGGGAACGTTCGCGAAAAGATCGGAGCGAACCAGATTGATGCGATCGGCAAGCCCATAGTCGCTGACATTGCGCTGCGCGACGGCGAGTGCGTCCGAGGATACGTCCGATGCGTCGATATCGGCGTTCTCATACGCGTGCGCGAGCAGGATCGCAAGGCATCCGGAACCCGTGCACAGATCGAGCGCCGTTGCCACGCGTGACGCATCGCCGATGAAGGGCGCGAGCCCGTCGGGAACGAGTTGCGAGATAAACGAGCGCGGAATCAGCACGCGCTCGTCGACGTAAAATCGAAATTCACCCAGCCACGCCTCGCGCGTCAGATACGCAGCCGGCACGCGGCCCTCGATGCGGCGCGCGAAAAGTTGCGCGAGCTGCGCTCGCTCGCTTTGGGTCAGCCGCGCGTCGAGGAATGGTTCCAGACGATCGATCGGCAAATGCAACGCGTGCAGAATCAGATACGCTGCCTCGTCGTATGCGCTCGCCATCCCATGGCCGAAGACCAGCCCTGCTTCGGTGAAGCGCGATACGGCCCAGCGCAGCCAGTCGCGCAACGTTTCGAGCTCGTGAATGGGCGCCGTCACGATGGCAGCAAGAGTCGCTCGAGAATGCCGCGATAGATGCGCGACAAAGGCTCGAGATCGGCCACCGCCACGCGCTCGTTCAACTTGTGAATGGTCGCGTTGATCGGACCGAGCTCCACGATCTCGTCGCAAATGTCCGCGATGAAGCGGCCATCGGAAGTTCCACCGCTCGTCGAGAGCGACGGCTCGATCCCGACGACTTCGCGTATCGCTTGGCGCGCAGCATCGACGAGTCGCCCTGGTGGCGTGATGAAGGGCTTGCCCGATGCCGGAAACTCGAGCGAATACTCGAGCCGATGCCGCGTCAATACCTCGTGCATGCGGTCCATCAGCGCTTCGCGCGTGCTTTGCGTCGAATAGCGCCAGTTGAAAACGAGCTCGAGCACGCCGGGAACGACGTTCGCAGCACCGGTGCCCGCGTGAACGTTCGAGCACTGGAACGACGTCGGCGGAAAGTACGCGTTGCCTCGATCCCATTCGATTCCCGCCAGCTCGGCGATCGCGGGGGCGGCGAGATGAATGGGATTTCTCACCTGGTCGGGATATGCGACATGGCCTTGCACGCCGCGCACGGTGAGGCGCCCGGTGAGCGTTCCTCTCCTGCCGTTCTTGATCGTGTCGCCGAGTCGCTGTGACGACGATGGCTCGCCGACGATGCAATAGTCGAGGCGCTCGCCGCGTGAAGCGAGTCGCTCGACCACTTTGATCGTGCCGTCCTGATTCGTCGGCCCTTCCTCGTCGGATGTAATCAAGAACGCGATCGATCCGGCATGGCGCGGGTTTGCTCTGACAAACGCCTCGATCGCAGTGACGAATGCGGCGAGCGACGCTTTCATGTCGGCGGCGCCGCGACCGAAGAGATGCCCGTCGCGAATGTCCGGTGTGAACGGGTCGCTCGACCACTCGTCGAGCGGGCCGGTTGGAACGACATCGGTGTGTCCCGCGAGGCACACGATAGGCCGCGCCGTCCCGCGGCGCATCCAGCTATTGGTCACACCTCCGGCGACGAGTGGGTCGACCGAAAACCCGAGTGGCTCGAGACGCTTCGCGATCAGCGCCTGGCAGCCTGCATCGTCAGGTGTGAGAGAGCGCCGGGCGATGAGCTCGCAAGCGAGAGCGAGCGTAGGGAACTGCATCGAATGGGAAGCGAAAGACGAAGAATGTGGGGCGCGCGCGTCATTGCTCATCGCGCGAGCATCATAGCGCAGCGCTGGCTTGGGCCTGAGCGCTGCCTCAGCGCTCCAGCAGCTCCGCGTCGATCGACATCGTGGTGAAATCGGCGCTCGCGGCACGCCGCGGCTTGTCGCCGGAATTCGACTCCATCGCTTCGACGCGCACGTTCGGCGAGCTTTGGTTGATCTGCCACGCGAGGTTGGTCGGCGAGTCGGATGCGGACATCGCCTCGTCGTAAGTCATCAGTCCGTCGAGATGCATGCGACACAGCGCCTGCTCGAACGTTTGCGATCCGGGATAGAGCGATTGCTCCATCGCCTCCTTGATCTGCGCGAATTCGCCGTTCTTGATGAGCTCGGCAATCAACGAAGTATTCAACAGAATCTCGACAGCAGGTTGCAACTCGCCATGGCGATTCTTGACGAGGCGTTGGCAGACGATCGCGCGAAGGCCGATCGACAAGTCGGATAGCACCGCATTCCGCGAGTCGTACGGGAACAGGTTGATGATCCGCGACAGCGCGTGATAACTGTTGTTCGCGTGAATCGTCGACAGGCACAGGTGGCCGGTCAGCGTGTGCAGGAGCGCCGCCTGCATCGTTTCCTTGTCGCGAATTTCGCCGATCATGATGAGATCGGGCGCTTCCCGCAGCGCGTTCTGCAGCGCGAGGTGATAGCTTTGCGTGTCGACGTGGATCTCGCGCTGATTGACGATGCTCTGACGATGCTCGAACAAGTACTCGATCGGATCCTCGATCGTGAGGATGTGACCCGGCTTCGTCGAATTGCGATGGTCGATCATCGCGGCAAGCGAGGTCGACTTGCCCGAGCCCGTTGCGCCGGCGACAAGAATCAGCCCGCGCCTTTCCATGACCAGATCGAGCAACACCGAAGGCAGCTTCAACTGCTCGAACGGCGGCACGCGGTTTCGCACAAAGCGAATCACCATCGAGATCGTGCCGCGCTGGCGAAAGATGTTGATCCGGAAGTTGCCGACCGCGCGATCGAGGTGCGAGAGATTCATTTCCATCTCGCTTTCGAACTCACGCGCCTGCTCCTTGCTCATGAGCTCGTAGGCGATGCGACGCACGGTCTCGACGTCCATCGCTTGCGTCGACACCGGCTGCACGACGCCGTTCACCTTGAGATTGATCGGCGCGCCGCAGGAGATGAAAAGGTCGGAGGCCTGCTTCTCCGCCATCAGCTTGAACAATCGGTCCAAATACATTGACGTTCCCCGCGGCTACAATTGTTTCGGAACCTTGGCCCCGCGCGACTAGCGATGTCGGGCTGATGATAATGTCATGAATCGTCGGCGGTTTGGGCAGCGAGCCGCCCGGCGGCACTCACGCTTCCAGCCGCCTGCCTGCGGCGCAACATTCCAAAAAAGCAAGTTTTATGCTCGCAATCATCGGTGGAAGCGGCTTGACCAGGCTCTCGACACTGGCCGTTGGGCACCGCGAAGTGGTCCGCACGCCCTACGGCGACCCGTCGGCGGCGCTTTTGTTCGGTCAGGTCGCGGGACACGATGCGGTTTTCCTCGCCCGACATGGCCACGGACACACAATTCCGCCGCACAACGTCAATTACCGAGCCAATGTGTGGGCGCTCAAGGATCGTGGCGCGACATCGATTATCGCGGTGGCATCGGTCGGCGGCATTCGCGACCACCAGCCAGGCGACCTCGTCCTGCCGCACCAGATCATCGACTACACATGGGGTCGCGAGCACACGTTCTTCGACGGCGGGGACCGCAAGGTCGTGCACGTCGATTTCACGCAGCCGTATACGCCGTGGTTGAGGGCGCGCTGCGTCGAAGCGGCCCGCACTGCACGCATCGCAATTGCCGATGGGGGCGTGTACGGAGCGGTGCAGGGGCCGCGCCTTGAAAGCGCTGCGGAAATCGATCGCCTCGATTCCGATGGCGCGACGATGGTTGGAATGACAGGCATGCCCGAGGCCTCGCTCGCACGCGAACTCGACCTTCCCTATGCGGCGATCTGCGTCATCGTCAATCATGCAGCGGGCCGCGGCGACAGTGCTGATGCGATCGCGATGGATCAACTCGTGAGGACGCTCGACGCGGGCATGGAAAAAGTGCGAGCGCTGCTCGACCATGTGGTGCCGATCGTTGCGCCGGAAGCGGAGCGCATTGCCGCGTCGCCGCCCGAACAGCCGGCGCCCTCCAAGGAAGAGGAAACGCCGTCATGATCAGGGATGTATTGCGCATGGGCGATCCGCGACTGTGGCAGCCGTCACGCACCGTCGAAAAATTTCCGTCGGAGGAGCTCGCTACGCTGCTCGCCGACATGCGCGACACGATGCAAGCGTTGGATGGCGCGGGCCTTGCGGCGCCCCAGATCGGGGTCCCGCTTCGCGTCGTGATCTTCGGCGTCGAGCGCAACCCGCGCTATCCCGACGCCGAGCCGGTGCCTTACACCGAACTCGTCAATCCGGTGCTCACACCGTTGACCGACGAAATGGAGGAAGGCTGGGAAGGATGCTTGTCGGTGCCAGGCTTGCGCGGGGTCGTGTCGCGTTACACGCGCCTGCGCTACGAAGGCTTCCTTCCGGATGGCACGCGAATTCGCCGCGATGTCGACGGGTTTCACGCACGCGTTGTGCAGCATGAGTGCGACCATCTGGACGGAATTCTCTATCCGATGCGCATGCAAGACATGTCGCGGTTCGGCTTCACCGAGGTGCTATTCCCGGGGGCTGCTGCGGTGGAGGATTAGATCCGAGTGTGTCGGGTTTGCCCCACAAAAATCGATACGAACATGGAGTGCCATTAACAACGGAGAGTGACCGCCATGCATTTGACCAAGCAAATTCTGAGTGTTTGGATGGCAAGCATCGGCGCTCTGGTCACGATGTCGACCGTGCTCGCGGCGCCGCCCACCTACACGGCAACGCGCATCGTCGGCCCTCCCGGAACGGCGGTGAACGGCACCGCGAACAACCGCGCCGGCGACATCGTCGGCTGGACCGCGCCCCTCGGGACGAACCTCGGTCGCCCGTTTCTATTCAGCGGTGGCGCGAGAATCGACTTTGAGGCGCTCGGCGGCCCCACCGGCTTCGCGGGCGATATCAACGATGCCGGCGCGATCGTCGGCGTTGCTGACATCCCCAGTGGCGTCGACCATGCGTTCGTTCGCAGCAACGGCGTAGTTCGCGACATTCACCCGGCGGGCGCGCGATCAAGCTTTGCGCAGGCGATCAACGATGCTGGAGCGATTGTAGGTGGCTACGTCGACGCTGCGGGGATTTTTCAGGGCTTTCTGCTACAAGGCACCGCACTGACAACGCTGCCTACGTTGGGCGGTAACACAACGCTTGCCAACTCGATCAACGAGGCGGGCATCGTCGTCGGTTACTCGCGCAACGCGCAGAATCAGACGCGCCCGTTCCGCTATTCCGGCGGCACGATGACCGATCTTGGTACGTTCGGCGGCAACAATGGCGTTGCGCTTGGCATCAACGAACGCGGCGACATCGTCGGCTATGCCGAGAGTGCCGGCAGCCCGGCCCGGGGGTTTCTCTCTACTCTAATGGAGCGCTTACGCCGCTCGGCACGCTGGGTGGCAATACGAGCACGGCACTCGACATCAACGACAGCGGCACAATCGTCGGTGAATCGGCGGTTGCCGCGAGTGGCAATCGCGCGTTCATTTTCACCGAGAACGCAATGACCGATCTCAATTCGCTCGTCGTATCAGGACTCAACGGGGCGGTGTTGACGAGTGCGGTCTCGATCAATGTATCGGGCCAGATCGTTGCGTTGGCGTGCCCAACGACATTATCGTGTGCGACGTTCAAGCTCGATCCGCTGACGCCCGGCAAGACGCGTGCGATCGAGTACTACCACGAAGGCTTCGATCACTACTTCCTCACGACCATTCCCGACGAAATTACAAAGCTCGACAACGGAACGTTCGTGGGCTGGCGCCGAACGGGGGAGCGCGTCGACGTCGATGGTAGCGTCGTCGCCGGAACGGTGAGCGTGTGCCGCTTTTTCAGCGCCGCTTTCGCACCGAAGAGCTCGCACTTCTACACGCCCTATGCCGCCGAGTGCGACACCGTCAAGCGAGACCCGGTGTGGACATTCGAAGGTGACGTCTTCCGCATTGCCCTTCCCGACGGCATCGGTGGATGCCCCGCGGGACGTGTTCCGCTATATCGCGTGTATAACAACGGCATGGGTGGCGCACCCAATCATCGTTACACGACGAGTCTAGGAATTCGTCAGGCGATGGTCGCCCTTGGCTGGACCGCGGAAGGGTTCGGTCCACAGATCACGTTCGCGTGCGTGTAAGCGACGGGAAAAATCAAACGCGTAGGACCTCGACCAGCGCTGTCTCCACCTTCAGCACCGCCTGCTCGTCATGAAGTCGCGCGCCGTCGATCAAGAACACGTCCTCGGCGCGTTCGCCC